>NZ_CP029145.1:3770697-4084922 GCF_003149515.1 Hymenobacter nivis
TAGCCCCGCTCTGGGCTGGGCTGGTGGCGCTCTTCAACCAAAAGCTGGCCAAGCCCGCCGGGTTTCTCAACCCGCTGCTGTACGGCTCGTTGGCCGGCCGGGGGCTGCTGCACGATATCACCTCGGGCACCAACGGCGCTTACGCCGCCCGCGCCGGCTGGGACGCCTGCACCGGCTGGGGTAGCCCCAACGGCGCGGCCCTGCTGGGGGCCCTGGCGGCCGCTCCGCCAACCAAACCTGCCTGACGGGCGCGGGCCGGCGGTATCTTTGCGGCCGATTTACGTTTCTCGTCTATTCTTTATTCTAGCGCAATGGCCCCCACCCCCGGCGATACCCCCACCTTACCCGGCACCGTGCTCGTTATCGGCGCCTGCGGCCAGCTCGGCCTTGAACTGACCGCCGCCCTGCGCCAGCGCTACCAGCCGCAAAACGTGGTGGCGGCCGACGTGCGGCCTCCCAAAAACCCGGAGACACTGGCCGGGGGGCCCTTCGAGCTGCTCGACGTGCTGGACAAGGACCGCCTGGAAGACCTCATCCGGCAGTACCGGCCGGTGCAGGTGTACCACCTCGCTGCCCTGCTCTCGGCCACGGCTGAGAAGGACCCGATGTTTGCCTGGAAACTGAACATGGACGGCCTGCTGAACGTGCTGAACCTGGCCGTGCAATACCGCGTGCCGCAGGTGTACTGGCCCAGCTCCATCGCCGTGTTCGGGCCCGACACGCCCCGCGAGCACACCCCGCAAACCACCGTCATGAACCCCAACACGGTGTACGGCATCAGCAAGCTGGCCGGCGAGCAGTGGTGCGAGTGGTACCACCGCCACCACGGCCTCGACGTGCGCAGCCTGCGCTACCCGGGCCTCATCGGCTACAAGAGCCTGCCCGGCGGCGGTACCACCGACTACGCCGTTGACATTTACCACAAAGCCGTGGCCGGCGAGAATTTCGAGTGCTTCCTGAAGGCAGATACATACTTGCCCATGATGTACATGCCCGACGCGCTAAAGGCCACCCTGGACCTGATGCACGCCCCGGCCGACCGCATCAAGGTGCGCACCAGCTACAACCTGGGCGCCATGAGCTTCTCGCCCGCCAAAATCACGGCCGCCATCCAGCAGGAAATCCCTGGTTTCCAGGTTAGCTATGCGCCCGACGGCCGCCAGGCCATTGCCGATTCCTGGCCCGCCAGCATCGACGACTCGGCCGCTCGCGCCGACTGGGGCTGGGCCCCGGAGTTCGATTTGGCCAAGATGACCCAGGACATGCTGACGCACTTGAAAGAGCCAGTGGTAGCATAATAAGAAAAAACGGGCGGTGGTCTAAACCGTGGTGATTTGTTTATTATGGTTATCGATACATATTTTGATTCTTGCATGGTGCAGGGTCAATGATTTACTGAACGAACAGGATTTGCGAACCAAGACCCCGCAGCGGTGGCGGAGCGACCAGTTGAGGGCCTCCACGGTACTGGTTCGCCCGCTGCCTTTGGCGCTGGGCAGGTGCGCGTGGGCGGGCAACACCGTGGCATAGGCTTCCCAGGCATCCGTGTAGTACGTCGTATTGGTCTGCTAACGGGCGGGTAAGGCTTGAAAGAGCCGCCGCTCTGTGGCCGCTCCCCGGCAGCCCAATACCCCGGCCACGATGCGCCGGGAGGCCCGTTCGACTGCCAACCACCGCCATACTTTGCGCTTGCCGACAAAGGTCCACCCTTCATCCGGTTCCAATACCGCTTCTTCCGGCTCAGCTACTTTCGTTCCAACCACCTTCGGTCCAACTACCTCCGGCTCAACCGCCTTCATTATGACTTTTTTTTATCCACCGCGCAATCGTCATGCGGGCAACACCCGTGACCCGCACCACGCTGCGTTGCGAGTTGCGCTCGACTAGCAACTTGAGCCCCTGCTCGTACTGAGCGGCCCGCTGCGGCGCGGCGGGGGCAAAAACCGCCTGATGGCCGCAGTCGTAGCAGCGATACTTGGCTTTGCCGCGACTCGCCCCGTTTTTTTAGAGCCGTTGGCTGGCACAATTGGCACACGTTAGAATAGTTAAAATCATACATAAATATAATAGCTCACCACGATTTAGACCACCCCCGTAGTTATTAAACGGCCCTTCTCAGCCCACACTGCTCTGTCCGCTCCCTACTCCACCACCAGCCCGTACTTCTCCAATAACCCCGGCAGGCTGGCCAGGGCGAACTGGGCCCCCGCGAGGCCGTTGGCTTCGGGGTCGAGGGCGAGGCCGGTGGCAGTGCGGAAATCGGCCCCGGCCAGCTGGGTGTCGTGGAAGACGGTGCCGGCCAGCGAGCAGTCGGCGAACAGGGCCCCGGTGAGGTCGGCGTTGGTGAAGTCGGCCTCGTCGAGGATGCAGTGGGCGAAGCGGGTGGCCGGCATTTTGCGGCCCCCGAAGGTGGCGTAGCGCAGCTGGCAATGGTCGAAGTGCACGCCGAAGAATAGGTCGCGGCAGGCGCCGAAGGGTACGCCCAGTAGCTTGCAGCCGTCGAAGGCCACGTTTTGCAGGGCGGTTTGGGTGAGCTGGGCCGCGGCCAGGTTGCAGCGCTCGAAGCGGCAGTCGAGGAAGCGCAGGCGGCTGAGGTCGGCCCCGCCAAAGTCGCCGCCGATGAAGTGAAACTGCTCGAATTCGGGGCCCTCGGCCAGCAGACGGCGGCCGTCCCAGCGCTCCACTACTTGGTCGGACGGGAAACGAGTGGGTGGGCGCAGCACAACGGGTTTGCGGGACGGTTTCATGGGTACGGAAGGCGAACGGTGGGGCCCCAAAAGTAGCGCCGCCGGCCGGCGCGCTTCATGCGGCGCACGGGCAAAGGCACTTTCTTTGCAGCCCGCTTATGCCGTTACTCCCGCTTGCTTCCGCCTGGCTGGCCGTCGTTGATTCGTACTGGGCCACCCTCACGTACCCCGTGGGGCTGGGCCTGGCCGTATGCCTGGGCAGCTGGCTGGCCCAGCGCCAGTACCTGCGCCACGGGCGGGCCTGGAAGCCCATTGGCGTGGAAGGCGGCATTTTTAGTATGTTCGGCCTGCTGCTCTCCTTCACGATGGTGGCCTCGGGCACGGCCGTGAAAGCCCGCGACGCCACTGTGCACGCCGAGGCCAGCAGCATTTCCGACCTGCACCGCCAGAGCCAGCTGTACCCGCCCGCGCTGCGGGCCCAGGTGCGGGCCTATCTGCTGGCGTCGTTGCGCGACCAGCTGGCCCACCCCACCCCCAACGCCGCCGAGTGCCTGCGCCTGGTGCACCGCGCCGACTCACTCAACCGCGCCCTCGACGCCGGCCTGCTGGCCCACCTGGCCGGGGCTCCCGCCGACCGCCCCGTGGTGCAGCAGGCGCTGACGCTGGCGGCGGCCAAAAATGCTAATTATTTCGCCTTGCTTTATACGTTTCGCGAGCGCACGCCGCGCACCATTCTGGTGGCGCTGGTGGTGGTTTCGCTGGGCATGGGCTTTTTGATTGGCTTCATGAACCGCTTCCAGGATTTTCCCAACCAGCTCATTCCCATCGTTTTCGTCGTCACGGTGGCCGTGCTCGTCACCACCATCCGCGACCTCGACAACCCCGGCCGCGGCGTGGTGACGCCCGATTACGACGACCTCTCCAACGTGGAAGCCGTCATCCGCCGGGGCCCCTAGCGGGCCCGGCATAACCTCGGCCGGCCTTTCGCAGTTTAGCGCAAATGGGCCGCCGCGCTCATCTTTTTTTCTTGCCAATGGTTGCTCGCTCCGTTTATTTTGAAAATGCCGTGGGGCGCGTTTGGGAAGAACCCCTGCACTACCTGCGGCTCGACTACTACGCCGCCCCGCGCGAGGAGGTGGCCTTTCGGGCCTTGCTCACGCACGCGCTGCACGCCCTGGTGCGGCGGGGCTGGGGCAAAATGCTCATCGACCAGCGCAAGATGGCGCCCTACTCCGACGCCGAGCGCGCCTGGATGTTGGACGAGTGGTTGCCGCGCGCCATCCGCGAGGGCGGCTACCGCTATGGCGCCGTGGTGCTGGCCGAAAACCCCTTCGCCCGCGTCAGCATGACGCGCCTCTCCCTGGCGGCCCGCGAACTGGGCAACACTTACAAAACCTTCGACACCGAAGCCGATGCCGCGGCCTGGCTCACGCAGGCTGTGGTGGCGCGGTAACCGCTTCCATAGTTCTATAAAAGCAAATAGGGGCCCCGGGCAATGCCTGGGGCCCCTGTCACGTAGAAACTGTCATGCTCATCTGGCGAAGCATCTTATCAGGGCTGAATGACCTGTTCGGCCCTGATAAGATGCTTCGTAAGCTCAGCACGATAGTTTCTATTCAGCTAGGCGCTTGCCGCGGCTTGGCGCGCTCGTACTGCACGGGCCAGGCCACGTCGGCGCCCAACTCGTGGGCGGCGTGCAGCGGGAAGTAAGGGTCGCGTAGCTCCTCGCGGGCCAGCAGCACGAGGTCGGCCTGGCCACTGGCCACAATTTCCTCGGCCTGGGCCGCGGTGGTGATGAGGCCCACGGCCCCGGTGGCCACGCCGGCCTCGCGGCGGATGCGCTCGGCAAATTCGACCTGATAGCCGGGCGCGCTCGGGATGCTGGCGTGGGGCACATTGCCGCCCGTGGACGTGTCGATGAGGTCGGCACCTTCGGCTTTCAGCACTTTCGCCAGCTCCACCGAATCCTCAATGGTCCAGCCGCCCTTCGTCCAATCGGTGGCCGAAATGCGCACGAGTAGCGGCAAGTGATTGGGTAATAGGGCCCCCACGGCGCGCACCACTTCCACCGTCAGGCGGATGCGGTTCTCGAACGAGCCGCCGTACTCGTCGGTGCGCTGGTTGCTGAGGGGCGAGTAGAACTCATGCAGCAGGTAGCCGTGGGCGGCGTGGATTTCAATAATCTGAAAGCCTGCCGCCAGGGCCCGCACCGTGGCGGCCCGGAAATCGGCAATAACTTTTTGGATGCCCGCCGCGTCCAGCGCCATCGGCTGCGGGTAGTCGTAGTTGAACGGCGCGTCGCCGGGGCCCACCACCTGCCAGCCACCGAAGAACACCGGCACGGCGCCGCTGCCCTTCCAGCTGGTGTAGGTGCTGGCCTTGCGGCCGGCGTGGGCCAGCTGAATGCCGGGCACGCTGCCCTGGGCCACGATGAACGTGTTGATGCGCCGTAGGAAATCGACGTGCTCATCTTTCCAGATGCCGAGGTCGTCGGGGGTGATGCGGCCCTCGGGCGACACGGCGGCCGCCTCGCAGATGACGAGGCCCGCGCCGCCCACCGCCCGGCTGCCCAGGTGAACCAGGTGCCAGTCGTTGGCGAAGCCGTCGATGCTGCTGTACTCGCACATGGGCGACACGACGAGGCGGTTTTTGAGGGTGACGCCGCGCAGGGCGAAGGAATCGAAGAGGGAGGGCATGGGCAAGGGGGTAAGGACTAATAACCGGGGCCCCGGCCGATGGTTTGGGGCCCCGCGGCCCGGGGTGGCCGGGGCGGGTATTCCCCCAGCCTTACCCCAATTACGCCGCGCCGGTTGCGCCGGGGCCCCACGCGGCGGGGCAGCGGCGCCCGCCCGGGCGGTAGCGGCGGCGGGCAATACCTTTGCTCGGGCCCCTTGGGGGCCCCACGCACCGGTTGCTCTTCGCTTCTCTTTCTCGTTCGCCCATGTTCAAAAAGGTTTTTCTCGCCGCGCTCTTGCTGAGCACGTTGGCCGGCCCGCTGGCGGCCCAAACCCTGAAGCTAGCCACCTACAACATTCGCTACGACAACAAGCAGGACACGGCCAACGCCTGGCTCCGGCGGCTGCCGTACATGGCGGGGCTCATTAAGTTTCAGGATTTTGACCTGTTTGGCACCCAGGAAGTGCTGCACAACCAGCTGCTAGACCTGGCCGGGGCCCTGCCTGGCTACGGCCACGTGGGCGTGGGCCGCGACGACGGCAAGGAGGCCGGCGAATACGCGGCCATCTTCTACAAAAAAGCCAAGTTCGAGCTGCTTAAACAGGGCACGTTCTGGCTCTCGCCTACCCCCGCCGTGCCCAGCAAGGGCTGGGACGCCGCGCTGCCGCGCATTTGCACCTGGGGCCAGTTTCGCGACCGGAGCACGGGCTTCGTGTTCTACTTCTTCAACACCCACTTCGACCACGTCGGCGTGGTGGCCCGTCGCGAAAGCGCCAAGCTGATTCTGGCCCAAGTGCAAGCCCTGGCCGGCACCGCGCCCGCCGTGCTGAGCGGCGACTTCAACGTGGACCAGCGCAACGAAAGCTACGCCCTGGTCAACGCCTCGGGCCGGCTGAAGGACGCCTACACCACGGCCGCGCTGGTGTACGCGCCCAGCGGCACGTTCAACAACTTCGACCCCAAAACTAAGTCCGACGCCCGCATCGACCACATTTTCCTGAGCCCGGCGTTCACCGTGGCCCGCTACGGCATCCTGACGGACACCTACGGCGGCGGCAAAATGCCCTCCGACCACTACCCCGTGGCCGTGGACGTGCGCTACGCCCGGCCCAAGTAAGGGCAACCCGCCCGCGGAAAGATGGGGCCCCGGCAAGCGCGGCCTTAGCAACGCAACCCCCGGCCCGGCACGTAAAGCCAAGCTGCTGCTCATCATTCCATCTTTTCGCGCTATGTTTCAAGAATCTTCCGCCCCGGCCTTCGTGCCCGAGGCCGACGCCCCCGCCGTGGGCGCCACCGACGCCTCGCGCCGCCAGTTCATCAACTACGCCGGGCACGGCCTGCTGGCCACCGCCGTGGCGGGGGCCCTGCCCCTGGCTGCCGCCGAAGCAGCCGACCTGAGCGGCTTCGGCACCCAGGCCCAAACGCCCACCGGCGACCTCGACATCAAGCTGCCGCCGCTGGATGCCTCCACCGACCCCAAGGCCGGCCCCTTCCCCAACCCCGACGCGCCCGACCAGCGCGTGGGCTACGCCATTGTGGGCCTGGGCCACCTCACGCTGGCCGAAATTTTGCCCGCCTTTGGGCAGTGCAAGCACGCCAAGGCCGTGGCCTTGGTGAGCGGCAACGCCGACAAAATGGCCACGGCCGCCAAGCAGTACGGCATCAAGCCCAGCAGCTGCTACTCGTACCAGACCTACGACCAGCTGAAGGATAACCCCGAGGTGCAGGTCATTTACATCGTGCTGCCCAACGCGCAGCACCACGAGTTCACCATCCGCGGGGCCCGGGCCGGCAAGCACATCCTCTGCGAGAAGCCGATGGCCAACTCTGTGAAGGAGTGCGAGGAAATGATTGCCGCCTGCAACAAGGCCAGCAAGAAGCTGATGATTGCTTACCGCATTCAGTACGAGCCCCTGAACCGGGCTGCCATGAAGCTGGTGCGCGACAAAACCTATGGCAAAACCAAGCTTATCCAAATGATGAACTGCCAGAACCAGGCCTACGACCAGCAGTGGCGCCACAAAAAAGCCCTGGCCGGCGGCGGCTCCTTGCCCGACGTGGGCTTGTACTGCCTCAACACCACGCGCTTTTTGCTGGGCGAAGAACCCAACGAGGTTTCGGCCCATATTTACAGCACACCCGGCGACGACCGTTTTAAGGAAGTGGAAGAGAGCGTGAGCTTTACGCTGCGTTTCCCGAGCGGAGTTATCTCGCAGTGCATGAGCGGCTACGGCTCGTTCAACGCCAAAAGCTACGCCGTGCACGCCGAAACCGGCACCATCAAAATGGACCCGGCTTTTCCCTACAAAGGCCTGAAGCAGGAGCTGGTGCACGCCCCCAACGGCAAGCAAGTAACCGAAATCCCCAACGACCCCGACAAGCAGCAGTTTGCCCTCGAAATGGACCACATGGCCGAGTGCGTGCGCAACAATAAAACGCCCTATACCCCGGGCGAAGAAGGCCTTCAGGACCAGCGTATTATGGAAGCTATCTACCAGTCGGCCAAGGAGAACCGGCCCGTGAAGCTGACCGCTGGCGTGGGCAAAACGGATGCCTTCCGGGGCCCCGCGCCCGCCGAAGAACCGGCGTAGCTTTGGCCGGCCTTTCCTACACTGCGGCAACGGCGCGGGCCCCCAGGGCCCCGCGCCGTTGCCTTTTCTACCCTTCCAAGCTATGTCCCTCCGCACTGTCCGGTAGCAGCACCGGGCCGTCAATGACCCCATTGCCGACCTGCTGACCTACCAGGCCCTGCCCACCAATTCGGTCGATTACGTCGACCCGTTTCTGTTCCGCAACCACCACGGGCCCCAGGTGTACCGGCTTTATAACCAGGGCCTTCCTTTCGGCCCGCACCCGCACTGCGGGTTCAGAACGGTGACGTTCATCCTGTAGGGCGACGTCCTGCACAAAGTACAGCAGCAGCTACGAGAGCGTGGTTGCGGCCGGCGGCGTGCAGTGTGTGACGGCCGGCGCGGGGCTGATTCACGCCGAAGTGCCGTCCGACGAGTTCAAGGAAGCCGTTGGGGGCCTGGAGATTTTGTAGCTCTGGATAAACCTGCCGGCCGAGCATAAGATGGCCGACCCGCACTACACCGGCCTTCAAAATCTTAATATTTAGCTGGTTACGGCCGTCGCCGGCGTTGCCATCCACGCCGTATCGGGCGAGTGGGCAGGCACCGTGGGGAGGCATCGCGTCGCTGATTGACGTGCACCTGGCCTGGCTCGATTTTGCGGCGGGGGCCCGGGTTGTGCTGCCCGTTGCGGCGGTGCGCACCATTTTCTTCTATACCGTGGCCGGCCAGCTGCGCGCCAACGGCACCGAAACCCAGGACCGCCAGCGTGTTGGAATTCAACCACGACGGCGATAAACTGACCGTCGAGGCCTTCACCGACAGCGTGGTGCTGCTCGGCCACGCCCTGCCCCTCAAAGAGCCTAAGGTGGCCTACGGCCCCTTCGTGATGAACACCTAAGCCGAAATCCAGCAAACCTACCAGGACTACCAACTGGGCAAATTCGGTACCTGGAACGGATAGCCGCGCCGCAACCGCAACAAATAAGGCCGCCGGTTCGCAACCCCTGAAATTGGTAAAAAACCAATTTTCTTCTTTACCAGGTGCCGGCCCCGGCACCGTATAGGATTACCGAAGCGGCGCCGGGGCCAGCTACGTGTTGGACACACGGGCCCGGACGGTTAGGCTAAAATGAGGATAGTTTTAAATTTATTTTCGGGCCGGGAAGTGAATTTAGACCAGCAATTATGCTAGAAATATGGTAGTTTATATGAGATGAATGCAAATAGCTATGTACCGCGCAGAAAGCGCTTAAAATGAATTGTGGGCCCAATAAATTCGGTGTTAATTTCATTAAAATCAGCAGCAGTCAACTAATAATGCCTGGCATTTTGCAAAAACAGTTTATGCATAATTTTTAGTTGTACTTCCTTAGCAGTCAATCTTTCATTCGATTTTCTATCATGCCCCATGAAAGCAGTAATCTTAGCGGGCGGCTACGGCACCCGCATTAGCGAAGAGAGTGGCGTGCGCCCAAAACCCATGATTGAGATTGGGGGCAAGCCGATTCTGTGGCACATCATGAAAATTTATGCCCACCACGGCATCACCGAATTTGTGGTGTGCTGCGGCTACAAGGGACACATGATTAAGCAATACTTCGCCGATTACTTCCTGCACAACTGCGACGTTACTTTTCGCATGGACCGCGACGAGATGCAAATCCACCGTACCCACGCCGAGCCTTGGACCGTGACGCTGGTGGATACCGGCCAGGAAACTATGACCGGCGGCCGCCTGCGCCGCGTGCGCGAGTACGTGGGCAACGAAACGTTTTGCCTCACTTACGGCGACGGGGTGAGCGACGTGGACATTCGCGCGTCCATCTGGCACCACCGGGCCGAGGGGGCCCAGGCCACGCTGACAGCCGTGCGCCAGCCGGGCCGCTTCGGCATGTTTAACCTGGCCGAGAACGACGACCGGGTAAGCAACTTTGAAGAGAAACCCGAAGGTGAAGCCACGCCGTGGATCAACGGAGGCTTTTTCGTGCTGGAGCCCAGCGTGTTCGAATATATTGAGGACGACACGACGGTGTGGGAAAAAGCGCCCCTCGAAAGGATGGCCGCCGCTGGGGCCCTCTCGGCCTACCGGCACACGGGCTTCTGGCAGCCCATGGACACGCTGCGCGACAAGAACGTGCTGGAAGACCTGTGGAAAAGTGGCCGGGCGCCGTGGAAAGTGTGGGACATAGCACCAGCCGCTGCTGCTGCCGAAGACGTGAACGTGCCCCTGGCCGGCATCCTGGCCGCCGCTGGCACCCGCCAGGGCCCCCGCGGCCCGGCGCACGAAAAATTCGCACGGATTGACGTACCTATGTAGAGGAAATAATTTCGACTTTATGAGCATTCCTACGCGCATTCTGATTACGGGCAACATGGGCTATGTGGGCCCCGGGGTGGTGCGCCACCTGCGGCACACCTTTCCCGCCGCTGAGCTGATTGGCTACGACGCGGGCTACTTTGCCCACTGCCTCACCGGCCCCCCCCGGCTGCCCGAATCGTATCTCGACCGCCAGGAATTTGGCGATGTGCGGACGCTGCCCGCGGCCTTGCTGGCGGGCGTGAACGCCGTGGTGCACCTGGCTGCCATCTCCAACGACCCGATGGGCCAAACCTACGAGGAGGCCACGCTGGCCGTGAACCACCGCGCCGGCATCCGGCTGGCCGAAATGGCCAAGGCGGCGGGGGTGCGGTCCTTTGTGTTTGCCAGTAGCTGCAGCATCTACGGGGCCGGCGGCGAAGGCGCCAAAACGGAAGATTCGGCCCTGAATCCACTCACGGCCTACGCCCGCTCCAAGGTGCTGAGCGAGCAGGATTTGGCCCCGCTGGCCGGCACGGGCTTCACGGTAACATGCCTGCGCTTCGCCACGGCCTGCGGCTGGAGCGACCGGCTGCGGCTGGACCTGGTGGTGAACGACTTCGTGGCCGGGGCCGTGGCCAGCGGCGACATCAACATCCTCAGCGACGGCACGCCCTGGCGGCCGCTCATCCACGTGCTCGATATGGCCCGCGCCATCGAATGGGCCGTGGCGCGCGAGGCCAGCAACGGCGGCGAATACCTGCGCGTGAACGTAGGCACCGACGTGTGGAACTACCAGGTGCGCGAGCTGGCCGCCGCCGTGGCCGAGGCCCTGCCCGGCACCAGCGTGCACCTGAACGCCGACGCGCCACCCGACAAACGCTCGTACCGCGTCGATTTCAGCTTGTTCCGAGCGTTGGCGCCCGACCACCAGCCCCTGCGCACCCTGGCCGGCACCATTGCCGAACTGCGCGACGGCCTGCGCGCCATGGGCTTCCACGACGCCGAGTTCCGCAATTCGCCCCTGATGCGCCTGCGGGTGCTCGGTGACTTGCGCGCCAGTGGCGCCCTGGGGCCCGACTTAGCCTGGGCCCCCGCCGCTACCGCGCCTGCATTGGCGGAAGCAACGGCCTAAGTATTGAGCTTTTAGCTGATAGCTTTCTTGTTGATGATTAGTTGGTTGCATCCGAATTAATGCGTGATTAATTCAGGCCAGGTATTTAGTATCCTTCCCTGCCAATCCTTCTCCCTCCTTATTGATGATTTTTACCGAAACCAAACTGTCGGGAGCGTTCATTATCGATGTGCAGCGCCTGAGCGACGAGCGCGGGTTTTTTGGCCGTTCGTGGTGCGAAGACGAGTTTGCCGCCCACGGCATTGCCATGCCGCCGGTGCAGGCCAACCTGTCGGCGAATCCCCGCCGCGGCACCCTGCGCGGCATGCATTACCAACTGCCGCCCCACGAAGAAACCAAGCTGGTGCGCTGCACGCGCGGGGCTATTGTCGACGTGATTGTGGACCTGCGCGAGGAATCGCCCACGTACAAGCAATGGATTGCGGTGGAGCTGACGGCGGATAGCTACCGGATGCTGTTCGTGCCCGGGCGGTTTGCCCACGGCTTCCTCACCCTTGAAGACAACACCGACGTGGCCTACCAGGTATCGGCCAAGTACACGCCCGGCGCCGAGCGGGGCCTGCGCTGGAACGACCCCGCCATCGGCATCGAGTGGCCGTTCGCGCCCGTGCTGGTGTCGGCCAAAGACGCGGGGCACCCCGATTTCCAGCCGCTGTCCATCGCGGCTGGCTAAACAATACTTTTTCTCTATAACAGACTTTTGCTCAGCTATTCATGATTATTGTTGACAATGCTTTAGCGGCGCGCGCCCGCGCCGGCCGGCCCATTCGGGTGGCCATGATCGGGGCTGGGTTCATGGCCAAGGGCGTGGCCCGCCAAATTTGCCGCTACGTGCCCGGCATGGAGCTGGTTGCCATTGCCAACCGCACGCTGGCCCACGCCCGGCAGGCCTACGCCGAAACCGACGTGCTCGGCGTGGCCGAAGTGGGCACTGTGGGGGCCCTGGAAGTCTGCATCGAACGGGGCCAGCCCGCTATTACCGACGATGCCCTGCTTGTCTGCCAAGCTGCGGGCATTGATGCCATCATCGAAGTGACTGGGGCCGTGGAGTACGGAGCCCACGCCGTGATGGAGGCCATCCGCCACGGCAAGCACGTGGTGCTGCTCAATGCCGAGCTCGATGGCACGGTGGGGCCCATCCTGAAGGTGTACGCCGACCGCGCCGGCATTATTTACACCGTGGCCGACGGCGACCAGCCCGGCGTGACGCTCAACCTGGCGCGCTTCGTGCAAGGCATCGGCGTGACGCCCGTGCTGTGCGGCAACATCAAGGGCCTGCACGACCCGTACCGCAACCCTACCACCCAGGCGGGCTTTGCCAAGCAGTGGGGCCAAAACCCGAGCATGGTCACGAGCTTCGCCGACGGCAGCAAAATCAGCTTCGAGCAGGCCGTGATTGCCAATGCTTTGGGGATGCGCGTGGCCCGGCGCGGCATGCTGGGGCCCACTGTGGCCCCCGGCACCCCCGTAACCGAAGCCGCCAACTGGTACCCGGCCGAGGAGCTGCTGAGCGGCGGCCCCGGCCTCGTCGACTACGTGGTGGGGGCCAGCCCGGGGCCCGGCGTGTTCGTGCTGGGTACCATCGACGACCCGGTGCAGCGGCACTATCTCAACCTATATAAACTCGGGGCGGGGCCCCTGTACTGCTTCCACACGCCCTACCACTTGTGCCACTTCGAAACGCCTACCTCAGTGGCGCGGGCGGTGCTGTTCCACGATGCGGCGCTGGCCCCCCGGGGCCCCATGTACGTGGAGGTGGTGACGGCCGCCAAAGTGCCGCTGGCTGCCGGCCAGGTGCTCGACGGCATCGGCCACTACCACACCTACGGCCTGGCCGAAAACGCCGACGTAGCCCAGCGCGAAAACCTGCTGCCCCTGGGGGTAGCCGAGGGCTGCACCCTGCGCCGCGACGTGCCCAAAGACTATGTGCTGACCTACGACGACGTAGTGCTGCCCGAGGGCCGGCTCATCGACCAGCTGCGGCGCGAACAAGCGGCGCACTTCCAAACAGCGGCGCAGGCCGTGGTGGCCCAGTGAACGAACCTGACCTACCCGCTGGGGCCCGCGTTTTCGTTGTGTCAGCCTACGACGACGCCGAGCCCATCGGTGCGTTTCGCCAGGCGGCGGCGGCCGACAAGTACAGCCGCCACCGCTTGGCAGACACGGCGGCGGATGCCGACTTGATTCTGTTCGTTGAAAACTCGCATTATCACCACGACCCGTTCTTCAAGCAGCTGCGCAACCACCCACTCGTGCGGCAGTACCCGGACAAGTCGTTCATGTACAACCCACACGATACGCCCTGGCTGGTGCTGCCCGGCCTTTACGCGTGCATGCGGGCCCCATTGCTCGACGCGGCCCGCGTCGCGGCCAATCCGTATCTTGAGAAAGTCAACGAACATATATACTGCGACTTCGGCATCGAGCCACAGTGGTTGTATTCATTCTATGGCAACGTGCAGCTGCCCGTGCGGCGCGAGCTTCCAAGCTTGCAGCATCCCCGGGGAGTGGTAAAATCGTGGGCCACGGGACTGTACCGGAACGACAAACCCCTGGCTCCCCAGCTGGAGTATGCCGACTTGCTGGCCAACAGTAAATTTATCCTTTGCCCGCGCGGTATCGGCCCGTCGTCCATTCGCCTGTTTGAAGCCATGCAAGCGGGGCGGGTGCCCGTCATTATTTCCGACGATTGGGCGCGGCCCCGGGGCCCTGTTTGGGACGAGCTGGCCGTATTCGTGCCGGAAGGGCAAGTCGCCCAGATCCCGCGCATACTGGAGGAAGCCGAAGCCCGATGGCCCGAAATGGCCCGCCGGGCCCGGGCTGCCTGGGAAGAGTTTTTTGCGCCCGAAACCATCTTTCACTACTGCATAGAGCAACTAGTGCTGCTAAAAAGCCCCGGGGGACGCATGAGGTTTCCTTTGCCGCTCTACCACAAAACGCAGTTTGCCAAGTGGTACTTTCGGGTTAAGGTGATCATGCCTGCCAAAAGCCTGGCGGCGAAAATAAGGCCCGCGGGGCCCCTGCCGGGTTTTATACCTCCACCTTGAGCGTGGCGGGCCGGTCGGTTACTTCGAACAGTTCGCCGTGGGGTACGATGGTGATTTGGCCGTATTCCTGGAGGAGCATTTTGTAGGCGTCGGCCACGGGGCGGGGCTTGCGGTCGAGGTCGTAGAGGCCGCAGGCGTTCACGGTGCCGGTTTTGGTGGCCAGGCCTTTGTCCCAGTCAATCTGGTCGATGAGCGAGTACCAGGTAAAGCCCAGCACGGGCACTCCTTCCTTGCGCATCTGCAAGATGTTGACCCACTGCTTCCAGAGCCACGTAGGGCCCTCCTTGGCTTCGAACACGTTAGTTTCGGTGTGCATCACCGGCTTTTTGTAGCGCTGGTAATATTCGCGGGTGATGCTGTACCAGCCCAGCACATCCATGCTGGTGACAATCTCGCCGTTGGGCAGCATGATTCTTTCGTTACGGCCGTAGTAGTCATTGCCCATCACCTGGTACCCGGGGGGCTCGCCGGCCATGAACCAGTCGTACTCGCGGCGGGTCAGACCGTTGTCGTACAGATAGTTGAGTGCTTCGCCTTCCGGGTGGTGGGCATACAGCAAATCCAGCGAGGTAAAGCGCAACAGGTTCTCCAACTGCACGGCCGGGGTATGTTCGGCGCGCAGCTCGTGGGTAAACTCCGCCGACTCGCTTTGCACAATTACGCAGTCGGGGCGCTGCTTGGCAATTTGCTGGGTGCCCATGATGCTGGCCGCCACGCAGTGCTTCAGGGCCGTCACGAAGGCCTTATCCGACTTTAGCTGCTCGTTCCAAACACCGTCCTTGGCGCTCATTTTGGCCGTCACGTAAATCTCGTTCACGGGCGTGTAGTAGCGCACCCACGGGTAGCGCCTAGCTACCTGCTCGCAGTAATCGGCGAAGTGTACCACCAGCTCGGGGTTCTGAAAATTGCCCAGCCAATCGGGTACCCCAAAGTGCATCAGGTCCAGGATGGGCGTGATGCCGAGGCGCTGCATTTCGGCCATCGCCAAGTCGGCAAACTCCCAATCGTACTTGCCGGGGCCCCGTTGAATTTTATAATAGGGCAATCCGTACCGTAATACCTTCAGGCCCATCTCTTTCACTAGGCCCAGGTCTTCCTTGTAGCGGTTATAGTGGTCGCACTCGGCCAGCATATCGCGGCGGGTAGTGCCGTGGTCGATAGTCGGGTAGCTGCACTCGATGCCGGTGGCAAACATGAAGTTGTTAGGCAAGCCCGTGGGCAAGCCGTTGCCGTTGTTGCCTTGGGCCCCGCCGAACTGGTCGCCCTCGTAGTTGCCGTCCCCAAAACGGTCTTTTATATCGGTGAGAAAGGATTTCATGCTGAATCAATTGATAATGAGTAATGAGCAACTAATCCTCCGATGCTACTGACAATTGCTCATTACTCATTGTCAATTGGTCATTGATTTATGCGTCCCGGTGCTGCTCGCGCTCCAGGAATTTATCGGCGGTGCGCAGGCTCAGGGCCATGATGGTGAGCGCCGGGTTTACGCTCAGGGCGCTGGGGAACGTGGAGTTATCGGAGATGTAGAGGTTGGGCACCTCGAAGGCGCGGCCGTCGCGGTCCACCACGGCGTCGTCGCCGCTCAGGCCCATGCGGGCCGTGCCGATGACGTGGGCGTAGCGGTTGAAGGCCCAGATATCGGTGGCCCCGGCGGCTTCCCAGATGTTGCGCATCACCTTTTCGGCGTGGGCGTTCATGCGGTGCTCGTTTTCCTGGGCTGTGAAGTGCAGGCGCGGCTTGGGCAGCTGGCGGGCATCCAGCTCATCGCTCAGCTCCAGGTAGTTGCTGGTGTGGGGCAGGCAGTCGCCGAGGATGTTGATGCCGGCGATGTGGTTGAAGTTGCGCATGTAGTCGCGCAGGGGCTGGCCCCACAGCTTGCGGCCCCGGGCCACCTGGCCCGAAAACGTCACGGGCATCACGCCGATGCTTTGCAGCAGGTAGCCGCCAGCAAAGTCAGCATCCTTGGGCCGGTGGGTGTCCTGCGAAATGAGGCCCCCGGGAATGCCCTTGTTGGGGCGCACTTCGTCGGCAAACGTGCCCCAGACCTGCACACCGGGGTGGGCCATCAGGTTGCGGCCCACCTGGCCGCTGCTGAGGGCCAACTCGTTCATTAGCAGCAGGCGCGGGGTTTCTACCGAGCCGCCGCAGAGGAACAGGTTGCGGCAGGGCTGGCGGTGCTGCTGGCCGTTTTGGGTGTACACCACGGCCGTGATAAGGCCCTGGGCGTTGCGCTCAATCTCGGTCACGAAGCTGTTGGGGCGGATGTCGGCCCCGTACTTCACCGCCAGCGGAATGAACGTCACATCCATGCTGGCCTTGGCGCCGTTCGAGCAGCCGGCCTGGCAGAAGCCGCGGTTGGTGCAGGCCTCGCGCCAGCCCACGCCCTCCTGGTAGTAGCGGGCCGACAGCGCCGCGTTGGGCGCCGGCGAGGTACGGATGCCAATTTTCTCGGCTCCGCGCACCATCAGTTGGGCGGCGCTATTGAGCGGCAGCGGGGCCAGGGCGTAGCCCTTGGGCCGGCTGGGGCCCCAGGGGTAGGGTGAGGGCCCCGAAACGCCCAGAAACTGCTCCACCTCCTCGTAGTACGGGGCGAGGTCGTCGTAGGTCAGGGGCCAGTCCTCGCCCTTGTCAAAGTCGCGCTTGATGTGCAAGTCGTCGGGCAGGGGCCGGGGCGTGTAAGCCGTATAGTGCAGCGTGGAGCCACCCACGCCGGTGCCCGAGTTGTTCTTGCCCATGGCCAGCGGGTCGCCGCCGGCCGAGAGGCGCTCGTCGTTCCAAAACAGGAAGTCCTGGGCCCGCTCGTCGGTGGCAAAGTCCTTCGCGGGGTTGTGCCAGGGGCCGGCTTCCAGGGCCACCACCTTCAGGCCGGCCTGGGCGAGGCGGGCCAGCAGCGGGGCCCCGCCAGCCCCGAGGCCGATGACCACGCAATCCACTTCTTCGAGCGGCGCGGTGGTGGGCTGGGCTTGTTCCTGCGGGATGGCCAGGGCCGGCGCGGTGGTGGGCGCGTCGGCCATCAGTTCGCGCAGCAGCGGGTCCTGAATTGCCGGCTGCACCGGGCTCAGCACACCTTCTTCTAATACTTCTTCGTCGGGCATTGGGGGAATGAGTAAATGAATGAATGGGTGAATGGACGGGGGCAGGCGCTAAGAGCTGGGGCGGTGTTTCGCTCCATCATTCCTTCAGTCCTGCGCTCATTCACTCATTGGTATTTCCCGGTCGTCCTTTTCGTTGAGGCCGATTTTCGTCCAGGCGGGCAGGTCGGCCATGCCCACGTAGCCGATTTCCTCCTGGGCCAGCGGGTGGGCGTAGTAGGTTTCGGTGAGCTCAGCCAGCATTTCTTCGAAAAAGCGGGCGGCGTCCAGCGTTTGCCAGGTGGTACCGGGCGGGGTGCCGCCGGCTACGGCTTGCATCACGTGGTGGCGCTGCTGGGTATCGAGAGTGGGGAAGTCGTTCAGGAACAAGGCCTGCGCCGTTTCCTGGATGCCACCCAGGCCCAGGCGGTAGGCTTCGCGGTCGGGCGGCAGGACGTCGTAGCGCCAGCCGTCGGCGCGGCCCTCGGCCAGGCGCTGATCCACGGACGGGGCCAGCGGAATGGGGTGCTCGGGACGGTCGGGCTGCGGAAACAAGCAGGCGGCCACAGCTTCGAGCAAAGCAAATGTTTCGGGGGCCAGCAGCTGCGGGGCGTAGTCGGCGGGCGCGTCGAGGCGCTGCTGCAAGGCGGCGCGGGTAGCGTCGGATACGTGGGCGGTGGGCAGCAGGGCGCGCACCGTGCCGGCCGGGTAGTGAGGAGCAGACATCAAGGATAGGGGGAAGCGGGCGGTGAAACGGCAGGAGCCAGTGAACTCAACGGCAGACGCCCGTTGCTGGTTGCTGCAAGCCTGCGTTACCGCTCAACCCGCCCGGGGCCCAATCGGTTGGCGCCGGGGCCCAAAAAAAGCAGCCGGCGGGGAGCCGGCTGCTTTCGTCAACAAGGAAAAGCGAGGACGGCTACTTAAACAGGGCCAGCGCCTTGAGGAACGTTTGCGAGACGCCCCAGGCGAGGGGCAGGCCCACGAAGAGCCAGGCAATGACGGCGGAACTACCCGACGAAGTATCGGCGGCGTTGGGGTTAGGGGCTTGCGGGTTCATGGCAAAGAGTGCTAAAAGGTGAAACGGCCGCAACTTAGTGGCCGCCTGCTTCGACGGTGACGGGGCCCTTTTCGTAGTACTGCTCCTTCACGGCCGTCACGGCCAAGTCGGCCAACAGGCCCACTACCAGCAGGCCCGCCATGGTGTAAAATACGTTCTGGTAGGCTGCCGCGCCGGTCAGGCCCTGCGCCTTGGCGCGGTCGTGCAGCTGGTGCACGATGAGCGGCCCCAGCACGCCGGCCGTGCTCCAGGCCGTGAGCAGGCGGCCGTGAATGGCCCCCACCTGGTACTTGCCGAACAGGTCGGACAGGAACGCCGGGGCCGTGGCAAAGCCGCCGCCGTACATGCTGACAATTACGCAGGCCGCAATTACATAGAACGTGAGCTGGAGGTTGTGCCCCAGCGTCGGTACCAGCATGTAGAGCAAAATGCCGAGGCCGAAATAAATGGCGTAGGTGGTTTTGCGGCCCAGCTTATCGGAGGCCGACGACCAGAAGAAGCGCCCCAGCAGATTGAACAGGCTGAGCAGCCCCACGAAGCCCGCAGCGGCGGCGGCCGTTACGCCCTGCCCAATGCCCATTGCTTTGTCCGAAAACGTGTCCTGGATGAGCGGCGAGGCAGTTTCGAGCAGGCCAATGCCAGCCGTTACGTTCGTGAGCAGCACCACCCACAGCAGCCAGAACTGCGGCGTTTTGATGGCATTGTCGGCCGATACGTTGCCCGTCGTCACGAGCGCGCTGTGCTCCATGTTGGGCACGTAGCCGGCCGGGGCCCAGTCATTGGCCGGCACCCGGATGGTCCACACCCCAAACTGCATAAAGATAAAGTAGATGATGCCCAAGGTGATAAAGGTGGGCGCTACGCCCTGCGGGGCCGTTGCTTTGAAGTGCGCCATCAATGCTACCGAGAGCGGGGAGGCAATCATGGCCCCGCCGCCAAAGCCCATGATGGCCATGCCGGTGGCCACGCCCTTGCGGTCGGGAAACCACTTGATGAGGGTGCTGACCGGCGAGATGTAGCCAATGCCCAGCCCAATGCCGCCCACGAAGCCGTAGCCGAAATAAACCAGCCAGATATTGTGCAGGCTGATGCCCAGCGACGCAATCAGGAAGCCGCCGCCGAAGCACAGCGCCGACGCCAGCATGGCCTTGCGGGGCCCCACGCGCTCCAGCCACTTACCAAACAAAGCGGCCGACAAGCCCAGCAGCACAATGGCGATGGAAAACGTGATGCCGATTTGAGTGGGCGTCCAGTCCAGGGCGTCGGGATTGACCGGGTCGCCGCTGATGAGCGAGCCCAACGGCTTGTTGAACACGCTGAAGGCATAGGCCTGCCCAATGGCCAGGTGAATGGCCAGGGCCGCCGGGGGCACTAGCCAACGGTTGTAGCCGGGGCCCGCAATGGTGCGGCTCCGGTCGAGGAGTGAGGTCGAAGTATCGGCCATTAAAAAGGGAAAGAGGGTGGGGAAAAGAAGTAGCCTAGCAAACCGGGCCCCGGGGGCTCGACGGTTCGCAGGAAGAAAGGTAGGTGGGTTTCTGAGCTTTCGGCCCTGCGGGCGCCAGGAAAGTTGCTAATTAGCTATACCTGCGTGGCCCGCCAATGAAAAGCCGGACCGCCCGCCCCGGAGGCAAGCGGTCCGGCCAGGGAGCCCAGTGGCCCCGGGGGCCCTACTCGTCGCTGCTGAGCTTGCCGCCGGTCACGTGCACGAGGCTGCCGGTCATGAACGAGCCGTCGTCCGAAGCCAGCAGCACGTAGGCCGGGGCCAGCTCGTCGGGCTGGCCGGGGCGCTTGAGGGCGACTTCGTGGCCGAATTTCTCAATCTCGTCCAGCGGCATGGTGCCGGGGATGTTGGGCGTCCAGACCGGGCCGGGCACCACGCAGTTCACCCGGATGTTGCGCTCGCCCAGGTACAGGGCCAGCGACTTGGTGAGGGCGTGAATGCCGGCTTTCGAGGCGGCGTAGTCTACCAAAAGCGGGATGCCCGTGATGCCCACGATGCTGCCCGTGTTCACGATGGCGTCGCCCGCTTTGAGGTGCGGAATAGCGGCCTGCGCCATCCAGATGTAGCCCAGGATGTTAGTATCGAACGTGCGGCGGATTTGCTCTTCCGGAATTTCCTCGAACTTCTCCTGCGCCATTTGGTAAGCGGCGTTGTTCACCAGGATGTTCAGCCGGCCGAACTCCTGCACGGTGCGGCGCACGGCCTGCTTGCACTGCTCGGGGTCGCGCACGTCGAGCTGGAGCACCAGGCAGCGGCGCTTTTCGGCCTCCACCATGGCCTGGGTTTGGTGGGCATCCTCCAGGTTTTCGTTGAACACGATGGCCACATGAGCGCCTTCCTTGGCGAAGGCCACGGCCACGGCCCGGCCGATGCCCGAGTCGGCCCCGGTAATGAGGGCAATCTTGTCTTGGAGCTTGCCGGCGGCGCGGTAGGCGCGCAGGTCCGACTGCGGCTGCATTTTCATGTCGGCCTGCTTGCCAGGGTAAGGCAGCTTCTGGGCCGCGGCCTTCATGTCCTTGGCCGTGGGGCGCACGGGAGCGTCGGAGGGCGCGGGCATTTTGGGCTTGGGGGCGTCGGTGGGGCCCTTAGGGGCCGCGGCGGTGGATTTTTGAGGAGGCATGGTGCGGAGGAAGAGTGACCCCCTGCTTTACGCAAAAAAGGTCGTGCCGGCCATGCGGAGCCCCGTTAGGCCGTGGCGTCGGGGTACACGGGTGGGCGCTCAGCCAGGGCTTTACGGGCCCGGTAGCGCCCAAACCACGCGGCCGCGGCCCACATGGCCAGCAGGGGCCCCACGAAGTAAAGCCACAGCGCTGGGGCCAGGCCGGCAGCGGCGGCCGTGCCCGTGGAGCGGGCCGGGTTCAGGCTCATGCCCGAAATGGGGCCCTCGAACACAATAAATACGGCCAGCATCAGCCCCGCCAGCGCCCCCACCCACGCTTTGAGCTGCGCCGAATGCAATGCCCGCAGCAGCAGCAGCATGAACGCCGCCGAAATGCCAGTTTCGGCGAGCAGCGCCCACAGCCAGCCGTAATCACCCTCGATGGGCCGGGTGGTGTTGTAATGAATGGCGGGGTAGCCAAACCATGGTCGCAGCAAGTGAAACATGGCAGAGCCCGCCGCCAGGGCCCCTGCAAACTGAAATGCGACGTACCACACCGCGTCGGCCGTGCGGATGTGGCCAATTTGCCAGAAACCCAGCGTCACGGCCGGGTTGAAGTGGGCCCCCGAGCGCTTGCCCCAGGGCGAGTAGGCCATGGCCATAATCAGCACCGCTATTACCAAGCCCAGCCCAACGCGCTGCCCCATTTCGCTGGGCCCGAAGGTGCGGGCCACCGCGGAATCGGGGTGGTGAAACACGACCGCCGCGGCGCTCGATACAATCAGAAAGGTTGCGGGGCCCGCTGCTTCTACCAGGTAGTAGGGCCAGTGGCAGCGCAGGGCCGAAAGCAATTCGGAGGCAAAACCCACGGGGCAAAAAGCGTTGGTAGACGCTTTCCAACGCAGAAACGCCCGGCGGGTTGGCAATCAGCGGCGAGCGGCGGCGGCGGGGTCGCGGGTGGCGGCGCGCAGCTCGGCGGCGGTGTGGCCGGCCTGCAGGGCCACAAATTCGGCCTGCCAGGCGCGCACGCGCAGCTCGTCGCGGGCGGGCAAGTCGAGGCGCACGCGGGCCAGGGCGGCGTTCACGTCGGCGTACACGGCGCGGGCGTAGTCCCAGTCGCGGTCGGTCCAGGCCTGGTGGCGCGCGCGCGTTTGCCGCAGCAGTTGCTGGTAGGGGCCCCCGATGGTGGCCGGCATCATGGCGTCGAGGTGCTCGGCGTAGGGCCCCAGCAGGTTGGCGGCGAAGATTTTTTTGCGGGCCGGGCTCAGGGGCTCGGCGCGGCGGGCGCGGTTGGCGGCGTCGTAGCGGGCGGCTTGGCGGCCCATGCGGGCCAGGGTTTGGCCGCCCTCGCGGGCCAGCGTGTCGAGCTTGCGCGACTGCTCGTGCACCACAGCTTGGCGCTCGCGCGGGGTCGAGTCGCAGGCCGTCAGCAAGCCGGCCAGGGCCCCCAGCGCCAGCGCGTGAATTGAAATAGAAAAGAACGTTTTCATGTTCGAAAGGTACTTTATGGCGTGCCGCCGTCCTCTAGCTGCTCGCGCAGGGCCAGCTGCTGCTCGCGCAGGCCGGGCAGGTGCGGGCACAGGGCCTCCAGCTGCTTTAGTGCGCGCAGGGCCCGGCGCGGGTCGGCCAGCTGCCGCAAAATGGCCGCCTGGCCCCACAGGGCCCCAAAGTGCCGGGGCTCGCGGCGCAGGGTTTCGGCAATGTCGGCCAGCGAGGCGCGGTAGTCGCCGCGCTGATAGTAAGCGGTGGCGCGCTTGTTCCAGCCCTCGGCCAGGTGTGGGGCGGCGGCAATCAGTTCGTCAAACACGCCAATGGCGCGGGTGAAATCGGCGGCTTGCAGGGCCCGCATGCCGGCCTCCAGTTGCTTGTCAAGGGCCGCGTCGCCGGTGGCCAGCCACACCTGCCAGATGCCGTTTTGCAGGGCCTCAATCTCGGCTGGCGCAGTGGCCACGCGGAGCTGGGCGAAGAGGTCGTCGAGCATATTTCAGTGAATAGTAAATAGTTATCAGTGAACAAGCATACGGTTTAACAGGGGGTGGTAGGGGCCCACTGGCTATCAGTCATTGCCAGCGCTAACTGTTAACTGCGCACTGTTAATTGATAACTAAAATTAAAACAGCTCCTTGGCCACTTTACGGATGCTTTCGGCCTTGCCCATCGAGTAGTAGTGCAGGCAGGGCACGCCGTGGGCCATCAGCTCGCGGCTTTGGTTGAGGCACCACTCGATGCCCACGGCGCGGGCGGCCTCGTTGTCGCGGCACTGGCTCACGGCTTCCACCAGGGCCTCGGGCAGGTTGAGGAAGAAGGTGCGCGGCAGCATGGTGAGCTGCGCTTTCGTCGTTAAGGGCTTGAGACCGGGGATGATGGGCACGGTGATGCCGGCTTCCCGGCAGCGGCGCTCGTAGTCGAAAAACTGCTCGTTGTCGAAAAACATCTGCGTCACGATGTAGTCCGCGCCGCGGTCCACCTTGTGCTTGAGGTAGCGGATATCGGCCCCGGAGTTGGGGGCCTCGAAGTGCTTTTCGGGGTAGCCGGCCGTGCCGATGCAGAAGTCGGTGGCCCAGGTATCGTCCTGGGCCTCGTCCAGGTACTCGCCCTTGTTAAGGTCGGCCAGCTGCCCGATGAGGTCGCAGGCGTAGGCGTGGCCGTCGGGCTCGGGCTTGAACACGCCGTCCGACTTTATCGGGTCGCCGCGCAGGGCCAGCACCGAGTCGATGCCGAGGAAGTGCAAGTCAATCAGCGCGTTCTCGGTTTCTTCCTTCGTGAAGCCGCCGCAAATGAGGTGCGGCACGGTGTCCACGTCGAAGCGGTTTTTGATGGCCGCGCAGATGCCCACCGTGCCCGGGCGGCGGCGCACGGTTTTCTTCTCCAGCAGGCCGTTGGGGTGCTGGCGGTACACGTATTCCTCGCGGTGGTAGGTCACGTCGATGAACGGCGGCTTGAATTCCATCAGCGGCTCGATGTTCGAGAACAGCGTGTGGATGTCTTCGCCCTTTTTGGGTGGCAGTACTTCGAAGGAAAACAGCGTCTTGCCGTCGGCTTGGGCAAGGTGGTCGGTGACTTTCATGGGGCGGGAACGGGCGGGGCGGGCTGCCGGCTTTTTCGCCGGCTGCCCGCTAATCGTAGAAGAAAATTTGGGCCCCCGACTGTCTGCTGATCGTCGCGGCCGTTGAATGCGTCTGGGGGCCCTGGGGGGTACCGGGCAGCCGGCGAAAAGCCGGCAGCCCGGGCCGGGTGGCGGCGCTACTTCGGTTCGTAATTCAGATTCGGCATCAGCCAGCGCTCCAGCTCGGGCAGGGCCATGTGCTTGCGCTGGGCCATGTCCGCCACCTGGTCGCGGCCGATTTTTCCGAGGCCGAAGTAGCGCGAATCGGGGTGGGCGTAGTACATGCCGCTAACGGCCGCCGTGGGGTACATGGCCAGGTTTTCGGTGAGGGTGATGCCCGTTTGGCGTTCGGCGTCAAGCAGTTGAAATAGGGTAATTTTCTCGGTGTGGTCGGGGCAGCCCGGGTAGCCGGGGGCTGGGCGCACGCCCCGGTACTTCTCCTGGATGAGGTCGTCGCCGGTCAGCTTTTCGTCGGCCGCGTAGCCCCAGAACTCTTCACGTACGCGCTGGTGCAGGCGCTCGGCGAAGGCCTCGGCCAGGCGGTCGGCCAGGGCCTTCACCATGATGCTGGAGTAGTCGTCGTGGTCTTTCTCAAAAGCCTCCACCAGCTTCTCGATGCCAATGCCGGTCGTCACAGCGAAGCCGCCCAGGTAATCGGCCCGGCCGGTTTCCTTGGGCGCCAGGAAGTCGGAAAAAGCGATGTTGGGGATGCCGGGGCCCTTCTCGCCCTGCTGGCGCAGGGTGAAGAACTCGGCCACGGGGGCCCCGCGCTCGTCGTTGGCGTACAGCTCAATGGTGTCGTAGCCCACGGTGTTGGCCGGCCAGAAGCCCACCACGGCGCGGGCCGTGAGCAGCTTCTCGTCCACGATTTTCTTTAGCATGGCCTGCGCGTCCTCGAAGAGCCGGGTGGCTGCTTCGCCCAGGTTTTCGTCGGTGAGGATGCGCGGGTAGCGCCCCTTCAGCTCCCAGGTGTGGAAAAACGGCGTCCAGTCGATGTACTGCGCCAGCTCGGCCAGGTCGTAGTTATCAAACGTTCGGGTGCCCAGGAAGGTGGGCTTGGTAATGGGGGCCCCGGCCCAGTCGATTTGCACGCCGTTGGCGCGGGCGGCGTCGATGGGCAGGTAGTTCTTGTCGCGCTGGCGGCCGGCGTAGTCGATGCGCAGGGCCGCGTAGTCGTCAGCCACGGTTTGGGCGTAAGCATCGCGGCCCGAGCCGAGCAGGCCAGCGGCCACGCCCACGCTGCGCGAGGCATCGTTGACGTGCACCACGGGCCCCCCGTAGCCGGGCGCAATTTTCACGGCCGTGTGCAGGCGCGAGGTGGTGGCCCCACCGATGAGCAGCGGTATTTCCAGGCCGCGCTTTTTCATGGCCTGCGCCACGTACACCATCTCGTCGAGCGAGGGCGTAATAAGGCCCGAGAGGCCGATGATGTCGGCGCCTTGCAGCACGGCCTCGTCCAGAATCCGCTCCAGGGGCACCATTACGCCCAGGTCTACGATGTCGAAGTTGTTGCAGGCCAGCACCACGCCCACGATGTTCTTGCCGATGTCGTGCACGTCGCCCTTCACCGTGGCCAGCAGAATCTTGCCGGCGGTTTGGCGGTCGCCGCTCTGCTTGTCGGCCAGCAGGTAGGGCTCCAGGTAGGCCACGGCTTTCTTCATCACGCGGGCCGACTTCACCACCTGGGGCAAAAACATTTTGCCGGCCCCGAACAGGTCGCCCACTACGTTCATGCCGCTCATCAGGGGCCCCTCAATCACGTCCAGGGGCCGGGCCACCTGCTGGCGCACCTCCTCGGTGTCCTGGTCAATGAACTCGGTGATGCCCTTGATGAGGGCGTGTTGCAGGCGCTCCTGCACGGGCAAGGCGCGCCAGGCATCGGCCACCACCTCGGCTTTGTCCTTCTTCTTGACGGTTTCGGCGAAGTCCACCAGGCGCTCCGTGGCGTCGGCGCGGCGGTTCAGCAGCACATCTTCCACCAGCTCCATCAGGTCCTTGGGCACGTCGTCGTACACGGCCAGTTGGCTGGGGTTCACGATGCCCATGTCGAGCCCGGCGCGAATCGCGTGCAGCAAAAACGACGAGTGAATGGCCTCGCGCACCACGTCGTTGCCCCGGAACGAGAAGCTGATGTTGCTCACGCCGCCGCTCGTGAGGGCCCCCGGCAGGGTAGCTTTTATCCAGCGCACGGCCTCAATAAAATCGAGCGCGTAGGTGCGGTGCTCCTCCATGCCCGTACCCACGATGAGGATGTTGGCGTCGAAAATGATGTCCTCGGCCGGGAAGCCGATGCCCATCAGCAGGTCGTAGCTGCGCTGGCAGATTTCCTTGCGGCGCGCCAGCGAGTCGGCCTGGCCGTCCTCGTCGAAGGCCATTACCACCATGGCCGCGCCGTACTGGCGCACGGTGCGGGCGCGCTGCAAAAACACTTCCTCGCCCTCTTTCAGCGAAATCGAGTTCACGATGCTCTTGCCCTGCACGCACTTCAGGCCGGCCTCCAGCACGCTCCACTTCGAGGAGTCAATCATCAGCGGCACCCGCGAAATGTCGGGCTCCGAGGCAATTAGGTTCAGGAAGGTGGTCATGGCCTGCTCCGAGTCGAGCATGCCCTCGTCCATGTTCACGTCGATGACCTGGGCCCCGCCCTCCACCTGGGCGCGGGCCACGGCCAGGGCCTCCTCGTAGGCCCCCGTGCGGATGAGGCGGGCAAAGGCGCGCGAACCGGTCACGTTGCAGCGCTCGCCCACATTCACAAACAGGCTGTCGTGGGTGATACCAAACGGCTCCAGGCCGCTCAGGCGGGTGGTTGGGGCCCCGGCGGCGGGCAGCGGGCGCGGCCGGTACTTTTCGGCCAGCTTGCTCAGTTCGGCGATGTGCTGGGGCGTGGTGCCACAGCAGCCGCCCACCACGGTGAGGATGCCGTCCTTTAAGTAGTCTTCCACCAGGGCTGCAAATTCCTGGGCCGACTCGTCGTAGCCGCCAAAGGCATTGGGCAGGCCGGCGTTGGGGTAGGCCGAAATGTGCACGTCGGAAATGCGGCTCAGCTCCTCCACGTACTGCTTGAGTTGGTTCGCGCCCAGGGCGCAGTTCAAGCCCACGCTCAGCAGCGGCAGGTGGCGGATGGAGTTCCAGAAGGCCTCCACCGTCTGGCCCGAGAGCGTGCGGCCCGAGGCGTCGGTGATGGTGCCCGAAATCATAACCGGCACCCGGCGCCCGCCGTCGTCAAAAAACTTCTGCACCGCGTAAAGGGCAGCCTTGGCGTTCAGGGTGTCGAAAATCGTTTCGATGAGCAGCGTATCCACGCCGCCGTCCACCAGCCCGCGCACCTGCTCCAGATAGGCCGCGGCCAGCTCGTCGAACGTCACGGCGCGGAAACCGGGGCGGTTCACGTCGGGCGAGAGCGAGGCGGTGCGGTTGGTGGGCCCCACGGCCCCGGCCACGAAGCGCGGCTTGTCGGGCGTGCTGTACTCGTCGGCCGCGTCGCGGGCCAGGCGCGCCGACTCGTAATTCAGCTCGTACACAATGTGTTCGAGCCCGTAGTCGGCCTGGGCGATGGTGGTGCCTGAGAAGGTATTGGTTTCCACCATGTCGGCCCCGGCGGCAAAATACTCGGCGTGAATGCCGCGGATAATGTCAGGCCGCGTCAGGCTCAGCAGGTCGTTGTTGCCGCGCAACGGCTTGGGGTGGTCGGCGAAGCGGGGGCCCCGGAAGTCCTCCTCCGTGAGCGGGTGGCGCTGAATCATGGTGCCCATCGCACCGTCCAGAATCAGCAAGCGCTGGCGCAGAATTTCTGGTAAAGGGCTACAACAAGCGGCGTCGGCCGCAGTCGTGGGGGGGGCAGTAAGAGTGGGTGAAGAAGCGAAACCGGACATGCTAACCAGATAAAAGCGGCGGATAAACGCGCCTATCCAGAAAGAAACCCGCCCCCTGTGAGGGCGGTCCCGGCTGTCATCTTCTTCGGCCAAACGCATTGGCAGAACGGGAGTTGGCACCTACTCAGAGCAGGTTGCCAAGACGTCACAGGGCCCAGTCCCTCGGTCTTTCTGGATAGCAGCTACTGCGAAGATACGCACGGCGCGTCACCTCACCCCGGCCCCTCTCCTGCGGAGAGGGGTGCCAGTATCTGGCCGTTGTGAAATGAACAAGCTTGTTGAGGTTCCGTGAGGTTTTCCGGGCCGGGATCCTACTGCTACGACAGCGGCCACGCCGGCCACACGGTGCCGGGGGCAAAGTCCGTCAGCTCGGCTGGCAGCTCCAAAAACGCATCGGCCCCGAGCAGGCCGGCCAAATCGCCGGAGCCGCCCACGGCTATCGGCGTGGCGCGGCGCACCCCCAGCGCATCCACGGCAATGGCCACCGGCAGCAGGTGCGCCAGCGCGGGGCGGAACTGCACGGGGGCCGTGAGCACGGCCGGCGTGGGCCCCGGGGCCCCGGCCGCCGGCTGCTGGGTGGCCAGCAGCCACGGCCGCACGTAGCGGGCCGCCGTCAGCAGCGTTGAAACCGGGTTGCCGGGCAGGCCGAACACCACGGGGCCTCCATCGGCCCGGGCCCCAAACCACATGGGCTTGCCGGGGCGCTGGTTCACTTCGTGGAAAATTTCCACCACGCCCAGCTCGCGCAGCAGCGTGGGCAGGTGGTCGGCGCGGCCCTTACTCACGGCCCCACTCAGCACCACGGCGTCGAAGCCAGCGGCGAGGATATTGGTCAGGCCCTGGCGCAGCCGGGGCAGGTCGTCGGGCAGATGAAACAGGTGCACGTCGGCCCCGGCGGGGGCCAGCAGGGCCTGCACTGCGTAGGCGTTGGAGCGCCGGATCTGGTGGGGCAAGGGCGTAGCGGCCACGTCCACCAGCTCGTCGCCGGTGCTCACCACCGCTACCCGGGCGAGGCGCGTCACGCGCACTTTGGGGGCCCCCACGGTGGCGGCTACGGCCAGGGCGGCGGGCGTGAGGCGGGTGCCGGCGGGCAGCAACAGATCGCCGCGGCGGCGGTCGGTGGCCTGGGTGTGCACGTTCGTGCCGGGCTGAGCGGGCGGCGCGATGTTAATGGTAGCCTGCTGGTTAGTAAGGGTGATGTCCTCGTAGCGTACCACCGCGTCGGCCCCGGGGGGCAGCACGGCGCCGGTCATCACCTCCACGGCCACGCCCGGGCCGGGTAGCGGCCGGGCGGGGGCCCCGGCAAACTGCGCGTGCGCCACCGGAAACACCGTTTGGCCCCCGGCCCAGGCGGCGTGGGCCACGGCAATGCCGTCCATTGCCACCCGGTCGAAGGGCGGAAAGTCGCGGTCGGCGGCCAGGTCTTCGGCCAGGATGCGGCCAGTGGCTTCGGGCAGGGGCAGGGTTTCGGGCGGCAGCGCGGGGGCGGTGGCCAGCACGCGGGCGTAGGCTTCGGCAACGGAAATCATAGCTAGTTGTCAGTTGTTTGTTGGCAGTTGCTGGGCGGCTGGTATGCGGGAAGTGCTCGGCTCGCAAAGGTGGCCCGGTCGCACCTTTGCGGCCACCAACTGCTAAAGCGGCCGGCGAAACGTATACGGCCCCATCGGCCTTCCGTCACGCTCGCCCTGACAACCGACAACAAACAACTGACAACTAGCAATGCTATCCGACAAATTCACCCACGTCAACGCCGCCAACCAGCCCACGATGGTGGATGTGGGCCAGAAAGTGCCTACCCGCCGCTTGGCCCGCGCCCACTGCCGCGTGGTGCTGGGCCCCGAGCTGCTGGGCCGCGTGCGGGCCGGCGAGCTGCCCAGCCACAAGGGGCCCGTCATTCACACGGCCATCCTGGCGGGCATCATGGGGGCTAAAAAAACCGCCGACCTCATCCCGCTCTGCCACCCGCTGGGCCTCGATGATTGCCAAATCACTATCGAGCCCGACGGCCCCGACGCCCTGCGCGTGGTGTGCACAGCCGTCGTCACGGGCCGCACCGGCGTCGAAATGGAGGCCCTGACCGGCGCCAGCGTGGCCGCCCTCACGATCTATGACATGTGCAAAGCCTTCTCGCACGATATCACCATTACGGGCGTGCAGCTGGTTGAAAAAACCGGCGGCAAGCGCGACTTTCTGCGGCCCGAAAACTCGTAATCCCCATGGAAAACCAACCCGATAAAGTGCCGAAACGCGCCAAGCACGCCGCCCTGGCCCGGCCCGACCTGGGCGAATTTGGCCGCCACGAACTGGCCATCCTGGGGGCCCCGTGCGGCGATATTCAAGCGCTGGTGGCGCGGCTGCTGCCCCACTTGGCCCCAGCCCTGCGCGTGGCCTACGTGGATGCCGACCACGCCGCCGCCGACGCCGCCCTAGGGGCCCCGGCATCCGCCCAGCTGGTGCCGGCCGTGGGCGAAAATGGCCTCTCGGCTGAGTTGATTGATAAAATCACGTACCGCCAGCTGAACACCGCCCGGGCCCTGGATAAGTTCTCGCAGCCCGAGCTGCTGGCCCACGAGAGCGTGGTGCTGGTGAACGGCAACCACTTCCGCGCCCGCCAGCAAGTCGTCATCGTCGACCCGCGCAAGCCCTTGGACAAGAAGCTCGACCGCCTCACCGACGTGCGCCTCGTGCTGCTGGCCGCCGGCCAAACCGAGCTGCCGCCGGTGCTGCTGGCACACCTGGCGGGGGCTCCGCAGCCGCCCGTGCTGCCCCTGGCCGATGCGGCCGGCATCGCCGCGTTCATCCAAAAATGGTACGCCGCGGCCGTGCCCGTGCTGCGCGGCTTGGTGCTGGCCGGCGGCCGCAGCGAGCGGATGCGCACCGATAAAGGGGCCCTGCGCTACCACGGCGCCGCCGACCAGCGCCAGCACACCGCCGCGCTGCTCCACGAGTTTTGCGCCGATGTGCGCGTGTCCGTGCGCCCCGACCAAGCCAACGAATTACCCGCCGGCCTCGTGCCGCTGCCCGACACGTTTGCCGGCCTGGGGCCCCTGGGTGGCCTCCTAAGCGCCTTCCGGGCCGACCCCAACGCCGCGTGGCTGGTGCTGGCCTGCGACCTGCCGCTGCTCACCCGCACCACGCTGGAGTTTCTGGTGAGCCACCGCCAGCCCGGCCGCTTCGCCACCGCCCTGCAAAGCCCCTGGAACGACTTCCCCGAGCCGCTCATTACCATCTGGGAACCAAGGGCCTACGGCGAGCTGATGCGCTTCCTCAGCCTCGGCTACTCGTGCCCGCGCAAGGCCCTAATCAACTCCGACACCGCCATACTAGCCCCGCCCGCGCCCGAGGAGCTGCGTAACGTGAACACGCCCGAGGAGCGCGCTGAAGTGGAAACAACGCTGCAAGGGGGTTGAGGAGAGGTGGTGGAAAGACCATTAATGCTAATGAAAAGGTCATGCTCATCTGGCGCCTGCATAGCCGAAGCATCTCTCCCGCTGAGTAACTATACTGCTCGCGAAGTGGAATGCAAAAACGAAGTAGGGTGCGGGGCTTGCCCCCGCCCGTCATTGAACGGTCCCGTCGGCTTTCGTGCAGCGACGGGCGGGGGCAAGCCCCGCACCCTACTTTGTGACGAGTATAATTACTACTGCGGGAGAGATGCTTCGGCTATGCGGGCGCCAGATGAGTATGACCTTTTTATTTTCTCTGGCCCTAAAATAAAACGGCATCAAATTCAAGACGATAGGGCCCCTACGGGTGCGCTGCTACCCACTCGGTGCCGTCCTCGTATTCCTCCCGCTTCCAGATGGTTACGACTTGCTTGAGCGTGTCGATGATGAACTGGCAGGCGGCGAAGCTCTCGGCGCGGTGGGGCGTGGCCACTGCTACCACCACGGCCACGTCGCCGAGGCTTAGGGTGCCTTTGCGGTGCACCACGGCTACTTCTTGCAGCATGGGCCACCGCTCGCAGGCCTGCGCCACCACGTGGCCCAGCTGCGTGAGGGCCATGCTGTCGTACGACTCGTAGTGCAGGCGGCGCACGCGGCGGCCTCCGCTCTGGTTGCGCACCGTGCCGATGAAGGAATTGACGGCCCCCGCGGCGTCGGTCTGCACGGCGGCCAGGGCCGCGGCCACGTCAATGGGTTGGTCGGTAATGGAGAGGTGGGGCGTCATTTTTCAGTTAAGTAGTTCGGTGGAATTGATTTAATTTTTTAGCACGTCATGCTGAGCTTGTCGAAGCATCTCTACCGCTCACTAAACCAATCGTTTAACGAAGTAGTAGAGATGCTTCGACAAGCTCAGCATGACCGCCTTTTTGCATAATCAATTCTACCAAACTACTTGTCAGTTAACAGTACGCAGTTAACAGGTCGGATAAAAACGATTCGATTATTGTTAACTGCGCACTGTTAACTAAAATGTTACCCGCCGGCTACGGGCGGAATCAACGCGATTTCGTCGTTGGAGCCGATGGCTTGCTCGGCGGGGGCGTACTCGCTGTTCACGGCCACGGCGCAGCTGCGCAACTGGCCCAGGGCCGGGTACTGGGCCCGCAGGTAGTCGAGCAGGGCCCCCACGGTGGCGGGGGCGGGGGTGGGCATCTCCAGCGTGGGCTGGCCCACAATGTCGCGGGTGATGCCGAAGAGAGCGATTTTCAGGGCCATAATTTTCGGTAAATTTACCCGAGCGGAAACGTCCGCCGGGGTCATTGGTGTTGCGCCCTTGAACACCGGCGGCCGATTAGAGGTTTAGCTGAGCCCGCCTGCTTTACGTACGACCGGGCAAATCCGGGACTGAATATGCTGACTTCTACGCTTTTGCCGGCTACCATCACGCCGGCTGCTACTCTTATCGACCAGCACGGCCGGCCGCTGGAGTACGTGCGCCTGGCCGTGACGGACCGCTGCAACCTGCGCTGCTTCTACTGCATGCCCGAGCAAGGCATCCAGTACATGCCTAAAAACGAGCTGCTTAGCTACGAGGAAATGCTGCGCCTGGTAGGCCTGCTGGCCGGCCTGGGTGTGCGCAAGGTGCGCCTCACCGGCGGCGAGCCCTTCGTGCGACGCGACTTGGTGCCCTTCATGGAGCGCCTGGCCGCCCTGCCGGGCATCGACGACCTCAGCCTGACCACCAACGGCGTGCTCACCGCGCCCCACGTGCCGGCCCTGGCCCGCATGGGCGTCAAAGCCGTGAACCTGAGCCTGGACACACTTGACCGCGAGCGGTTCTTCCAAATCACGCGGCGCGACGAGCTGCCGCGGGTGATGGAAACCTTCCACGCGCTGCTGGAGGCCGGTATTCAGGTGAAAATCAACGCCGTGGTGATGGACGGCCGCAACATCGAGGACCTCGTGCCGCTGGCTACCCTCAGCCGCGACCTGCCCGTGGACGTGCGCTTCATCGAAGAAATGCCCTTTAATGGCGGCAGCCACGTGGCCACGCCGGCCTCGTTGCCCTGGCACCACGGCCGCATCCGCCAGCACCTGGAAAACCACTTTGGAGCCCTGGCGCCGGTGGCCACGGAGGCTGGCGCTACGGCCTCAGAGTACCGCATTGCCGGGCACCGGGGCACGGTGGGCATCATTGCGGCGTATTCGCGCACCTTCTGCGGCACCTGCAACCGCCTGCGCCTCACGGCCGAAGGCGGCATCAAAACCTGCCTTTACGACCAAGGCGTGCTTGACGTGCGGGCCCTGCTGCGCGGCGGCGCCTCGGATGCCGACGTGGTGGAGGCCCTGGCCAATGCCTTCCGCTACCGTGCCGCCAACGGCTTCGAGGCCGAAAGCCAGCGCCCGCTGCACCAGCTCAACTTCGAGAGCATGGCCACCATCGGCGGTTAGGGCCCCGGGGCCCCGGCTTCAGGTTTTAAAAGCGGTGCTGCCGGGCCATTTCGCGCGCAAAACTTCGCTTGAAGCTCCGCTGCACGTAGGGCGGAAGCGGCTGGCCTTCCTCAAACTGCCGTACTATCGACGCTTCCCGGCGCTGGCTGAACCGCGCCCACCGCACAACGTCTATCACCATCAGGCCGGCGTAGTAGGGGATGACGGCGAACTGAACACCAGTGGTGAATTTTTTTTGGTCGCCAGGCCGGTTTGCTACGCTAACAACGCTCAGTGTGGTAGCGCCTGCGAGTACGAATGTGCCGATGCGGCCGCCAAGGCGGCCCCGGTGAAACACCCGGTGCAGCACGGCCAGACTATCGGCGTGCGTGGCACTGACGGCCGGGGGCCCCGGGGCCGGGCCGGTTTGGGCATGGGCTGGGCAAAGCCCGAGTAGCAAAGCCGCGGCGAGTAGGAGGTTCTTCATATAAACGGCTGGCTGACAAGTAGCCACGAATATATATCCCTTTCAGTATTTGGTTGATGAAGTTCAGTAAATAATACTTGCCGTGCTACTCCACCAGTTGCGCGTGCAGCTGGGCCAAGGTTTCGGCGGCGTTGGTGCATAGGCCGGGGTGCACGGGCGAGGTTTGCACCACGGTGCTGCGGGTGGCGGTGAGCCAGCGAAACCGTTCGGCAATAGCGAGTTGGCCAATGGGGCCCCCGGTGGCGCGGCCCTGGCAAATGCGCTCGAAGGCGTGCAAGCGCGCCGCCAGCTCGTCCAGGTCCAGCGCGGCCGAAAAGGCGCGCAGGCGGGCTTCGGGCAGCGTAAACCGGGCTTGCAGGAAGCCCTGGGCCCGGCAGTACACGATAACGCCCACGTTGAGGAATTCCTCGCGCTCGACGCGCGGTACCACGCGCAGCACGGCGTACTCAAATAAGTCCTTGGCGGGCATCGTCGGCTTCCTGAACAAAGGTGGGGGAGGCCGCCAGGCGGCTTTCGAGGAAGCGCACGTAGCCGGCGCGCTGGGCTTCGGGCGGGGCGTCGTCCGTCAGCCACTCGTCGGGCACCAGGGCCACCACGGCTCGGATGACGTCGGGCGTGAGGCGGGCATGGCCCTCGGCATCGGCCGCGGCCAGCGCGGTGGCCTGGGGCAGCAGCACGTGGGTTTTTATTTGCGGGAACAGGCGCTGGCCGCCGGGGCGCTCGGCCCAGTCGGGGCTGGTGTGGTGCACGTAGAGGGCCGCGCCGTGGTCAATCAGCCATAACTCCTTGTGCCACAGTAGTAAGTTGGTGTTGCGCACGGTGCGGTCCACGTTCAGCGTCAGGCAATCGAGCCAGACCACCAGCGAAGCCAGCGGGGCCCCCACGGGGGCCAGCAGCGGGTCGTAGGTGCTGGCCCCGGACAGGAAGTGCAGGGCCAGGTTGCGGCCGGTGCTGGCCCGCAGCAGGTCCTGAATTTCCTCGTCGGGCTCGGTGCGGCCGAAGGCTTCGTCGAGCTGGCAAAACACCAGCTCCGGCATCCGCAGACCCAGGGCCCGGGCCAGCTCGCCCACAATCAACTCGGCCACCAGCGCCTTCAGGCCCTGCCCCGCGCCCCGGAACTTCAGCACGTACAAAAACCCGTCGTCGGCCTCCACCAGCGCGGGCAGCGAGCCACCCTCGCGCAGCGGCGTCACGTAGCGCGTCACGTGCACGGTGCGGAGTTCTAAAGGAATAGCAGGCATGGGGGCAAGGAGGAAACGGGGGCTGCAAAGGACGCACAGATTGGCAGGTTTTGCGGTGCAGTGCGCCGCCCCGGGCCCCGGGCGGCGGCGATACCCCGGGGGGCCCGGGCGGCCGCATGGCCACCGGCAAGTGTTATAAAATCCTGTCTTTTTGTAAAGTATATTTTACATAAAGTAAATTATGCCTTACGTTTGCAGCGCAAGTTTCTCACTTCAACCAACTCATTATGCCGACGCAATTTTTGTTTCCGCACCGCTACAAGCGGGTGGGCTGGGTGCTGGCCGCCGGGGCCCTGGCGCTGGGCCTGCTGGAGATGTACGACGTGTTGCACCTGCCGCACCTGCTGGCGTGGCTGCCCTCGCCCATCGGCAACGGCGACCTGCCGGACGTAGTAGCCGGCCGTTCGGTGCGGGCCAACCACGATTTGTACGCCGTGCTGCTCATTGCCGGCAGTTTGCTGGCGGCTTGCTCGCGCGAGCGGCAGGAGGACGAATACATTGGCCAAATTCGGCTCGATTCGCTGTTGTGGGCCCTGTACACGTATTCAGCGCTGTTGGCGCTGGCCTTCTTGCTGGTGAGCGGCAGCGCGTTTTTTGTCGTGATGATGTATGCGCTGTTTACGCCACTGCTGCTGTTCATGGTGCGGTTTCAGGTGGCGCTGCGGCGCGGGGCCCAAGCGGCGGCGCATGACGAATAACCTGCGCGTGGAGCGCGCCATACTACGCCTCACGCAAGACGAGCTGGCCCGCCGCATCGGCGTGAGCCGCCAGACCATCAACGCCATGGAAGCCGGCAAGTACGTGCCCTCCACGGCGTTGGCCCTGAAACTAGCCCGTGTGTTCGGCAAGCCCGTCGAGCAATTATTCGGGCTGGAAGACGGCGACTGAAATGCCCCCGCTGGGGCCTTGGGCCCTTGGTAGAGGTTGCGCGGGCGCGGAATTTCAAGCCTTCCCAAGTCAGCTGGCGTTGGCCGCTGGGGGCACAAGCCGCGGCGGGCAGTTTATTTTGAGCCGTTGGGGCCCCAAACGAGTAGCGCGCGGCGGGCGCGTGGGTTTAAAAAACAATCCTTTGCGCTCGGCGAAGGCATAACCCTGGCCACCGTTTGGGGTTAGAGGAGATTGGTTTTTAACGCGCTTGGGGGCCCAGCGAGGCCCTGGGCATTAGTAGTGAATAGCGTATGATGGCCTTGGATTCTTCAGTTTTGGCGGCGGGCTCGCGCAAAAAGCACCGGGCGGCGGTGGGGGCCCTGTTTTTTTTGCTTGGGCTGTGCTTTGCCACGTGGGCCTCGCGCATTCCCAACATCCAGCAGCGCATGGGTGTGAGCGACGGCCAGCTAGGGCTGGTGCTGTTTGCCATTCCGGCGGGGCAGCTGCTGAGTTTACCGCTGGCGGGGTGGCTGGTGGCCAAACGCGGCAGCCGGCAGGTGGTGCTGGCAGGCGTATTGCTCTACGCCGTGGACCTGGCGGCGCTGGGCTGGGCGGCCAACCTCTACCAACTGGTGCCGCTGCTGATGATATTCGGAGTGGGCGGTAACCTGACTAACATCTCGGTTAATACCCAGGCCATCAACGTAGAGCGGCTGTACACCAAACCCATCATGGCCTCGTTCCACGGGCTCTGGAGCCTGGCGGGGTTTGCCGGCGCGGCCATCGGCACGGTGATGATTGGGGCCCGGGTGCCGCCGGGGTATCACTTCCTGCTCATCGCGCTGCTCATTGCCGCCGGCCTGGCCGTGAGCGCCAGCAATGTGGTGCGCCACGACAGCGGCGTTGACCCCAACCAACCAGCCTTCGTGCGGCCCGACAGCCACCTGCTGGGCCTGGGGGCCATTGCCTTCTGCGCCCTCATTTGCGAAGGCGCCATGTTCGACTGGAGCGGCGTATACTTCAAAAAGGTACTGCAAGTAGACCGCAATTGGGTGGGCGCGGGCTACACAGTCTTCATGAGCACCATGGCACTGGGCCGCTTCGGGGTCGACGGGCTGGCGGCCCGCCTGGGGGCCCGGCGCGTGATTCAGGGCAGCGGGCTGCTCACGGCCACGGGGCTGGCGCTGGCGGTGGCGTTCCCGGTGCTACCGGTGGCGCTGCTGGGCTTTTTGCTGGTGGGCTTCGGCACGTCGTCGGTGGTGCCGCTGGTGTACAGTGCAGCGGGGCGCTCCACCACCATGTCGGCGGGCATGGCCCTGGCGGCGGTGTCCACCCTCGGGTTCGTGGGCTTTTTGCTGGGGCCCCCGGTCATCGGCCTCATCGCCGGGGCCACCAGCCTGCGCGTATCGCTGGCCCTCGTCGCCGTGATGGGCCTGTGCGTATCGGCCGTGGCCAGCCGGGTAAAGATTTGATTTTTTAAATGTGGAGATATAAGGAGATGTGGGGAAATATGAAAATGTGGGAATAAGCCAAGGCCTAGTATTTTTTCACATCCTTCACATCCTTCACATTCTCATACATTTCACTACGCCCTCACTTGTGCCCTTTTAGCCACACGGAAGCTTCTTTATAAGATGGGGCCGTGCGGTCGCCGCCGGCCACCACCATTTGGAAGTAGCGCTTGGTACTGCGCAGGTCGGTGTCGGCCTCGGCCAGCTTGCCCAGGTTGAAGGCCGCGCCCTGGTAGTAGCCGCCGCTGGTGTTGGCCAGGGTTTCGGAAAACACGATGCAGCGCTGGTAGTAGTCGCGGGCGGCGTCGAGCTTGTGGTAGCGGTACTGCATCAAAAAGCCCAGGAAGTAGGTGGCGTAGCGCCCCGAGTAGCCCTCGTAGCCGGGCAGGCCCGCGTTGAGCTTGGCCAGGATGGATTTGCTGGCCTGCTCGCAGTTCGCCCAGTCGCCCTCGCGGAAGCAGAGCATGGCGTAGTTGCGCTCGAAGTAGCTGTTGTCGGGAAACTCGGCCACCAGCTGGCGGGCCACGTTCAGGGCCGCGGTTTCCTCGTGCTCGCGCTCGCTGCCCAAAATGCGCATGAGGAAGAACCGGGCCTCGATGGCCGTGTAAAAGCCGGTTTTGCCCACCGTGCGCAGCTGGGAAATACCGGCGTCGCGGTTGCCCTTCGGGAAGAAAAACAGCACCGGCCGCAGCCACGGATACTCGTCGGCAATCCACACGGCGTAGTAGTTGAACAGGCCCTGGCCGAAGAGAAATTCCGGACTCAAGTCGTTGGCCTCTTTGCTTTTGTCGAGGTATTCGAGCGAGCGTTTACTGCTCACCGTGGCCTTGCGCCAGTCGTGGCGCTCGGCGTGCAGGCGGGCGTCGAAGGCGTAGGCGGCCGAGAGGAAAAAGCAGGCTTCGTAGTTGTGCTTGTCGGCGTCGTACAGCTTTTTGGCTTTGGTGGTGGCCGTGTCCATGTAAGCAAAAAAGGTGCGGTCGTACTGTGTGGTGCCCATATTGGTGGGCAATATTTTCCACCACGTACTCAAGCCCATCAGGAAGTAGGCCATGGGGTGCTCGGGGTAGCGGCGGCGCAGCGACCGAAACTGCCGGTCGGCCCGGTCGAACTTAAAGTTGTAGAGGTTGTGCACGGCCCCGTTCAGCTCCTGCTGCACGTCCTGATCGAGCAGCAGCCAGCCCTTGGTATCGACGGCTTGCGGGGCCACTTCCACATCGGTCAGCTCAACTTCCTTGATGCCGGCCATGTGCCGCGCTGTATCAGCGACCTGGGCCACGGCCGAAAAAACCGGTAGCAGTAGCGCCAACGCCAGCAGGACCCGCCGGCCACGTGCTAAGAATTGGACAATATCCATAAAATAAGTGTATAAAGAATTGTTCAAGCAATTATAACCTCTTAGTCCCCTAAAAGTAGGTTTTTTGATTGATTATTGCCGCATGACAGTTGGTGATAAAGGGCCGGTTTTCTTGAAAATATTCTAAATGCCTCCCACCTGCCCAAATGCCGGGGCCCCTAATCCGGCAACTGCGGCAACCGCTGGGGGCCCCGGCCAGTACACAGGCAGCCCTTTTGCCTAATGCCCCGTTCGTTTTGACCGATACCTTATCCCACCGTCAGAAGATGCTCACCTTCGGCGGCATCCTGCTAGCCATGTTCCTGGGGGCCCTCGACCAAACCATCGTGTCCACGGCGCTGCCACGCATCGTGGCCGATTTGCACGGCCTCGACCGTTTCACGTGGGTGGCCACGGCCTATCTGGTGGCCAGCACGGCGCTGGTGCCCATTTATGGCAAGCTGGCCGACATGTACTCGCGCCGCACCATTGAGGTGGTGGCGGTCAGCGTGTTTCTGCTGGGCTCGGGGCTGTGCGGGCTGGCGGGAAAGTTTGGTACGCTGCCGCTGCTGGGCGACGGCATGACGCAGCTCATCGTGTTCCGGGCCGTGCAGGGGCTGGGCGGCGCGGGGCTGTTTGCGATGGCCTTCATCATCATTGCCAACCTGTTTCCGCCCGCCGAGCGGGGGCGCTACCAGGGCTACACGGGGGCCGTATTCGGCACGTCGTCGGTGCTGGGGCCCCTGCTGGGCGGCTTCCTCACCGACCGTGGCGGGGGCCTGATTCCGGGGGTGGAGGGCTGGCGGCTAGTGTTCTACGTGAACCTGCCGCTGGGCCTGGTGGCGCTGTGGTTCATCCTCAAGTACATGCCGCCGCTGCGGCCGCGCACCGCGCCCAAGTCGTTCGATTTTGTGTCGGCCCTGCTGCTGGTGAGCGGGCTGGGGCCCCTGGTGGCGGCCTTGCAGCTCAACCGGGCGCAGTACGGCTGGACGGCCCCGCTCACGCTGGGCCTGCTGGGCGGGGCCCTGGGGGCCCTGGCGCTGTTCGTAGGGCGCAGCCTGCGCCACGAAAACCCCATTCTCAACTTCAGCTTGTTCAAAAACAAGGTGTTCCGCACGGCCAACGCCGCCTTGTTCCTGCTGGGCGGGGCGTTCCTGGGGGTCATCATCTTCGAGCCCCTGTTCATGGTGAACGTGCTGGGCGAGTCGGCCACGCGGGCCGGCGTCAGCCTCATTCCGCTCTCGCTGGGCGTGGTCACGGGCTCGCTGCTGGCGGGCCAAATGGTGTCGCGCTACGGCCACTACAAGCGCTGGATGCTGGCGGGCATCTCGCTGCTGCTGGTAGGCCTGTCGCTGCTGGCCACCATGCCGCCCACTGTGCAATACTACCAAGTGCTCATCTACTTAGCGGTGTGCGGCCTGGGCCTGGGGCCCACCATGCCACTCTACACCCTGGCCGTGCAAAACGCCACCGCGCCCCAGCTCATGGGCCAGGCCACGTCGGCCAGCCAGTTCTCCCGGCAGATTGGCGGGGCCCTGGCCGCCTCGGCGCTGGGCGCGGTGCTCAGCCTCACGCTGGCCCATGCCCTGCCCGCCCAGGCGGCCAGGGCCCCGCGCCAAACCATCGCGGCCGCAAGGCCAGTGGCTGCTACCGGGGCCCCCAGCCCTGCGGTACGCAATGCCTTCGCCAAGGCCATCGGGCGGGTCTATTTATTAAATATTTTCCTGGTCGTGGGCGGGCTTATCACGACGCTTTTCATTCCGGAGCTGCCGCTGCGCAAAAGCAACGACGGGCCGCCCGCCGAATAGTGACCGTTGCCCGTCCCTGGTTTCGGTAAGCCAAGCCAATCCCCGCATATGCTAGCCATTGTAGGCGTCGCGGTAAAATGTCAGGGGCCGCAAATAACCGTCCAGCGAAGCCTTGGCTAGCTCGCCCCGCTTGCGGTACTCTTGCTCGCCCATGTCCACGGCCAAGCGCATGCACCGGGCTAGGTCGTCCACGTCGCCGGGCTCGGCCACCAGCGCAGCGGGGCCCCCAGCCTCGGGCAGCCCCCCATCGCGGGTGACGATGGACGGCACCCCCACGTTGCGGGCCTCGATGGGCGTCAGGCCCAAATCCTCCTTGGTATTGGCAGGAGCCAACAGCCAGCACGTGCTTGCCAGCAGCTTTTCCTTCACCTCGACCTCGACGAAGCCCGGCAAGTTCACCGAAGTCAAGCCCAGCTCGGTAATCAAAGCCAAAACCGTGGGCTTCAGGGGCCCGTTGCCGAGCAGCGTCAACGGCCAGGCTTTGGGGTCAAGGTTGCATTGTGAGTAGGCCCGAACGATTTCCTCCAGCCCCTTACCCGGAATCCAGCGGCCGATGAACAGAAACCCGCGCCGTTGCTCGGGCGGGCACCAACCCTCCGGCAGCTTCGATACCGTGGGGAAACTGTCGCTGGTGGCCGATTTCTCGTTCGGCTCCCACGTGTCCCACACAAACTTAGAGTTGAACCACCGGCGGTGCGCCAACTGCACCGACAGTCCCCACAGCACGTTGTGCAAGTTGAGCGTCCGGCGGCGCCAGTTGTGCACAGTCAGCAGAATCTTTTTTCGCAGCAGGCTGGCGCTAAAAACAACGTCGGGCGGGGTATTTTGAATATGCAGAACATCGGCCCACGTAATTAATTTTAATAATTGCAACGAGCTGCTTTGCACAAAATATACCTGAGAACAAACGGCGTTGGCCTGCTCCACCAAATCAGGAGCAGGCTCATGCCCCTTCACCATCTTAAAGCAGAGTTTTACTTCAAACTCGGGCCAGTGGGTTGCGGCTTCCGCCAGGGTTATCATAAATGCTTCCATTCCCCCGTAGGGCCCAAGGGTAGAGCCGATTATTAAAAGATTTTTAGTGCTAATGCCCATGTAAAGTAGTTGAGTTCGTTGGTACTGCTTGGGTCAAATATATTGTCGAAATCAATCAATTAATCAATCGTTGACTACGAGTAACTTTTTGAGCCTTTCCCAAAAGCCGACAAGCTAATTAATCCAGCTAGTACGATTTATAATGGTCAACTTAATTAGGTCGACTTGTCAGGTAATGTTGCGGGCAGCAATTAGACAATGCGCATGCTTCTTGACGATTCAAAAACCCTAATGTATTTCTCAGCAGCCTGGCTCACGCCGTAGTTGTCAGAGAAAGTATTTTTTTGACTCATGAATTGGTCAAGGTTACCAATCCGGTGGGCTTCCTCAACCCAATCAATTTTTCTCTCGTCGGTGACGAATGAATCCCTTAGTAAGAGTACGGGCAGGCCATTATTGAGCATGGCGGCAATGCTGCCACTCTTTTCAAATACAATCTTGGGATAAGTGCTCAATCCTACATCCGTGGAGCAAAAATAGTCAGCAATGTCCTGGTCGTTGCACTCACCAAATATATGGGTTTCCAAATTAAGCAACTCGCTCAGTTTTAAAAAAAAATTACTTACGCCAGTAGCTCGCCCCACGTGCGTAACTAAGAGGGTTTTGTCGGTGCTGGCAGCTAAAAACTTCAGGTTTGCAATGGTTAAGTCAGGGTTTCGATAATCCGAAGTACCAAAAAATGAAGCAATCAGGTACTGGTCCCTGTTTCGGCGTACTTTCCCGGGTAATTGGTCGTACAAACCCGTCCGGGGTTTATGGCCAACCGGTAAGTTGCTGAAGATATTTATTTGCCCCGCGTCAACACCGATCTTTGCCAAGCAAGTTTGATAAAATGAATTACTGGTTGAAACAGCATCAAACGCCAGGGTCTTGAATAGCAAGCGAATAGTTGCCTTCTGAAGCCAGCCTAAGACTTGCTCTTTTGAGAAAGATTTCGTGTCCTCGCCGACCCATAACTCGTGCACCATAACGTGCAACTTTCTTCCTTGGCAAATAAGATTAAGGTGTCCGCCTAAATCAAAATTTAACCCTTTGGGGTGAAATGAAAAGCAAACAAACTGCAAACTGATCCACTCAGGGTCAAACTGGTCAATCCATTCCCTGGCTACCGCGCTTCGCTTTTGTAGGGGCCACGTGTGAGGCAGCCGGAGAACGGAGATGCTACTGCCATCTAAGTGTTGCGTTTCAGCCAGCTGTTGTTCTGTGTTGCTGTCGGCCAGGGCCACGGCGGCTACTTCATGCCCTTGTTCGAGCAGCTTTCCGGCGAGCCGCCTGGTATAATCACCTACGCCGTCGCGGCCCGGTTCCAGCCCACCACAAAGAAAAATAATTCTCATAAAGTACTCGTTGCTAATTAGTTTGATGTAAAAAACGTCATGCTGAGCGTAGTCGAAGCATCTCTTATTCGGGGTTAACCACAATATTTAGAGTTAGTTACGCAGCATATATGCTTCAACAAGCTTAGCATGGCCGTCTGTTTTAGCATAAGCTATTTACCGACGGGTACTCAATGCTTTACAGAAAAAATGCCCCAGTTGCGCCGGCACCCGCACCAGGTGTAGGCACCGCACCTGCCGCATCCTGCGGGCGGGGCGCTTTTCCTGGGGCACGATGATTTGGTAGGGGCCCGACTTGGCCAGCAGGGGCTGGCCGAATCGGGCGGTGGCCAGCAGCACTACTTGGCTGGCAAACGCGTCGTCGAGCTCGGGCAAGGCAAAGACCCCGTGGTAGCCGTCGGCGGCTTCGGCCACCAGGGCCAGGGCCTTGCCGTGGATGGCCTTGCCCTGCGGGGCCCCCACCAGGGCCAGCACATCGGCCAGTGCCACGCCCTGGTAGGTGTGGGCCTGGTTATCTTTGCCGGTGGCGCGCACCTCCTGGCGGGGTAGGGCGGCGAGGGCGGCCGCCGTCAGGTTGCGGTTTTTGCCATCGAGGCCATCGAGGCCATCGAGGCGCAAGGCAGCTGGGGCCGTAACGCCGGGCGTCGGTTTGGCGGCGGGCGTCTGGGCTTGCGCTGGTGGGCCCCTGAGGAGCAAGGCAACGGCCAGCGCGGGCCCCCAGGAGCGCAGGGATGAATAAGGCATGAGAAAAGGCGCAGTGATTAGGGCAAATATAAACCTTGCCCGTTTGCCTGGCGTGGGCCCCCAGCGCGGCGGCCAAAACACCGGTCCGCTTCGGTGGTTTCATGCTTATAGCCTTTTTTGCATGGAACCCGCCATCTTGTTGCCCGCCGCTAGTTACGAGTACGCCACCGTGCAAAAGGTGTACGGCGAGGGCCCCGCCGAACCCGCTACCGACCAGCTGGCCGCCGAGGAGCCGCTGGAAATCCGGCTGGGCTACGCGGTGGCCGGCGGCCGCTCGCACCGCACGCTGTCCGTGACGATGCGCACGCCGGGGCAGGACGAGGAACTGGCCGCCGGTTTTTTGCTGACGGAAGGCATCATCCATGGCAAAGCCGACCTGCTGGGCGTGCGCCCCTGCCCCGACGTGCGGAAGCCCGAGGAGGCCGGCAACGTGGTGCGCGCCGAGTTGGCCGACCACGTTCCCGTTGATTTTCAGGGCCTGGAGCGGCATTTCTACACCAGCTCTAGCTGCGGGGTGTGCGGCAAAACCAGCATCGACGCCATCCAAACCACCACCTGCCCGGTGCTGCCCGCCCAGGGGCCCCACTTGGCCTACGCCACCGTGCACCAGCTGCCCGCGCGGCTGCGCGCCGCCCAGGCCGGCTTCGAGCAAACTGGCGGGCAGCACGCGGCGGCCCTGTTTTCGCCGGCGGGCGAGCTGCTGCTATTGCGCGAAGACGTGGGCCGCCACAACGCCCTCGACAAGCTCATTGGGGCGGCGCTGCTGCAAGACTGGCTGCCGCTGCACCAGCACGTGCTGCTGGTAAGCGGCCGCGCCAGCTTCGAGCTGGTGCAGAAAGCGGCGGCGGCGGGCCTCGGTATTTTGGCCGCCGTGGGGGCCCCCAGTAGCCTGGCGGTGCAGGCCGCCGAGCGGTTCGGGATGACGGTGCTGGGCTTCGTGCGCAACGAGCGGTTCAATATTTACTCGCACCCGTGGCGGGTGGGGCCCGCGGGCGAATAGCTGGGGCCCCGGGTGCTGCGCTACAAAGCCGGCTTCACTTCGAAGGTGAAGCTGGTGCTGCCGGCCAGCCCATTGGCGGCCACGCCCTGCACCACTACCCGGTAGCTGCCCACTTGGTCGGAGGTGTAGAACGTGGGCGCGGGGCCCGCACCGGCCCTGATTTCCGGGTTCCAGTAGAGCAGGTTGCGGAAGTCGGGCAGCCGGCTCTGGCGCTGCTGGGGCGTTTCGTAGCGGGGGGCGTAAAATTCCCGCTGGCCTTGCAGGCCTTCGTATTCTTGCAACAGCGCGTACGCGGCAAGGGGAAAGCCGGCCAGGTCGCCCTTGTAAGTGGCGTAGCTCACGATGCCGTTGAATACCTGGGGCCCCAGGATGTAGCGCTTGGTGACAACATCCAGCTGCTTGATTTTCAGCGGGTCGAAGGCCATGATGCGGTTGGTGTCGAAGATGGGCAGGCCGTCCAGCAGCACCAGCGGGTCCTCCAGCACACCCCGGGCGTCGTCGTTCATCACCAAAAAATGAAAGCCGTCTTTACGGATGCGCACCAGCACGCCCGGCACGTATTCGCGCATCACCTCCTCCAGCACCTTGAAGCGGGTGTAGTCGTCGAGCCGGTAGTGCTCGTCCGGCTTGCCGTAAAACGCCAGGCTGTCGGTGCGGGGAGCCCGGTACGCCACGGGCGGGCCCTGGTAAAACTGGCGCTGCACCCCGGCTTGCACGTGCCGCCGCAGCAGGGCGGGGGCCAGGCCCTCGCGCAGCCCGGGGGCCCCGGGCCGCGGGGCCGCGTACTGCCGCGCGAACGGGCTAAAAATTTCCACCTGGTAGAGGCTGTCGCGTCGGCCGTCGGGCTGGGCCACCAGCTGCTGGGTCCCGTACAAGTCGCCCACTTCAAACTGCACGCTGCCGCCGGCCTTGCTGATGGAATTGTAGAGCTGGATGCGGCGGCTGGGGGCGCTGAGGTAGGCCGTGACGCCCACCGCCGGGGCCCCCGTGGCGCGGCTCACCACCCGGCCCCGCACCAGCTGGCCGTGCAGCTCGGGCAGGTAGGCCAGCGAGTCGGGCCGGCCGGCCAGCACGGCGGGCCACCGGAACCGGCTCCAGCCCTGGGTCAGCATCAGGTCGTCGGCGGCGGCGGCGGCTTCGGGGCTGGCGGCCAGGTAGTAGTCCGGGTGTTCCACGGGGCCCCGCAGGTCGGCGGTCAGCCAGAGGTAGCTGGCCACGTCGGGCCCGCCGGTGGCCGCGAGCGAATCGAGCTGGTACACCGCTACCGACAGGCTGGCGGGCAGGGGCGCGCCCGGGGCCCCGGCGGCTAGCTGCAAGGTCACCTTTTGGCGGGGGCCGTACTGGGGCTGGTCGGCCCGGGCGGTGAGGGGCAGCTGGGTAGCGGGCGGCCGAAAGTAGAGCCGCTCGCACACCGGCTGCTGGTGGCCGTCGAACAGCGTAAAATGCGAAATGCCGTCGGCCAGCCGTTGCTTGTTCACCACGAAGCTGGCCTGGCCGTCGCGCAGCCGGGCCCCAGCCGCCACGCCGATTTGCTGCCCGGTGTGGCCCAGCAAAAAGAGGGTGTCGGTGGCCAGGGCCGCGCCGCTGGCCTGCACCACCACGCGCAGCTGCGCGGGGCCGGCCTCTTCCAGGCGCAGCACGTAGCCCTGCTCGCGCACCGGCGGCAGCGGGCAGGTAAAGGCTTGCCCGTTGGCGGTGACGACGGCCGTGTAGGCCGCGCCGGCCCGCACCGGCGTGAAGGCGAAGCTGCCCAGGCCAAACTGCCGCGTTTGGAAGTGCGCCACCACAGCCCCCGCCGCGTCCAGCACGGTGCCTTCGGCGGCCACGCCCCGGCCGGTGCCGTCGGTAATTTTGAACCCCACCCGGCTGCTGAGGCCCCGCACCAGGTAGCCGCCCTCGGGGAAAAACTGCGGGTCGTAGGCCGGGGCCGGGCGGGCCGGCGGGGCCCCCGCCGGGGCGTTGGTGTTCACCACGGCAATGCTGGTTTGGAAGTACAGCCCGGGGTCGAAATTGCGCATCCAACTGGTGTAGGCCCGCACCGTGTAGCGGCCCGACGCCAGGGCCGCGGGCAGCACCAGCGAGCCGTGCCCGGTGGCGTGCCGCAGGGCAATGGCGGCTTGCAGCACGGGTTGCTGCGCGCCGTCCAGCACCTCCACGTAGGCCACCTGGCTGGCCGGTAGGGGCCGGTGCCCGGTGCCCTCCACGGCGTAAATCTTAAACCACAGCGTTTCGCCGCTCGCGTAGCAGGGGCGGTCCAGGTGCAGGAACAGCTTCTCGGTGGGCGTGCGTTGGGCGTAGCGGGCCAAGCGCTGGCCGGGGCCCCGGAGCGAGTCGGCCTGCCCAAACGCCGGGCCCGCGCCCAGCAGCCCGGCCAGCCCCAACCCGGGCAGAACGGCCCGCCGGAGCAGGCGGCGCAGCGAAGCGGCAATCAGCGAACGGCGAACGGTCATGGGGCGGGCACGCGGGGTAAGGGTAGTAACAAAAGCGGTATCAACCAAAAGGCTATGGCCAGAAGCTTGGTTTTACGTTGGTGCCCCGCAGGCGGCAGTCCACGCAGCCCGCCGAAGCCCCGCTGTACCCCATCAAGGTCCCGTCTCTGCTATTGTACAGCTCCTCGAGGGGCAGCGACGTGGGGCTGCTGAAGTACGATTGGGCGGCGCTCAGGCGCACGGTATCGGGCGGGACGCACGTTTCGTAGCCGGTTTGGAACTTGATGGAGCGCGGAAACGAGCTGTTGTCGATGAACAAGCGCCGCTCCGTGACGGTGGTGGCCCCCACGTAGCCCAGCACCGGCTCGGCGGCGTCCTGGAGGCAGTGCACGTTGCCGGTGAGCTGCGTGGGCAGCGGGTCGAACAGGGTGCCGATGTCTTCCGTGTTCTTTTTTAGCTTTTCCCAATAGGCGTATTCCTCCGGGGTTTGGGCGTATTGCCGCACCAGCACGCTGTACTTGATGCGCAGCTTCGCGGAGTTTTCCGGCAGCGAAACCACGGGGAAATTGGCTACTACGTCCTGGCTCAGCGCCGTGGTTTTGCCCAGCGGAATGGTGGTGGAGGGGGCCGTGGCCCAGCAGTGGTAGATGTCTTCCGTCCGCGGTTCTATGACGCGGGTATTCGGGTTGTACATTAAAAACGACGGGTAGGCCGACCGGAATTCCCACGTTTCAACGTAGGTCCAGCGGTAGTAGCGCGTAGCGCTGGTGGCGTCGTGGGCACTCACTTGCACGTGCACGCCCAGGGCGTCCCGGTCCCACGACAGGTTGTCGATGGGCGGGGCCAGCTTGGCCGCCACCAGGTCCGATTCGTAGTCGCGGCCGGCGGCGGTGTGCAGGTGCAGCTGGTACTTGCGGGCGGGGCTCAGGTACAGAAAGGCCGAGGCGTAGGTGCCGGCCCCCAGCTCGGCGAGCGGGTAGCGGGCCCCGGCGTCGTCCTGGAGGTAGCCGGTGGCCCGCGTTTCGGCCGGCGGCGGCACGGGGTCGTTCAGGCCCTTGGTGCGCGAGAGCCGGATGGTGCTGATGCCCTGGAGGTTGACGAAGCCATCAACGACTAGGTAGCTATTGGGCGCGCTGATGACGTCGGGCGCGTAGGGCTCGACGCACCCCGCCAGCCCCGCCCCCAGCGCCACGGCCAGGGCCCCCGAAAAACACTTTCTCAAACGCAGCATGGCGGCAGTTAAAACTTGAAATTGTAGGTGACCGACGGAATGGGCTGGCCGAAGAGTGAGAGCTGGTAGCCCGAAATTTTACCGTCCACCGACTTGAAATACACCGAGTACGGATTTTTGCGGCCGGTCAGGTTGTACACCGAAACCGTCCAGGAGCTGCGGGCCAGCCGCTTCACCTTGTGGCCGCCCTCGATGTTGAGCGCAAAGTCAACCCGGTAGAAGTCGGGCACCCGGTAGGCGTTGCGGTCGGAGTAATACACCCGCTCGGCCCCGCCGATGACGTACGTGGCCAGCGGCAGCGTAATGGGCCGGCCGGTGGAGTAGTTGAAGTTGAGCGACGTGCTGAAGCGCCTACTGAAACGGTAGTTGCCCACCAGCGTCACGTCGTGCGGCTTGTCGAAGTTGCTGGGGTAGTAGTTACCCCCGTTGATGCGCTCGGCCGGCGTGCCCGGGTTCACCCGCACCAGCGAGCGGGCGTAGGTGTAGCTCAGCCAGCCGTTAATTTTGCCCGTTATCTTCTTGATGGACAGCTCCACCCCGTAGGCCTTGCCCTCGGCGTTCACCAGGTCGGTTTCGAGGTGGTGGTTGAGCAGCAGCGAGGCCCCGCTTTTGTAGTCTACGAAGTCGTGCACGGCCTTGTAGTAGGTCTCGACCGACGTCTCAATGGTGTTGTGCTTGAAGTTGTGGTAGTAGCCCAGCGCCACCTGGTCGCCCACCTGGGGCCGGATGTAGGCGTCGCTCAGCTTCCAGATGTCGGTGGGCGACACCGTGGCCGTATTCGACAACTGGCTGATGTACTGGCGCGTGCGGTTGTAGCTGGCCTTCACCGAGGCGTTGTCGGCCAGCGCGTACCGCACCGACACCCGGTACTCGGGGCCGTGGTAGGTGGCCACGGCGGCCCCCGCGCCGTAGTGCAGCGTGTCGCGGGCCCCGCCGGGCGAGGGCGGCTCGCCGGGGGCGTACTGGGCCACGTCGCGGGGCCCCAGCGCCTGGTAGAGCGAGTAGCGCAGGCCCAGGTACACGGCCAGCCGGGGCGTCAGGTTGAGCTGATCCGACACGTAAAGGGCGCTTTCCTGGGCCTGCTCGTGGGCCAGCGCGTCGGGCAAAATCAGCGACGCGCTGCCCAGCGGGGCCAGCGTGCCGGGCGCGGTGCGGTAGCGCAGGGTGCTGCCCCCAAACTCGACGGTGTGCGTGGCGTTGTGGAAGTAGCTGAAATCGGCCTGGAGGCCCACCTGGCCGATGCCAAAGGTCAGGGCCGAGGCGTTTACCGGGATTTTGTCGTTCGTGATGCGGTACTGGTACTGGCTGGCGGTGCCGGTCAGCACGCCGTACAGCTTGTTGCCGAAGATGTGCTTCCACTTCAGGCTGGCGGCCCGGTTGTCGTAGGCATACGCCGTGTCGGCGGCCAGCTTAAACCGGTCGTGGCTGAGGTAGCCGGTGGCGTACACGGTGTTGTTGGCGTTGAACTGGTGCGTGATGTGGGCGCTCACGTCATAAAACGAAGCCGCGCTTTGGCGCAGCGCCTGGCTCGGCAGCGTGTGCAGCAGCCAGTCGGAATACGAAGTGCGGCCCCCGATGATGAACGAGCTTTTGCCCTTGGCCAGGGGCCCCTCCAGGGTGAGGTGGCTGGTGAGCAGCCCGATACCGCCCGTGCCGGCAAACTGCTTGTTGTTGCCGTCGCGGGTGGCAATGTCGAGCACCGACGAGATGCGCCCGCCGTAGCGGGCCGGAATGGCGCTTTTGTACAGCTCCACCGATTTGAGCAGGTCGGAGTTGAAGGCCGAAAAGAAGCCGAACAGGTGCGAGGGGTTGTAAATCGTCGCGTCGTTGAAGAGAATCAGGTTCTGGTCGGTGGCCCCGCCGCGCACGCTGATGCCGGTGCTGCCCTCGCCGATGGTTTTCACGCCGGGCAGCAGCATCACCACCCGCAGCACGTCGATTTCGCCGAAGGCCGTGGGCACCTGGCGCAGGGTCTTGATGTCGAGCCGCTCCAGGCCCATCTGCATACCGGCCACGTTCTTGTCCTTCTCCGCCTCCACCAGCACTTCCTTGAGCGCGGTGATGTCCTCGGCCACTTCCACGTCCAGCTGGCCGTCGGCGCGCAGCACAATCCGGCGCTGGGTATTCTTAATGCCGATGCCCCGGATGTTCAGCACGTGGGGCCCCACGGGCAGCGTAAGGGAGTAGTACCCAAACTGGTCGGTGGTCGCCCCGATGGCCGGCGACACGACGTACACCGCCGCCCCCAGCACCGGCTCGCCCGATTTGGCCTCCCGGATGTGGCCCGCCAGGGTAGCCCGGCCGGTGCCGGCCGCGCTCGCCGGGCCAATCTCGTAGAGCCGCGCCGGGGCGTCGGTTCCGCGGGCCGTGGCCGCGGGGGCCCCCGGCCCGGTGGCGGGGGCGCTGCTGGCTACGGCCCCGGGGGCCCCGGGGGCCCCGGGGGCCCCTTGGAAGTAGCCGTCCGGCAGGGCGGTGGGCACGGCCGCGCCGGCCGTGAGGAACACGTTGTGCTCCTCGTCGATGGCGAACCGCAGCGCCGTGGGCCCTAGGGCCTGCTGCAACACGCTGGCCAGCGGCTGGCCCTGCGCCTGCACCGTGAGCCGCACGCCCCGCACGGCCACCGAATCGAAGAAAAAGCGGTACGGGGTCTGGGCTTCAATCCGCCGCGCAAACGCTTCTACGCTCAGGTCCTGGAAGTTACCGCTGACGAGGGGCGCCGGGGCCTGGGCGTAGCAACAGAAGCTGCTGGCCCCCAGCAGGGCCATTAGAACAAGCGCATAGAGGTGTTTCATGCATGCAAAACCGGGTAGAGGATGCTGGTGGGCGGTGAGCGGGTTAGGGGGTGCTGGCCGTGGGGGGCGGGGCTAGGGTGGCGTAGTAGCGCACCACGGCCGCGATGGAAAGCTCGCGGCTGGCGGCTCTAAACGTCAGCTTTTGCGCTCTAATGTAGGCACGCAGGGGCCCCTTGCTTTCCGGAAATAAGCGCAGCAGTTCCTTGGCTCTGCTGACGGGGTAGTAGTGGCGGTTTTTATAGAGAAAAACCTCGTCTATTTGGGATATTTCGCCCTGCATGCCTTCTAAGGTGGCGCGCGTCTGCACGTCTTTGCGGCGGGCGGCCAGCACCCGCACGGGGCCCTCCACCAGCAGGTCGTAGTAGCCCGTCGGTGCGGGCGAGCCGGCGGAGTCGGCCACCAGGCGAATGAAGGTGTGGCCCCCCAGGGCAAACCGTACCACTTTTTCGTTCACCAGGTACATCTCCGTAACGCCCGGCGGCACCCGCAGCACCAGCTGGCCTAGCACCAGGTCGTAGCGCAGGGGCACGCCGGTGTACGTGTTGCCGTCGTAGTCCACGGTGGCCAGCTGCGGCGTGGCCGACTCAAAAAAAGGCTGCCCTTTGACGAAGGACTCGATGCGGCCCGCGTAGGCGGGGCCGTTGTACAGGCGCGACTCGACGCCCAGGGCCGCTGCGTAGCGCTGGCCCAAGGCCGCCAGGGCGCTGGAATCGGGGCCCGCGGCCTGGCCCAAGGCCTTATTGCTCAGTAGTAATACGAAGCACAGGCAGCAAAGCAGCGGGGTTCTCATGCGAAGTAGCTGGGCCGGGCCCCTGGGTTGAAGCGTGGGCGCGGGCCCCTAAAACTATGTCAGTGCCGGAACATACAGGATGCCCACAGTGCCGCCACGGTTGCACGGGCCTGGGGCGCCGGTAAAATTTAAAGGCCAGGACCGTTTAGCCCTCCGCTGCTGCTCGCGGCTTGCTGCCTTCCTCGGACGAGAGCCGGACGGCTGGCGGAAATTTGCGTGGGCCGTCTGGCCGTCGTGTGGGCCCGGGCGGCGAATATTTTTATCCCGCGGGCTACTTCTGTCCGTAATTTGCTGTTCGTTCTGGTCAGCAGCTCGTAAAATTAAATCCTTATCCCCCTCGCTCCATGAAGCTCCGCATCGAAGACGACACTCTCCGCCTGCGCTTGTCCGACGCCGAAGTGCGGGAGTTTGCGGCCACGGGCCGGGTAGTGGCGGCGGTGCACTTCGGGGCCGCGGCGGGCCAGCAGCTGACCTACGCCCTGGAGCGCGCCGAGGCCCCCGCCGTGGGCGTGCGCTACGCGCCCGGGGCCCTCACGGTGCTGGTGCCCGGGGCCCTGGCCGACGCCTGGACCGGCACCGCCCAAAATGGCTTTTCGGAGCACGTGGCATTGGCCGATGCCCAGCAGCTGCGTATCTTAGTAGAAAAAGACCTCGACTGCCGCCACTAACCACAGCGACTCATAAATATATCATTCATACGCTTTCAGCCTGTCCCACCCCATGGAAGATTCTCCCACCAACGACCCCAGCAAAGCCGGCAAAGCTGAGCAGCAAGGAGCCCAAGACAATAAGCCCAAGAGCGGCGAACGCGCGGAGCAGGGCGAAGCGCCCGCCCCCGACCACTACCGCCCCGACCCCCAGATGGACCGCGACCAAACCCACATTCCGGCCCCCGACAACACGGGCGCCAAGTACCAGTACCCCGTGCTGGCCCAGCCCCCCGAGGCGCTGACCGGCCTGAAGCTGGAGCCGCGCATGAAAATCGCCGCCGGCGTCACGGCCGTTATCAAGTCGATGGAGTTCAGCTGGACCGAGGGCGGCGTGAACCGCGGCACCCGGGGCCTGCTGAAAATGAACCAGAAGGACGGCTTCGACTGCTCGAGCTGCGCCTGGCCCGATCCCGACGACCACCGCTCGTTTGCCGAGTTTTGCGAGAACGGCGCCAAGGCCACGGCCTCCGACGCCGACGACCGGGCGGCGGGCCCCGAGTTTTTTGCCAAGCACAGCCTGGCCGACCTCTCGCGCATGACCGACCGCGACCAGAACAACTCCGGCCGCCTCACGCACCCCATGGTGAAGCGCCCCGGCGGTACCCACTACGAGCCCATCGAGTGGCCCGAGGCGTTCGATATTATTGGTAAAGAGCTGAACGCGCTGGCCTCGCCCGACGAGGCAATTTTCTACACCTCGGGTAAGGTGCCCAACGAGCCGGCTTTCTTGTTTCAATTATTTGCCAAGCAGTTCGGCACCAATAATTTGCCCGACTGCTCCAACATGTGCCACGAGAGCAGCGGCGCGGCCCTAAGCCCCACGCTGGGCCTGGGCAAGGGCTCCGTTACGCTCAACGACTTGTACGATGCGGAGGTCATCCTCATCATCGGCCAAAACCCGGGCACCAACCACCCACGGATGCTGTCGGCGCTGCAAAAGGCTAAGCAAAATGGCGCCAAAATTATCAGCATCAATCCGTTGATTGAAGCCGGCCTGAACCACTTCAAGAACCCGCAGGACTTCATGAACCCGCTGAAGGCGCTGGGCGTGCTGCTCGGCGACGGTACCACCATCACCGACCTGTTCCTGCAAGTGCGCGTGGACGGCGACATGGCCCTGCTGCGCGGTATCATGAAGCACCTGTTCGAGGCCGAGGACCGCAACCCGGGCAAGGTGGTCGACCACGACTTTGTGAAGGAGTTCACCACGGGTTTCGAGTCGTTCGAGCAGAACATCCGCAACACCAGCTGGGAGGATATCGAGCAAATTAGCGGTATCAGCCGCGCCGATTTGCTGGAAGCAGCCAACATGCTGGCTACCAAGCAGAAAATTATCACCTGCTGGGCCATGGGCGTGACGCAGCAGCGCCAGGGCGTGCAAACGATTCAGGAAATCGTGAACCTGCACCTCATGAAGGGCGCCATCGGCAAGCCCGGCGCGGGCACCTGCCCGGTGCGCGGCCACTCCAACGTGCAGGGCGACCGCACGATGGGCGTGTGGGAGCAGCCCACCAAGACGTTCCAGGACGCGCTGGGCAAGGAGTTTAAGTTCCAGCCGCCCTACGAGCACGGCCTCGACGTAGTGGACAGCCTCAAGGCCATGTACCACGGCAAAACTAAGGTGTACTTCAGCCTGGGCGGCAACCTGCTGGCGGCGGGCCCCGACACCGAGGTCATCGCCGAAGGCATGCGCAAGCAGAGCCTGACCGTGTACGTGGGCACCAAGCTCAACCGCGGCCACCTCGTCACGGGCACCACCAGCCTGCTGCTGCCCTGCTTCACGCACCTTGACATTGACATGCAGAAGGCGGGCCACCAGATGACTTCGTGCGAAAACTCGATGGGCGTGGTGAGCCAGAACAAGGGGGCCCTGGTGCCGCTGCCCGGCCAGATGCTGAGCGAAGTGGCCATTCTGGCCGGTGTGGCCATTGCCACGCTGGGCCCCGACCGCACCGACGTGGCCGACTGGGTGGCCATGACGGAGAACTACGACGTGATCCGCGACCACATTTCGCGCGTGATTCCCGGCTTTGAGAAGTTCAACGAGCAGCTGCGCAAACCCGGCGGCTTCTACCTGCCCAATGGGCCCCGCGAGCGGAAGTTCACGACCGCCAACGGTATGGCCAACTTCAGCACCACCGAGCTGGAGAAGTACACCCTGGAGCCGGGCCAGCTCGTGCTGATGACCGTGCGCAGCCACGACCAGTTCAACACGACCATCTACGAGTACAACGACCGCTACCGCGGCATCTACAACGAGCGGCGCGTGCTGTTCATGAACAAGGAAGATATTGCTGAGCGCGGCCTCAAGGCCAAGGACCTCATCGACATTACGAGCCACTACGAGGGCGAAGAGCGCACGGTGGAGAAATTCGTAGTGGTGCCCTACGAAATTCCGCGCGGCAACGTATCGGCCTACTTCCCCGAGGCCAACCCGCTGGTGCCCATCGCCAGCGTGGCCAAAGTCAGCAACACCCCCACCTCTAAATACGTGGTGGTGACGGTAGCTCCCGCCAAAGTGGGCGCTGCCCCGCAAGTGCGGAAGCCGCGCGCGGAAGCTGTGCCCGCCTAGGGCCCCAGCGGCTTTTTAGGATGTGAAAAAGGCCCTGCTACGTTACGTAGCAGGGCCTTTTTGTGCCGAAGCTGTTCATTAGAATTCCTGAATAGCTCTGCTGTTTCTAGTTGCCTTTCGTTGTTACGAGACGCTACCCCTGGGGGCCCTAAAATGGGTAGCCGATGGCCAGGTTCAGGCGGCCGGTGTGGCTCACATTGCCGGCGTCGTCGACGGGGGTGCCGTAGCCGGCGCGCAGGGGCACGGCGTAGTCGAAGCGGATGACGAAAAACTGAATGTCGATGCGGATGCCGGCGCCCGCGCCCACGGCCAGCTGGTTGAGGAAGGAGCTGGCGTTGAACTGGCCACCGGGCCGGGCGGGGTCGTTGTTCACGAGCCAGATGTTGCCGGCGTCCATGAACAGGGCCCCCTTCACGTAGGGAAACAAATCCTGGCGGTACTCGATGTTGCCCTCCAGGCGCATGTCGCCCACCTGGTCGTAGAAGCTGTTGTTGACGTCTTTGCCGGTGGGGCGGTAGGTGCCGGGGCCAATGCCCCGGGCGGCAAAGGCGCGGATGGAGTTGGGGCCCCCCACGCCGTACTGCTTGATGTAGGGCAGCACGCTGGAGTTGCCGTAGGGGCGGCCCACGCCGGCCAGCAGGCGGCCCACGATGCGGTTGCCCTTGGCCGGGTCGGCCGAGAGGCGAAAGTACTCGCGGATTTCCAGGTCGAGCTTGGCGTACTGGCTGAATACTTGGTTGCCGATGGTGTACTTGCCGTCAGCATTCTGCGTGCCTATTTTGCTGGAAATTAGCGCGGCCAGGTTGCCGCTGGTTTCGATGCCGCCCTGGAAATAGATTTGCTGGCGGCGCTGCTCCAGCGTCTGCTGGTTGTAGGTATAGCGGTAGCTGCTGGCCAGAATGAACTGCTCGCGGAAGGAGTTCTTCAGGAACGGCTTGCGGTCCAGTAAATTAGTAAAAGCAGTATCGGTGTTCGAGAGCCGCACGTACGACACGTCGATGGGCGTGATGACCTGCTCGTTGGTAATCTTGGTTTTAAAGCTGTAGCCGTAGTTCAGGTTAAAGAGCTGCTCGGTGAAAAACCCGGCCCGCGTCACCAGCTTGATGCCCGCCCCAAAGGTGGTGCGGGGCTGGAAATCGGAGTTCACCAGGCGCGGGTTGAAGAACGGCAGGTTGGGCACGATGAGGCGCGGCACGAGCAGCTGCGCATCTACGCCCAGCTCGTAGCTCGTCAGGCCCAGGGCCCCCGAGCCGCCGGCGTTGCTCTGCGTCTCAGTCGAGGCCGTGGCGTTCACCAGCAGCTGTTCGGCCCCGCGGAAGGCCGAGCGGTTGCGGAACGTCACCTTCAGGGCAGGGCCCACAAAGCCGTTGCTTTTGCTGACGAGGCCCAGCTCGGCGCGCAGGCTTTTCTTCTTGAGCTGGGTCATCAGCACGTCAGCATCGAGGCGGCCCAGGCCTACGGCTCCGCTGAGGGCCGGGAACTGCTGGGTAGTGCCGATGTCCGTCGAGTCGGCCCGCAGGCTGGCCGGGGCGTTGGCGCGGTAGCGGGCCGTGGGGCCCGCCGAGTCGCCGGCGGCCACGGGCCGGAACCGGATTTCGACGAACTTGAACGTGCCCAGGCTCATGAGGCGGCTCAGGGTCTGGTCGCGCCGCCTGCGGCGGTACAGGCTATCGGGAAAGATGAACGTGGCCCGCGCAATGGCCTGGGCCCGGAACATCTCCTCGTCGGGGAAGTACCGGAACCGGTCGGCCATGATGGGGGCCCGGTTGGTGGTGTCGGTCAGCACGTAGTTCGTGTTCAGCGTCACGTGGCGCAGCTGGTAAGGCTGGCGCGAGCGGGTCGGGGTGGTGCCCTTCACGGTCACGAACACATTCAGCTCCTTGTGGTAGGTGCTGTCCACTTCAAATAGCAGCGCATCGGCTGAGAAGTAGTAGTAGCCCTGGTTTTTCAGGGCCTCGTCGATGCGCAGCCGCTCGTTGGTGAGCACGCCCAGGTCGTAGGGGGCCCCCACTTTCAGCAGCGTGTTGGGCGCCGTGGCCCGAATAGCGGTGCTAAGCAGCGTGTCGCCCGGCGGAAACGTGACGCTGCGGATAGTATAGGCCCGGTCCACGGTGGCCTTATAATCCACCTGGGCCGTGTTGGCTTTTTCCTTGACCTCGTGGCTCACCTTGGCGGCGAAAAAGCCGTGGTTGTAGAGGCGGTTGAGCATCAGGTTCTCAGTGGCCGGAATCTTCACCTGCGAAAGTAGCACCGGGGCCTCGCCCAGCTTGTCGGCAAAGAAGTGGCCCAGGCCCTTAGTTTTGCCCTCGCCCAGGTGCCAGAAAAACAGCTTTGGTCGCAAGCCCAAAAACGAGAAATTGGGCTTAGGCCGCACCACGGCTTCCAGCTCCGTTACCAGGGCCGACTCGTTTTTGGGTTTCTCGGGGGCCTCAATTTTTACCGACGAGCCGGTGTACAGCTTCTCGTTGGCCGGAATATATTTCAGCCCCGAGCAGGCCGACAGCCACAGGGCCGCGCCACCCACGAGCAAGTAGCGAAAACGGAGCGGAGAGAGTAAATGGGTCAACAGCAATACGATGGGATTAAAAAGGTGCGCGGGCTGGCGCGCCCGGAGGCGGCGGGCTGGGGCCCCCGGGTGGTGGATCGGGGGCTGCTTCATTTCACACGGCTGCTATCGGCCTGGGGGGGCGTGGTTTTCACCGAGTCGCGCTCGGCTTTGCGGCCAATTTTCTCCTGCTGGCGGCTTTCCTTGCGCCGCTGCTTTATGGGGGCGCTCACCTTGGCAAACAAGTCGCCGAGGTTGTCGTAGTCGCGCTGGAACACCAAGGCCGCCCCGGTGCGCACAATGGGGCCGTCGATGTCCTCGTAGCCGTTCTGGCGGTAGGCGCGCAGGCGCAGGCGGCCATCGCGCAGCAGGGAATACTCCAGGCTCACGTCGCCCACCAGGTTACTGGGGCTGTTCTGGCCTTGGGTGGACTGCGTGCCGTTGCCGCCCGAGAGGGCGATGTCGGTGCCCACGCGCACGGTGAGGCGGTTGTTGAGCAGCTGGCGGCGCACGGCCACGTTCAGGTCGGTGCGGCTGCCTTGGCTACCGTCGGTGCCGTAGGTGGCCTGGTTGGTCACGCCCAGGTCGAGGCCCAGGCCGGAGAGGTACTTGCCGGTGAGGCTCTGGAGCTGGTCGGTGAGCACAGCGCTGGCCGAGCCGCGCAGCTGCGAGGCCACGAAGCCCTCGCCGCTGCTGCTCTGGAACGGGTTCTGGGCCACGAACCGGCCCAGAATCAGCAGCGAAAACACCTGCTTGCTCAGCTCCGAGGACTGGTTAGGCTGGCGCAGGGCCGCCAAACGGGTTTCCACCTGCCCACCCAGGGCCCCCCGCTGGTCTTCGGGCAGCGTGATGTCGAAGCCAATGGTGGGCTTGCTGAGCTGGTCGGTAACATTCAGCAGCACGCTAAACGGCAGTGGGTTGCGGGCGATGCTGGCGGTGCCGGGGTCGTCGGCGCCCTGGCTGGCAATCAGCTCCGCCGGTGGGGCTTTTACTTTATACACGGCCGTGATGTTGAGGTCGGCATTGTAAGGGTCGCCGCTCCAGCTAATGGTCGAGCCCCGGCGGATGATAAAGTCGCGCGTGGCCAGGTCGTAGAGCGACAAGTGGTACTTGCCGCGCGCCACGGTCAGGCGCCCGCTCAGGGTGATGGTGCCGGCCGGGTCAATCTCGGTGTCGAGGGTGCCGTTGGCGCGCACCTCCAGGTTGTCGCCACTCACCGGGTCGATGACGATGGTGAAGGGCGTACGGTTCGTCACCGTTACCTGGGCCGTGATGCGGTAGCCCGTAGCCCCGGTTTGCACCGTATCTAAGCGCACCTTGCGGGCCAGTGAGGTGTCGAGGCGGGCGCGCTTGTCCACAAATTTCACGATGCCATCGCGGGCTACTGTGGCCGGGGCGTCGGTCGGCGATTCCACCGTGAGGCGCGAGCCGTCCACGATGGTCACCTTCGTGTTCACGGCAATCAGCGACAGGGGCCCCGTGATGCGGGTGTCCGAATCGAGCACTAACCGGCCGTAGAAGAGTTGGTTGTCTTTGCGCGTGTTGTTCACGGCCACGAAGTTGTTGGTCACGGCCCGCAGGTCGAACACATAGTCGATGAAGTTCTTGGTGCGCAGGTAGCCGTTGGCCACCGCCTTGTTCGAGGCCGAATCGAGCACCGTGAAGTTGTCGAACTTGATGCCCTCGGCGTCAAAGGCCAGCGCCTGGCCGGGCAGGCGGTAGGGGGCCCCCAGCTGCGGCACCACGAAGCTGGCGTCGTCGGTAGTCACCAGGCGGCCGCGCACGATGGGCGCTTTGGGCGTGCCCGTCACCGCCAGCGCGCCGGTGAGGGCCCCGGTGGCTTTGCGAACCTGCCCGACCGAGAACGGCTCCACCAGCTTCAGGTTGAGGCGCTGGGCGGTGAGGGTGAAGTTGAGCGGGCTGGGGCTGTTGGGCGTGGTGAGGTAGTAGCCGGCCAGGCGCACGTCGTTGGGAGCCCCGCCGGGCACGCCGCCGGTGAGGCGGGCGTCCACGTCGTAGCGGTCGGCGCTGGGGTTGGTGGCGCGCAGGGTCAGGTCGCCCAGGTTGGCTTTCTGAAACACGAGGCCCTTCACGGTGGCGTCGGCCACGAAGGCCAGGCGCGGCGTACCCAGCCCGTGCAGCTCGGCCGTACCATTCAGGGTGCCAGCCACCAGCGAATCCTGCTGCTGCACCACCTTGGCCAACTCGGCCAGGTCGAAGTTGGTGAACGTGACGTTCAGCGGCGAGGTAGGCTGGGCGGGGTTTTTGCTCTGCACGGCCAGCGTGCTCTGGCCGTTGGTCAGGTTGAGCTTGTCGGCCACCACGGCGCCGCTGGGGTAGTAGCGCACGAAGTTGCCCGCGCCCGCCGTCCAGTTCTCGTAGTTCAGAATCTGCGCGGGCGCGGCCTCAAACTGGTACACCACGGCCCCCGCAGCCTGCCCACGGCGGGCCGGCGCATCCAGGGTTTGCAGGGTGCCGGCCAGCGCCAGCCGCTCGCGGTTGGCCGAGTCACCGAGGATAGAGGCGCGGGCAAACACCTTGTTATCGGCAATGCTGCCCACCACGGCGGGCCGGCGCAGCTTAATGGTGGTATCCTGGGCCGCTTTGGCCAGGCGCAGGGCATAGTCCAGCTTCCGGGCGTTCGAGCCCACGTTCAGGTTCAGCGAATCAATCCGGTAGTTCTGGTAACGGATGACGGGGATGCTGGTGGTGGCCGTCAGCTTGGCCTGGGGGCGGCTGTACTCGCCGGCCAGCGTGAAGGGCGAAATCTCCTTCAGGCCCGCCACCAGCTTGGTGGCCAGCTTGGGGTCTTTCAGCTCCAACGAGTAGGTAAAGTGGCGGTCGGCACCGGTGGCCACGTAGCGCACGCCGGGCAGCTTGAGGTAGCGCGCCAGGTGCTGCTGCAGCTCGGGGGCCAGGTCGCCCAGGTGCACGTTGCCATCAAGCTGGGCCGCAAACAGGTCGGAGTCAAAGTTCACCGCCGTGCGCGTGGCCGTCTGAATGATGCGGCCCTCCAGGGTTTTGAACGCAAACGGCTGGTTGTCACGCACCACCACCACGTTGGTGCCGCTAAACGTGCCCTGAATCGTGTTCAGGCTGCTGCCGCTCAGGTCAGCTTTCAGGTTGCCTTGCAGGCGCAGGTCGCCGTTGTACAGGCCCAAAGCCTTCAGGTTCAAGCTTTTCAGGCCCACGTTGAAGGCGTAAACCGGGTTGTTGCTGTTGCGCAGGTTCACCACGCCGTTCAGGTCGAAGGCCAGGTTGGGATCCTGCCGGCTGCTGGCTTGGATGGTGTATTTGTTGCGGTCGATGTCCACCGTGGTAGTAATGCCGCGGTAGTTGTAGCCGTTGTAGCGGGCGCTCTGCACGGTGGCGTTCACGCGGCCTATCAGCGTGGCGGGGTCCTGCAGGTTGCCGGTCGCGTTGATGCGCCCCGAGGCCGTGACGCGCCCCAGCTGCGGGTTTTTCAGCAGCTGGCCAAAGTCGAAGTTCTTCACCGCGAACGTGCCCACCAGCGGCTGTTTGCCGTTGGCCTGCGCCGCGCCCAGGTTGCCGTTGAACGCCAGGGCCCCGTAGGTAGTGTTCAGCTGCAGGTTGGTGGCGAATTGCAGTGTGGTGGGCCGGCCCCGGAAGGTGCCGCTCAGCGACAGGGTAGGGGGTACGTTGATGGTGGCCGGGATGCTGCCCTTCGGCGCCAGGCTCAGAATATCGGCCCGCGTGGTGCTAAACTGCTGAATGTCAAAGTCGGTGTACAGCCGCCCGTCCACGTTGGGCAGGCCGGTGATGCGGGCCCGCCGCGCCTTCAGCACGGTGCCGCGCAGGGCCACCGCGTCGAGGTTGCGAATCGTGAGGTCGTCCACCCGCCCGTTCACCAGCCCGCTGATGAGCAGCGACTGGGTGGGCCCCGTGTTGAAGGGCGGCGTATCGGCCAGGCTCGGCGCCAGGTACAGGATGTCGCGGAAGCCTAAACGGACATTACGCAAATCGCCTTCCACGCGCATCTTGGCTAGCTGCCTGGGGTCGCTCAGCCCGCTTAGGCTCTGGAAGCCAATGGCTAGCGTGCGCCGGATGCGGGTGTGCGGCGTAATCAGGTCGAGGCTGTCCAGGCGCACCTGCACCGAGTCGTAGATAACGTTGGCGCGCCACGAGTCGATGCGGAAGCCACTCTGCTCCTTGCCCGCCAGGTTGTCCACCTGGGCCGTGGTGCGGTTGGCCGAATACGCCAGGTTGTGGGTGTTCAGCACCAGGTCCGTGAAGTGCAGGTGGTTGTAGTCCAGGGCCGGCAGCTTGGTCTTCTGCTTGGGTTCGTTAAAGTTGTCGAACGCCACGTCCAGGCCGCTGATGTCGGACTCGCCCAGCGTCACGCGCCAGCTCAGCGGGGCGCTGGCGGGCGCCTGGGCTTGCTGGTTTTTGGTGGCGGCCTCGTTGATTTTACGCACCGCCTCGGCTGGGTTCACTACGCGGTCCGCCACGGGCGTTTGGGCGTTTTGGGCATAGGCGAAGTGCGTGTTTTTCAGCGTGAGCTTGGTCAGGTCCACGCGCTCCTTTTGCAGGTCGATGCGCTTGGCCGTCACGTCGGCCAGCCCAATGCGGGTATCAATAAATTGCGCCGAGGCCCCGTTTTTATACACAAAGCTCACGCTGTCGAGCACGGCGTGGTTCAGGCCAAACTGCAAAGTGAGGGGCTTGGTGGGAGCGGGGTTGTCCACTTCCGGGGCCGTCTTGGTTTGGTTAATGAGGATGGACGCCCGCCGCAGCGTAGCCTCGTCCACCTTGTAAATGGATTTGTTGACGTTCACCTCGTCCATGGTTACGGCCAGGGCCCCCAGCCGAGCCCGCACGTCCGAGCCCGTAATCTGGTCGTTTTGAGTAAAGTAAATATTGGTGAGCTGCACCTTGCCGATGTCGTACTTCAGGCTCGACGAGGTGGTGTCTACCGGGGCCGTCGGGTCGGTAAAGGCCTTGATGATGAAGTCGTAGTTGTTCACCGAGTCGGGGGCGGTGCGGGTGAGGCGCACCCGGCCGTCGTTCAGCTCCACGGCGCTGATGCTCACCTGCTTCCTGGCCAGCGCAAAAATGTCAATGCTCACGCCCAAGTGGCCCACCGCCAGCAGCGTATCGTTTTTCTGGTCGGCCAAGTACACGTCGTCCAGATTGATGGCGTGGCGGAAGTCGGTGCGGAATTTTCCAATGCGTACGGCGGTGTTCAGCTTGCCTTGCAGGTAGCTTTCGGCCCGCCGGGCCACAAAATCCTGGGTGGCCGGGAACTGGAGCGCCACCACCACCACAACGAGCAGCAATAGCACAAAACCAATCAGCCCCAGCAGGGCGTAGAGGGCGCGGCGTAGGTAAAGGGAAGAAGTGCTGATGGTTCAGGCGGAAAAAGGTAAGGTCGTCTAAACGCAAACTTAAGCAACCGGGTTGGGGGCTCAACCGAAAGAATCGACGCGAAAATACCGGTTCCAGCACCCGGCTTGGCCGGGCCTAATTATCTTTCGGCGGTTTTTTTGCCCTTCTTTATGACCATACAATTCTCGCTTCCGTACCGCACGGCCTGGGGCCAGCGCCTGGCCGTGTGCGGCGCCGGCCCCGCCCTGGGCGACTGGCAAGCCGCCGCTGCCTCCCTCATGAACTACGACGAAGTGGCCGGCCGCTGGTACCTCGACGTGGAGCTGCCCGCCGGTCTGCTCTCCTATAAGTACGTGCTGCTCGCCGCCGACGGGGCCCCCACCTGGGAGGCCCGGGCCAACCGCACGCTGGTGCTGGCCGGCCCCGCCCAGCGCCTGCTGCTGGCCGACTACTGGCACGCCCCCGCCGTGCCCGAAAACGAGCTGTTCACGGCCGCCTTCACCAAGGCGCTGTTCCGCCGCCCCGCCGCCGGGGCCCCCGTCAAAGCTGCCAAGGGTAAAAAGAAGCCGGGGCCCCCAGCGCCCGCCGGCGCGGGGCCCCCACCAGGCAGCGTAGTGCTGCGCCTGGCCAACCCGCGCGTGGCCCCGCACCTGGGCCTGTGCGTGCTGGGCTCCGACCCGGCCCTGGGAGCCTGGGACAACCGCCAGTGCCTGGTACTGTCCGATGCCGACTACCCCACCTGGGCCGCCACCGTGCAGCTGCAAAACCCCGGCGAAGACTGCGTCTATAAGTACGCCATCTGGGATGCCGCCGCTGGCCACGCCCTCGACATGGAAGGCGGCGAAAACCGCATCATTCCCGCCACTGGCGACGCGGCGGCCGTGCGCGTGTTCAACGACGAGGATTACCGGCAGGCCACCGCGTGGCGCGGGGCCGGCGTGGCGCTGCCTGTGTTTGCCATGCGCAGTGAAAGCGGCCTGGGCGTGGGCGAGTTCGCTGACCTGAAGCTGCTGACCGACTGGGCCGTGCAAACCGGTTTGCAGCTGGTGCAGGTGCTGCCCATCAACGATACAGTGGCCACCCACACCTGGGTCGATTCGTACCCCTACGCTGCTATTTCGGTGTACGCACTGCATCCGCAATTTCTTCACCTCGAAGGTATTGCGCCGCTGAAAAGCAAAAAAGACGCCGCCGAGCTGGCCCGCCTTAAGCAGGAACTGAACGCTAAGGACTTCGTGGACTACGAGCCGGTAATGGCCGCCAAGTGGAAATTCCTGCGCCTCCTGTATCAGCAGGAGAAGAAGGCCTTCCTGGCCGACGCCGACTACCGGCAGTTCTTGGCCGAGCAGGGGCCCTGGCTGGCGCCCTACGCCGCCTTCTCGGCCCTGCGCGACCGGTTCGGCACTGCCGACTTCACCCAGTGGCCGGCCGGGTTCCGCACCCCGCCCGACCTGGGGGCCCTCACCGCCGAAACCGCGGCCGACTACGACGACTTCGGCCTGTTTTTCTTCCTGCAATTCCACCTCGATAAGCAGTTGCGCGACGCCGTGGCCTACGCCCGCAGCCGGGGCGTGGTGCTGAAGGGCGACCTACCCATCGGCATCTACCGCCACTCGGTGGAGGCCTGGACGCAGCCCGAGCTCTTCCATATGGATCAGCAGGCCGGGGCCCCGCCCGACGACTTTTCGACCACCGGCCAGAACTGGCGCTTCCCCACCTACAACTGGCCGCGCATGGCCGAGGACGGTTACGCCTGGTGGCAGCAGCGCCTCGGCCACCTTGGCCGCTACTTCGACGCCCTGCGCATCGACCACATCCTGGGCTTCTTCCGCATCTGGGAAATGCCCGCGGATTCAGTCGAGGGCCTGCTGGGGCATTTTTCGCCCGCCCTGCCCCTGCACCGCCACGAGATTGAGCAGCGCCTGGGCTGGTTCGACTACGGCCGCCTCTGCGAGCCCTACATCCGCTGGCACGTGCTGGAGGCCATTTTCGGCCAGGAAGCTCAGGGCGTGTTCGAGGAATACCTCGACGACGCCGGCTACGGCACCTGCCGCTTTAAGGCCGGCCTGGGCACCCAGCGCGCGCTGGAAACCTACGTGCAGGGTAAAATTGCCACCGAACCCCAGCACGCCGACTACTTCAACTGGCTGCTGCCCAACTTATACCAGCTAGTGAACGAGGTGCTGTTCGTGCCCGCCGCCACGGCCGACTTCTACCACCCGCGCATCACGCTCAATAAAACCTGGTCGTTCCGCGGGCTGGACGGCGACGAGGCCCGCCGCCGGCTCTACGACGACATTTACGTGGACTTTTTCTTCCATCGCCACGAGGAGTTCTGGCGCCAGCAGGGCCTCACCAAGCTGCCGGCCGTGCGCTACGCCACCGACCTGCTCATCTGCGGCGAAGACCTGGGCATGGTGCCCGCCTCGGTGCCCGGCGTGATGAAGCAGCTCGGCATCCTGGGCCTGAACATTCAGCGCATGCCCGCCACGCCCGGCCTCGAATTCAGCCACCCCTACGACGCGCCCTACCTGAGCGTTGTTACGACCAGTAGCCACGACATGAGCACCTTGCGCAGCTGGTGGCAGGAAAACCGCGTGGCCACCCAGCGCTACTTCGAGACGCTGCTGGGCCACTGGCGCGAGGTGGCCCCGTATTACTGCGAGCCCTGGGTGGTGCGCGAAATTGTGGTGCAGCACCTGCAATCGCCGGCCATGTGGGCCATCCTGCCCCTGCAAGACTACCTGGGCATGGACGGCCACCTGCGCCGCGCCGACCCCGCCGCTGAGCAAATCAACGTGCCCAGCAACCCCGCCCACTTCTGGAAGTACCGCCTCCACCTGCCCCTCGAAGAGCTGGTGGACGCCGTGGGCTTCAACGAGCCGCTGCGGGCCCTGGTGCAGGACAGCGGGCGCGGGTAGCGGATAATCCCAATGCGAAGGGCCCCGGCGGGCCGGCCACTGTGGCCGGCCCGCCGGGGCCCTTCGCATTGGGATTATATCGTCCGCAGGGTACGATGCGCAATAACATACCGCAATAAAATGCGCTTCCCGACGCATGAATGTTATAATAAAAAATATGACTTTATTAATTAGGAGATACTATGCTTCTTGACAAGAAGTATGAGCTTAACTAAGCGCAGAAGTAAATTAGTTTTATCACTATGTTAATAAAATAAGTTTACTTATCTGGATGAATACAAGTTATTACAGGGATAATCTATTAATGGAGGTGTCAGGGGTGCTAAAAGCGAAAGCGTCATTCCTGGTACGAGCTTAGGTAAGTCTTGCCACAGTTATTTGAAAGCAATATGTGGCAAGAATTATTATTTGTAAACTATTAGTAATGAAAGTATTAAGATAAAAATATGTATTCTATTGCGCATCTCTGCCATAGTTATTTGGAATAAATACAGTTAAAAAAAGCTGCTTTGGTATTCAGAATATAAAAATTTGTACTGTCCCGTAATGGGAATAATTTCCATTATTGGGATAGAATAATCATCCGTTCGGCAAGTAATGTGCACTGATTGCGCGGAATATTGTAATTGTACTTTTTCGAATATCTTTGGACGATATATAGAATGGGCAATGACTCTTATCGCTCATTAAATGATGCTTTGACTTGGTACTTTCTGAATAACACTTTATAAACCGATCGATTAGGATGAAAAAACAATTACACGCTTTTGCGTGGCCCGGGGTATTGGTAGCGCTGCTAATTGCTGGCCGTGCCCAAGCCCAGGCCGACATAGCGACGACGCTGGCCGTCTCACCGGCCTCGGTGCAAGCCGGTAACAACATCACCTTCACCGCGACGGTGAAGAACACCAGCCCCTCGCCAGCGGCTGGTGTGGTGCCCAAGGTGCAGCTGCCGGCCGGCCTGTTGCTGACGGCGGCCAACCTGCCTGCTGGGGCTAGCTACAGCAACGCCACTGGCGTTGTGACGCTGCCTACCACGGCTACCCTGAACAACGGCAGCACGCTGACCTATCCCATTACCTTCCCCGCGCCGAACTACACGGCCACGCTGCCAGGCACCGCTTCCTCGACCACCACCACTACCGACCCCACCCCCGCCAATAACGACGGCAGCCGGGCCGATGCCAAAGCCTCGGTGGCCGTAACCTTGCCGGTGAACGGCTGCGCCGGGGCCCCCTACGGCCCATCGGCCAGTAGCGGCTTGTATGCCGAGTACTACGCGGGTTACTTTAATGGTAGCATGACGTATTTTTCGTCCAACTCGCCGGGGCTGGTGCGGACGGACGGGACGGTTAACTTCCCGAATCAGAATAGCTTTGGTGGCGTTGTACCGCCGGCTACCGGCAACGCCGATAACCCGGATTCGTTCAGCGCCCGGTACCGGGGCAGCATCAACATTGCGGTGGCGGGCAGCTACTCGTTCACGCTGTCTTCGGACGACGCTTCTTTACTCTGGCTCGATGGCGCGGCGCTGGCCCCTACCACAACCCCGGCCAATTACCTGGCTGCCGCTAGTTACAACAGACCCCAGACAAGGACCGTTACCTTATCGGCCGGAGTTCACAATGTGCTGATTTACTATGGCGAAAATACGGGGGGCAACTACCTCACGCTGCAATACAACGGGCCGGACACCGGCGGCAGCACCGTCATAGTGCCCAATTCAGTGCTGTGCGCCAGCATGTCGCAGGTGCCCGTGGCCAGCGCGGTTACCAACTCGCCTAGCATCCCCAGTAACAACGGCCCGACGGCCATTGCCGCGCCGAGTGCCACCGATGCCGACGGGCAAATCGACTCCTACACCATCCTGACGCTGCCGGCCAGCAGTGCCGGCATCCTCTCGTTCAACAACGGCACGACGATTACCGCCGTCACGGCCGGCCAAGTGATACCGACGACCAGCTTTGGCAACTTGGTGTTCAATCCCGTAGTTACGTTCGGCAGCACCGCCAGCTTTACCTACGCGGCTACGGACAACAGCGGTGAGCTTTCCAACACCGCCACTTACAGCATTCCCGTGACGCTGGCCGTGGCCGACGTGACCACGACCCTGACAGGGCCCCAGCAGCTCGGCGCCGGTCAGCCCGCGGGGCCCTACACGGCGGTGTTCACCAACAACGGCCCTAACCAGGCCACGCATGTCACCCAAGTCATCACGCTGCCCGTGGGTGCTACCATGACCCCCGCCCAGGTAACGGCCAGCGGCGGCACTTACACGGCTGGCAACGGCACCACGGCCGGCACGCTTAGCTTCGGCGCGGCCCCCGTAACCATCGCCAACGGTGCCAGCAACTCGTACAGCTTTAGCCTCACGGCCCCCACGACCGTGGGTACCAACTACTCGATGACGAGCACGGTGGGCACCAACACCAACCAGGGCAACGCCGGGGCCCCCGATGCGGCCACGCTTGCCATCGCGGTGACGCCGGCTAACCGCTTCGTGACCTACAGCGACAACAATAGCCTGGCTGCCAATACTAAAGTGACGGCCAGCGTAATTCTCAACGACGACAACCCCGACGCCACTACTGCCTTCACCGCTACGGTGGTGACGCGGCCGACGCACGGCGCCGTGACCCTGAACGCCAACGGCGGCTACATCTATACGCCCAACCCGAACTACATCGGCACGGACTCGTTCACGTACCAGATTTGCCAGACGGGCACCACGCCGACCTGCTCCAACGTATCCCTGGTCAGCCTGAATATCTATGACCCGAACCTGGTCTGCACCTCGGGCACGGGTAACAACTTGCTGGTAAACCCCAGCTTCACCAACGGCAACACAGGCTTTACCAGCGGCTATAACTATCAGGCGCAGTCGCCCAAAGCCCTGGTGCCAGAAGGAACTTACGGTGTGGGTAGCAATGCCAATAATTACCACCCCAGCTTTCAGGGTACCGGCCGCACGGGCCCGGGCGACAACTTCATGATCGTTAACGGCGCGGCCAACATCCAGCGCGTGTATGCCCAGACGGTAACCGTATTGCCCAACCGCTACTACACCTTCTCGGTGTATGCCAACAGCGTGAACCCGGCCAGTCCGGCGCAGCTCGGGTTTGTTATTAACAACGAATCGACGTCGGTGGTGACCACCCTCGACGGCACCACCAACTTCGTGAAGCTGTCCGACGTGTGGTTCTCGGGCAACAGCACTACAGCTACTTTCGAAATCCGCGACGTGAACCGGGCGGCGCAGGGCAACGACTTTGGCCTGGACGACGTGTATTTCGGCACCTGCACCAAGAACCTGCTGGTGAATAACATTACGGCCCCGGCAGTGTCGAAAAGCTCGCCTGCGGTAACCATCCCGGTGCTCATCGGCACGGCTTCGGGCGGGCCCACGCTGGCCTCGTTCACCGTTCAGACGCTGCCCCCCGCCGCCAGCGGCATCCTGTACCTAGACGGCACCGCCGTAACGGTGGGCCAGGTAATACCCGTGGCGGCCGACGGTAAATCGTCCGCGGGCACCCTCACCTTCAACCCGGCGCCTGCGGCCAACTTCGCGGGTTCGCAGGCCGTCTTCACCTATACTGCTACCGATAGCAACGGCGCCGGCAGCGACAACACCGGCACCTACACCATTCCGCTCGACACGCCCCTGGTGGCCGTGGACGATGCGGCCACCACGTCGCTTAATACTGCGGTAACTGTGGACGTGACCGCTAACGACCGCAAAGGGGCCAACAATAGCGCCATTGTCCTCACAACGATTGATCTTCAGCCCGGCGTGGCCGGCGTGCAGCAAGGCACCGCCGCCAGCCCGATTACCGTGAACAATGGCATGGCTTACGTGAACGCGGCCGGGCAGGTGGTTTTCACCCCAACGACGGGTTTCCTGGGCACAGCCTTCATTCCGTACACGGTGAACGATGCCAGCGGCATCCTGTCTAACCAAGCCACCCTGGTGGTACAGATGGTGAGCCAGCTCGATTTGGCCACCACCATTACCTCGCCCGCCACTGGGAGCGCCGTTACGGCGGGCCAGCCGGTGACCATTGCCGGTACCACGGCCAACAACAGCCCCGCCGGCACCAGCGCCAGCGCCGTGCAGCAGCTGCAGCTCCCGGCCAACCTGACCGGGACGCCCACCTTCACTCGCAACGGGGCCCCCGTGGCCGCCACCTACAACGCGACCAGCGGCTTGGTGGTGTTCCCGGCACTTGCCCTGGCTTCCGGCGCTTCGGCTACGTTCGGCGTTACGTTTGTGGCGCCGGGTATGGGGCCCCTTACGGCCACGGCCTCGGTGAACAACAGCGGCCCCGACGTGAATCTGGTAGACAACGTAGCCGCCATCACGCTGGCCGTGACGCCGCAGTTCGACCTGGCTACCACCCTGACCGGCCCGGCTTCGGCCACCGCCGGCACCTTGGCTACCTATACCATAGTAACGGCCAACAACGGTCCCTCGCCGGTGGTGGGGGCCCAGCAAACCGTGCAGCTGCCCACCGGCTTGGCCGGCGCCTTTGCCACCAACGGCGGCACTTATAGCAGCAGCAGCGGCGTAGTGACCTTCCCTACCCTGAACCTGGCCAGCGGCCAGGCCCAGACCAATAGCGTCAGCTTCTCGCCCACGGCCGGCTTCTCACCCTCGGCCCTGGTGACGCCGAACACGAACGGCGCCGGCGACCCCGCCCCCACCAACAACACGGCGTACCTCAACGGTGCCACCAGTAGCACGGCCGTGGCCGTGGCCGCCCCCGCCATCACCGACCGGGCCAACCTCTACGTGGCCGTGAAGGGCCCCAGCCAAGTAGCCCCCGGGGCCGCCGTGGCCTACACCGTGACGCAGGGCAACAACGGCCCCAGCGCCGCCACCGGTGTGCAAACGCAGGTTAGCCTGCCGGCGGGCCTGGGCATTACGGGCTTCCTGGTGAACACCGTGGCCGGTACGCTCAGCACGGACAGCAAGACCATCACCTTCGGAACCAACGGCTCCACCTACACCGTGGCCACCGGCCTGCTAGTGCTGCCCGCCCTGACGGGCAGCCAAGCCAGCGGCGCCGCTTCCCAACCGTACGCCCTTAGCCTGCCGGCCCCGGCCGCGGGCCCCTCGATGGCCATCACGGCCAGCGTGCGCGCCACCACCCCCGACCTGGTGCCGGGTAACAATGTGGCCACGGCGGAAACCGAAATCCGCCCCCTCGCCGAACTGGCCATTTCGCTGAGCCGGATTGAAGGCGGCACCACGGCTACGGGCACCGCTCTCACGGCCGGCCAAGTGGTAGCCTACTCGGTGCAAATAGTGAACAACTCGGCCAACTCGGCCCAGGGCGTGCAACAAACTGTGGTCATTCCGGCCGGCATTCCGGTGGCGTCGCTCCAGCTGAACGGCCTGATTGGTACCTTCAGCAACAGCGTCATTACCTTCGGCAGCGGCGCGACCTACAACGTGGCCAGTGGCCTGCTGGCCCTGCCCACGTTGCCTGCTCTGGCCGGCAACGCGGTGCAAACGAACACCCTCAGCTTCGCCGTGCCCGCCGGTAATACTGCGCTGCAAGCCGTGGCCACCGTCAGCAGCCCCACCGCCGACGGCACCCCGGCCAACAATACAGCCACGGTTTCCAACACCGTGATGGCCCTGCAAGACCTCTCCATCGCGCTGTCGGGCCCCGCCCAGGCGGTGCAGGGCAGCCCCGCGTTCTACACCGTGACGGCCACCAACAACGGTGCCTCGGCTACCGGTAGCCAGACCACTACTGCGCAGCTGCCCACCGGCCTCGGGGCCCTGGGTTTCGTGGTGAACAATACGGCCGGCACGCTCAGCGCGGATAGCAAAACCATCACCTTCGGCACCAATGGCCCGGCCTACACCGTGGAAACGGGCTTGCTTGCCATGCCGGCCACTGTGGTTGGAGCCCCGGGTACCAGCACCGTTACGGCGGTGCAGTTCCTGGCCCCCACCAGCATCGCGCAGCTCGACGTGGCCGCTGCTGTGCTAGTACCCAGTGGTACCGAAAGTAACCTCACCAACAACTCGGCCCAGCTGAGTACCCTGACGGTGAAATCGGCCCTCGCCAATGCTAACCTTTCCACGACCATCACTTCGTCGCTGGCCGGCGCTCAGTCTGCCGGTACCACAGCTACTTACTCCGTAAAAACGGCGAATGCCACTACCGGGGCCGCCGCCCAAAACGTAGTGCAAACCGTGGCTCTGCCCGCTGGGCTGGCCACGGCCACGCTCAGAGTAAACAGCAGCTCCGGCTCGTACAGCGCAGCCACGGGCCTTGTAACATACAACTATGGTGGCCTTACTGCTACCTACAACCCCACAACGGGGGCTCTGGTCTTCCCCGCGTTAGGGTCGCAGGCCCTGAATACGAGCTTCACGAATACCATTGTCTTTCCCTTGCCCGTGAGCGGCCCGGTGGTGGTCACGGCCACTTCGTCGGCGGATAACCTTGACGACGCTCCGGCCGACAACACGGTTACCAGCTCAACCACCGTGACGTCGACGGCCACCGTGGCCTTCGGTGTGAGCGGCCCGGCTACCACCACGGCTGGCAACACCGTCAGCTACACGCTGGCGGCCACCAACAACGGCCCCGCGGCGGCTAATGACCTGGGCATGACCGTGACCCTGCCCACGGGCGTAACCAGCTACACCCTCAACGGCGTGGCCAAAACGGGCAGCGGCACCATCACCGTCTACGGCGGCGCGGGCACCACGGTGCCGGCCGGCCAGTCTGTCACGAACGTCATCGCCTTCGGGGCCCCGTCTGGCTCCTTCACGGTGAGCGGCGCAGTGAGCAATAGCAACTCGCCCACCGGCACGGCCACCACCACCGGCAGCGTAACCACGACCCAGGCCAACCTGGCCCCCGTAGCCAACGACGTGGCCAACACCTTGCAGGGGCCCCAGGGCAACACCGGCAGCGGAATGCTGCTCTCGGCCATCAGCGGCACCGACGCCGACGGCAGCGTTAATAACTACACGATTACGAGCCTGCCGACCACCGGCCAGGGCGTGCTCCAGCTCGGCACCAACGCCGTGAAGGTCGGGGACCCAATTACGCCTGCCCAGGCGTCGCAGTTCACGTTCACCCCGGCCAGCAACTTCGTGGGCAACGCCTTCTTCACCTACACGGCCATCGATAACGGTGCTACGCCGCTCGCTTCAGCCCCAGCCATCTACACCATCCCGGTGACGCAGGACATCAGTTCGGCCTACGCGCTCTTCAACACGGGTAAGGGAGGCACGGCGGCCAATAAGTACGCCACCGGCGATAACCTGGCCCAAGTGCTCGACGCTAACACAGCAGTGTACGCCGCCGCCTCGGCCACTGTGTTCGACGCCACCACCGGGGCTCTGCAAGTGGGCGCTGCCAACGGGTTGCCCACCGCGGCAAACTCTGTGAACGCCGTGCTGACCACGGGCACGCTGCCCGCCGGCGTGTCCCTTGACGCCACCACCGGCCGCATCTACGTGAGCGACGCCAGCAAGATGCTAAACTATAGCAACGCCCGCACGTACCCGCTGACCATCACGACGACCGACCTGAACGGCGGCACCAACACGGTGCCCGTCACCCTCGCCATCGGGGCCTACCCGCTGCCGGTGGAGCTGACAGCCTTCACGGCCTCGGCCGTGGGCAACCGCGACGTGGCGCTGGCCTGGGCCACGGCTTCGGAGAAGAACAACGACCACTTCGACGTGGAACGCAGCCTCGACGGCACGACCTTCGTGAAAATCGGGCAAGTGAAAGGCCAGGGTAGCAAGTCCAGCGCGACCGACTACGCCCTGACCGACGCCAATGTGGCGGCCAAGGCAACCGGCGCAGTGTACTACCGCCTGCGCCAGGTGGACGCCGACGGCACGGCGAATGTGTCGCTGGTGCGTAGCGTCTCGTTCACGAAGGCCCCGGCCCCGGCCATCGGCCTGTACCCGAACCCGGCCGTGGCCACCACGAAGCTCGACCTGAGCCAGCTGCCCGCGGGCACGTACCAGGTAAGCCTGGTGGACATGACGGGCCGCGCGGTGCTCAGCGCTTCGCTGGCCGGGGCCCAGCAGCACACGCTGGACCTGGCCCCGCTGGCCAGCGGCAGCTACGTGGTACAGGTGCGCGGTACGGCTACTGACGGCACGGCCGTCAGCCTTACCAAGCGCCTGGTGAAAGAGTAAGTTTCGCCCCCGGCCGCGTTGGCCGGGGCCCTGTGCAAGGCCCTTCCCTTAGCTTGGGGGAAGGGCCTTTGTGCGTTTGGGGGCCCGGGTGGCTGGGCGGGGCCCATCCCGGCAGTGCTGTTTGCCGTATGCGGGGCCATGCCTGACTCCGCTACTCCCGCCGCCGTTCTGGCCCTGCACTACTGGGCCGGGGCCGGCCACGAATTCGACGCCCTGCGCCCGCTGCTGCCCCCGGGCACCACCCTATTTGCCCCCGACCTGCCCGGCTTCGGCGCGCAGGGGGCCCCCGCGGGGTTCGACTACTCAGTGGGGGCCTACGCCGATTGGGTGGCGGCCTTCGTGGCTGAAAAAAAGCTGACCGATTACGTGCTGGTGGGCCACAGCATGGGCGGCAAGGTGGCCCTGGCGCTGGCTGCCACCCGGCCCGCCGGCCTGCGCCGGTTGGTGTTGCTCTCGCCCTCGCCGCCCAGCCCCGAGCCGATTTCGGACGATGACCGCGCCGCCGCGCTGGCCGCCTACGGCCAGCCCGCCGAGGCCGAGAAGACCTTCCACATAATCACGCAGGCCGCCCTGCCCGCCGCCGTGCATCAGCAAGTAGTGGCCGACAACCTGCGCAGCCGCCAGGCCGCCTGGGATGCCTGGCTGCTGGCTGGCTCGCTGGAGGACCTGACGGCGCTGATGGGCGAAATTGCCGTGCCCTGCCACTTGCTGGTGGGCGCCGCCGACCGCGCTATTCCCGCCGCCGCCCAGCGCCAGCAAACCCTGCCGGTGCTGCCCCCCGGCACTCTGTTCACGGAGGTGCCCGGTGCCGGCCACCTGCTGCCTTACGAGGCCCCGGCCGCTGTGGCCGCGGCCATCGCGGGGTAATATTTCGCCCACAAAAAAGCCCCGCTGAGCACCAGCGAGGCTTTTTTGCTGCGGGCCCGGGCTTACTCCAAAGCCCGGCCGCGGAAGAGCAGGTAGCCCAGGTGGGCGTACACGCCAAAGTGCTCGTTGGGGTCGTCGTAGTAGCGGGCGTGCAGGGCCAGGGGCCCCACGGGCGTCATCAAAATGAAGCCCGTGCTGACCGTCAGGCGGGGCCGCTCGAAGCCGCTGGTGCGGATGGCCGTCTGGTCGGCGGCCTGCTCGAAGGGCTGGAAGTTGACGTGCACGTACAGCTCGGAGCGCCACTGAAGGCTGCCCAGCACGGCCTGGCTGTAGCGCACACCCACGGCCGCGTAGCGCCCGCTGCGGTACTTGGCGAGGAACAGCGTGCGGGCGTCGGGCAGCGGCGAAAACACCGGCGCGATGGCCTGCGAGGCCCGGAAGTTGCTGAACGTGCCCTGGCCCGTGGCCATCAGCTCGCCGAAGTAGCCCCAGGCGCGGCGGTTGCCGGGCAAGGCAAAGTAGCGCTCCACCGTGGCCCGGAGTTGCAGCCACTGGTGGTGGCGCTCGTTGGCCGCCACCAGCGACGTGGAGCCCGGCGTGTAGGCAGCTGCCCCCGTAACGCCGCGCAGCGAATACGAATAGCGGTGGCCGCCGGTGGCGTACTGCTTCTCGTTTAGTGTGTTGCGGTCCAGGCGCAGGGCCCCCGTGAAGCCGTGGAAAATGGTTTTGTCGAGCACGTCGCTGCTGTTGATTTCCGTGCGGTTCGTGTAGTCGTCGTGCGTCTGGAACAGGCCCGCGTCGAGCAGCAGCCGGCTGCGGTAGGTCGGCGTCACGCCCACTTGCACGCCCACCTTCGTGTCCTGCTGCCGGATTTGGGTGCCCAGCGCGTTGCGCCCCAGCAGGCCACCCGTGCTCTGGTAGTCCCACTGGTTGTAGGTGATGCCCGGCTCCACGTAGAACGGCACCGTGCCCGGCACGCTGATGCGGAACGAGCCGCGGGCCCCGTTGTAAAAGCGCCCCAGGCTCACGTCGGCCGCCGTGGTGTAGAGCAGCCGGCGCAGCACCCGGTACTCCAGGCCCAGGAAAAAGTTGTCGATGGGCCGGGTGCTCAGCACGAAGCCCACCTCCGCCGTCACGTTGTTGTTGCGTTGCGCGTCGAGGCTGAAAATGTAGCCCTTGCGCGCCGCGTCGTAGCGAATGCGCGGGTAAATATTCTTGAAGTAGTCGTCCGACGCCAGCCGGTAGTAGCCCTCCTCAATCTCGTCGAGGCCAAAATCGCGGCCCTCGCGCTGGAAAAACTTGGCTACGTATGCGTTCTGGTCGGGCCGCAGGCCGTGCACCTGCACCTCCAAAAAGCGCGGCGTGGGCACCCCTTCCTGGAACGCCCGCCGCCGCGCCAGCAGCGCCGTCGAGTCTTGGCGGCGGCCGATGCGCTGCTTAATGAGGTCCATTTTCAGCAGCGTGGCCGTGTCGCCCTTGCCGATAAAAGCTTTTACCTGGTCGAAGTCGCCCACGCCCAGGGCCCCCAGGTTGGGCTGGATATAAATACCATTTTTGCCCACGCTGGTCGTGTCGGCCACGCTCGTGCCTAAAAATAGTACCGTGCTGGCCAGCAGGGCGTCGTCGGTTTTGAATGGGTACTTTTTGAGGGCCACATCGCCCACGTTCACCCCGATGATGACGTCGGGCGCAAACTCCGTTTTCATGGCCGCCGTGGGGAAGTTGTCGAACACTGCTCCGTCGTAGTAGTATTTCCCGTCGAGGTTGCGGATGGGCCGGAACGCCAGCGGAAACGTCATCGAGTTGCGCACCGCATCGCTCAGGGAGCCCTTGCGCTGCACCACCTCCTGCCGCGTAAATATCTCCGACGCCATGCACCGAAACGGCACGAACAGCTTATTAAAGTCGTAGCCCGCCTCGGCCCCCGACGGGGCCATGAGCTTGGCCAGGGCCAGGTTCAGGTTCAAATCGTTCACCAGGTTCGAGCTGACGCGCGCGTGCAGCGTCGAGTCCACGGCCACGCCGAGGCGCAGGGCCGAGGGCGAGGGCTCGCGCGTGGTGAAGTTGAACGTATTGCTTTCCAGGGCTTTGCCCGACGTCCACTTTTGGAATTCCGGGCTCAGCACGATCTGCTCGATGTCGGCTGGTGAGTAGCCCGAGGCGTACATGGCTCCCACCACGGCCCCCATGCTCGTGCCCACGATGTAGTCGATGGGGATGTGGTTCTTTTCCAGCTCTTTGAGCACACCCACGTGGGCGAGGCCCTTGGCGCCGCCGCCGCTCAGTACCAGCCCCACTTTCTGGGCGTGGGCCGGGCCTGTCAGGCCCAGCGTACCAGCCCACAGGCCCACACATAGTATTTTTTTAATCATAAAATAATTTAATAGCTTCGCGGTTGGCCCGCCTGCCCTGCGCCGAAAGTACAACACCGCCCCGAATGCGCCCAGGGCTCCCGGGGCCCTTCACAGCTGGTTGGCTCAGCCCCGATTTCCGCCCGGAAAGCCAAAAAGGCCGGAAGCCACGCCCGGGCCTTGCTTACCAGATTTGCAAAACCGCCGCCGCCACGGGGCCAGTTTCGGCGGCCGGATTGTCGTGCCAACCAGCAACAAAGGGCCCGGGGGTGCCCGGTGCGTACGGACCCCAAAACCGCTCCAGGAAAGGGTTTTCAAGTGGCGCAGCAGCAGTCCTGCGTTGCTGGGCTTGCCGCGGGCCAGCCGCACGCCCAAGCCCTGGGCCAGGCGGCCGGCAATCCACAGGCCCAGGCTGGTGCCGGGGGGCAGCGGGTCCGCCTGGTACCAGGTGGCGGTGAGGTGGGCCAGGTGGGGCCCCAGCGGCACGGCCAGCGCATTGGCCACGCTATATAAAAGTGAATGGGGCGTCGGCCGGCTCCGGTGGCCTTTGCGACGCTACAAAATTTCTACCGCGCCCTGAAGCCGGCCTGAGCCAGACATTAATTTTTCTTCAGGCCCCCAATTTGCCCGCGCTCACCACTTCTTGAAGATGACGTACACCGCCACCAGCAGCACGAAGCCCGCCAGGTGGTTCCAGCCCAGCTTGTCGGGCTTAAAAACGAACAACGTGCAGAGCGTGAACACGGCCAGCGTTACCACTTCCTGAATCACCTTGAGCTGGAAAAGGCCGAACGGCCCGTCGTTTTTCTCAAAGCCCAGCAGGTTGGCTGGCACCTGAAAAATATACGCGAATAGGGCCAGGTCCCAGCTCATCATTATGACGCCGAATAGGCCTAGCTTGGCAAATCAGGCCATTTTTTGAACAAGCGCAGGTGCCCGTACCAGGCAAATGTCATGAATAGATTGGAGACGGTGAGGAGCAGAATGGCGTAAAATCCGCGTATGAGAATGAAAGAAAAAATGAGAACAGGATAAACCAGCTAATTTTTTCTCCACGCCAAGCCAAAATTGGTGGCCATAACCTGGGGCCCCGGTGCGGCCAGTGGCGGCCGGGGTGGCGTTCTTCGCAGCGCACTTCTCATCCCCCACAGCATGGCCTCGCTCGACCCTGGCATTGGCGAAAAATTCTCGCGGCCCACCCAGCGGGCCATCAACCACGACGGCTCCTTCAACGTGCGGCGGCGCGGCGGCCCGCCCATCCGCGACCCCTACCAGCGGCTGATTCTGATGCCGTGGGGCCGGTTTTTTCTGGAAGTGAGCGTGCTGTTTGGGGTGCTGAACGCGGCGTTTGCGCTGGCCTACATGGCCTTGGGCCTCGAAAACCTGCCCGGCGTGGCGGCCCCTCACGGCTGGGTGCAGGACTTCCTGAGCGCGCTATTTTTCTCTGTTCAAACCTTTACCAGCGTGGGCTACGGGCACGTGTACCCGGGCAGCAACGGAACTGGGGCCCTCTCCAGCCTGGAGGCGCTGGCGGGCGTGCTTACGTTTGCGCTGGCTACGGGCCTGCTCTACGGGCGGTTTTCGCGGCCCACGGCGCGCATTCTGTTTAGCCGCGCGGCCATCGTCAGCCGGCGGCCCGACGGCACGCCGTGCCTGCAATTCCGGGTGGCCAACCGCCGGGCCAACATCCTGATTGAGCTTTCGGCGCGGGTCATCGTCAAGTTCACCGACGCCGCCACTAAAAACGTGTCCTACGCCGCCCTGGCCCTGGAGCGCGACGCCGTCAGCTTCCTGCCCCTGACCTGGACACTGGTGCACGACCTGATTCCCGGCAGCCCGTTGCACGGCCTGGAAGCTGCCGACTACGCGGCCCGCGCCGTGGAAATCATCGTCATGCTCAAGGGCTACGATGACACCTTCGCCCAGGACGTGTACGCCCGCAACTCCTACATTGCTAGTGAAATAATCTGGAACCACCGCTTCCGTCGCGCCTACGACGTGGACGAAAACGGCCTCGCCGTAGTAGACCTCGACGCGCTCGACGCCACGGAGGAGTTGTGAAGGAAGGGTAGGAGGGTGCGAGGGTAGGGGGGCTATATACTCACACCAGCCTACCCTCACATCCCCACACCCTCCTACCCTCGCACCCTACTCCTCGTGCCCGGGCACGCTACCCACCGCTGGCGCCCCGGCCGCGTCGGCGGCCTCGCGGGCCAGGCGCAGCTCCTCCACGGCTGAGGTGGTGCGGGGCAGCTTGTCCAGGTCAGGGGCCCCGGCGTCGACCCAGCACGTGTACCAAAAGGCCCCGATGAGGCGGCTGGCGTAGCGCAGCTGCCGCTCCACCTGCCCGCCGAGCCGGGCGTGGTAGGCCCGGCTGAAGTCGCGCGAGTACACGCGCACCGTGGTGGCCCCGCGAGCCTCGTAGCCGTACTTGCGGTCGGCGGGGAACGTGGCCGTCAACTCTTTCTCAAACAGCAGCACCGAATCGACGGCGGCGTGGGAGCGCGCCAGGGCCCCCCAGGCGGCGTCGCCGGGGTGCTCCAGGTACGGCGCGGGCCCTGTGAACAGGTCGTAGTCGGCGGCTAATAACTCCGGCAAGCGGCTCTCCCAAAGGCCGTGGATGCCGCGCTGGCCCGTCAGCTGGCCGTTGTAGTTCTGGGTGGCGTGCAGCGGCACGCAGGCGTCGGCCACGTAGTGCCCGAGGTCGGCCGAGAGGCGCAGGATGGCGTCGGCGTCCTGGCGCTGGAAGGCGGCGGTGAGCTGGTTTTTCATCCGGGCGATGTTCCAGGGTACGATGCCGTGGCGCAGCAGCGAGTCCTCGCCGTAGCGGGCCACGGCGTCTTCGTAGCGGCGCGGCAGGCCCCGGCCGTGGGTGGTCAGGCAGCTGTCGCCGTAGCGGTCCACGTCCATGAAGTGCTTGGCTGCTTCGCCGGGTACCACCGTGCGGCGGGCGTCGGGTCGGGTGGCGTTCGCCGTCATGTAGTCAATGTGCGCCTTGTAAAAGCCCACCATCTTCGGCGGCAACGTGTACACGGCCAGCCGGTTCAGTAGCCGGTGCCCAAAAAAGCCCCAGGCCCGCGCCGGCCGGGGCCCCAGGGAGATTAGAAGCAGGAAGGATAACAGCGCGTAGCGTTTGAGCATAATTATAGAGATATTGAAGCTGTTTAGGAAGTGGGTGGTCGGGTAATTTTACGCAGTAGCAGCACGACAAAGGCGAGCCAGTGGAAGGCCAGCCAATTTTCCAGGCAGGTTTCGTAGCGCACCAGCAGGGTCTTGAAGCCGTCGAGCCAGGCGTTCATTTGCTCGATGACCAGCCGGCGCCGGTAAAGTTCGGGGTCCAGCGGCGTGTCATCATCCGTTTGCCAGTCGGTCGAGCGCCGGTTGCGGGGAATGTTGGCTTCGATGTCGCGCCGGGCGCAGGCCTGACGCAAGCTAGTGACATCAAAGGCTTTGTCGGCATTCAGAAAGAGGCCTTCCAGGCGCAGGTGCGCTTGTTCGAGCAGCTCACAGAGTTCGGCGAAGACGTGTTCGAGGGCAAACGTATCGTGGTGGTTGCCGGCTTGCGGCGTGGCCACGGCTAGGGGCTGGCCCGTGTTGTCGGCCAGAAACAGGGCGTTGGTGGTGCGGGCCGCCTTGCGGCCTTGATAGCCGACAGCCGCCCCGCCGTTTTTAGCCGGGGTGTGGCTGCCATCGAGTTGCACACTCGACAAGTCCAGCGCCGCGTGGTTCAAGCGCAAGACGCTCAACCAAAGCTGTTTCCAAGCACCTTGCTTGCGCCACTGGTTGAAATAATAGTAGACGCCCTGCCACGTCAGGGGGTGGGTTGGCAGCAATTCTCGCACGGGCAGCCAGCGCCACTGACAACCCGTTTTGAGCTTGTAGAGAATGGCGCCGACGACTTCCACCGGCTGGGCCGCCCGCCGACGGCCGTGGGCGCTAAAGGGCAAATGGGGGAGTATCCAGGCGGTAATGATATCTTTGGGCAGGACTTCCATGACGGAGGGAAAGGAGATGGGTCGCACCTCAAATTTCGCTCTGCCGTGGGAGTCTTTTCTGTTTTGAGCCCGCCTGACTACTTCCTAAACAGCTTCATTGGATAAATCGGAAAGGGGCTTTGGTATGCCAGCAAAATCAAAAAAAACTGGCATACCCCACGGGATATGCCAGTTTTGTTGTCATACTGGTTTGATAAAATATAAGGCCCCTACCGCCGCCCGGCGCTTGCGAATTTCATGCGGTAGTCATGGGCCACGTCGCCTTTGCCGATGCGGGCCAGCTTGCCCTTGAGCAGCTGCTTTTTAAAGGAAGAAAGCTTGTCGGTGAACAGCACGCCCTCCAAGTGGTCATATTCGTGCTGGATGATGCGGGCGTTCATGCCCGAAAAGCCTTCCTCGTGCACCTGGCGGTTCTCGTCCTCGTAGCGCAGCACAATGTCGGGGCAGCGCTGCACCAGCTCGCGCACCCCGGGAATGCTCAGGCAGCCTTCCTCGAAGCCCCACTTCTCACCGGTTTCACTCACCATCACGGGGTTGAGGAAGGCGCGCTTGATGGCGGGCTCGGCCTCCACGCCCTCGGCAATGTCCTCCTCGTCCAGCTCCACCATGGGGGTCGAGTCAATTACGAACAGGCGCACGCTCTTGCCGATTTGCGGGGCGGCCAGGCCCACGCCGTGGGCGAAGTACATGGTTTCGAGCATGTCGGCGATGAGCTGCTGGAGTTCGGCGGCGGGCAGGTCGGCGGGCAGGTTTTTGGCGCGGGCCTTCAGCACGGGGTCGCCGATGGCAACGATGGGGTGTATCATCTAAGTAAAACGTTGATAAAGAATTAAAGCAAACAAGGGCGGGGGCCCCCGGGGTTCCGGCTAGGCCACGGCCCGCCCCGCCGGCGACTCCAGAAACGACTGGAGGATAATGGCCGCGCTCACCCGGTCCACGGTGGCTTTGTCGCGGCGGGCCTTTTGGCCCAGGCCCCCGGCTAGCATGGCCGCGTGGGCCATGCGCGAGGTGAAGCGCTCGTCGATTTCGTGGACGGGCACCTCGGGCAGCTCCTTGCGCAGGCGGCGCAGCAGGCCCACCACGGCGCTGGTCACGTCGGTGGGCTCGTTGAGCAGCGTGCGCGGCATGCCCACCACGATGGCCGCCAACGGCTCGCGCCGGTGGTAGGCCAGCACGTAGGCCAGTAAATCCTGGCTGTGGATGGTGTCGAGCGGCGAGGCAATGATGCGGCTGGGGTCCGTCACGGCCAGCCCCACGCGCTTGTTGCCGTAATCGATGGCGAGGATGCGGCCCACGGCGAAAGAGACTAAAACGAAAGCAAAAAACGGCGCCGACCCCGGCGCCGACGCAAAGATACGGCCGTCGCTAGGGCCGGGGCCGCACCGCGGCACACCCTACGTGAGTAATATTGCGGACTACAATTTAATGTAAAAATTATATTTAATTCAATTCATGGTAATATGCAATTATAATTAATTAACTATTAAATTATGGCGGTGGTCTATTAGCGAGTGAGGTTGTAAATTAGCGCATGGTTTATACGCAACACTTATGTGCCCGCTGTGGTAGTGAACACATCCGCCGCAATGGCACGCAGGGTGGTCAGCCTAAATACCAGTGCAAGGCGTGCGGGTATCAGGCACGGTTTATACCAGCGGCCGTGGCCAAGGCGGCACAGTATGCGCAGGTGGAAGCCTTGCTCACCGAGCGTAACTCCCAACGTAGCATCGTGCGCGCCACCGGCGTGGCACGGATGACCATCGCCAAGCTGATAAAAAAAAGCGGCCTTGGACTCGCCCCGGCTGCCGCGTCGCCGGACGAAAAAGGCCCAACGCCGGAAACCTGAAGCCCTCGAACTTGACGAAATGTGGACCTTCGTGGGCCGGCGCACGTGCAAAGTCTGGTTGTGGCTGGCCGTTGAACGGGCCTCGCGCCGCATCGTGGCCTGGGTGCTGGGTTGCCGGGGAGCCGCCACGGCCCGGCGCTTGTGGGCCGCGCTGCCGCGACGCTACCAACGCCACTGCCGCTACCACACCGACCAGTGGGAAGCCTACGCCAAGGTCTTGCCCGCCCACCAGCATCGGCCTCATCCCAAAGGCAGCGGCAAAACCAATATTGTTGAGGCTATCAACTGCTCCTTACGCCAGCGCTGCGGGGTATTGGTCCGCAAATCCTGCTCCTTTAGTAAAAGTTTGCGCATGCACACGGCTCGCATCAAGATTGTGATTGACAATTACAACCTCACTCTTCAATAGACCGCCGCCTAAATTAGTATTTAAATAAGCTAAAAATGACCTAAAAAGGGTATTAAACCCCATTTTTCAATTATTCAATTACGTTCGACTAAAATCTATTTTGCAGAACATGTATCATGGAAAAATTTAATTAAGTTTGAATATCCTTCCCGCGCTGCCAACTCGGTAACGCCTTTTCCTTCGCTCCGCCGCCATGGCTTTTTCCGCGCTCTTCCGCGCTTCTTCGCGCCCCGCCGGGGCCCGCCGCACCGGGCTGCGCGGGGCGGTGCTGGTGGCCCTGGCGTTTGGCAGCGGCCTGCTAATTTCCAACAACCCGTTCCGGCCCTCCACCACCAACCCTGATGCCACGGCCCGCGGCTACCTGCGCTTCAAGGAGGTGCTCAGCTACGTGGACCGCGACTACGTGGACTCGGTGAACACCGAGGGCCTGGCCGACTACGCCACGGCCCAGATGCTGGAGCGCCTCGACCCGCACTCGGTGTACATCCCGGCCGCGGAGCGCGAGCAGAACGATGTTTTTTTGCAGGGCGACTTTGATGGCGTGGGCCTCGATTTCAACCTTTTCTGCGACACCATGACGGTGGTGGCCCCGCTCGGCGGCGGGGCGGCGGCCCAGGCCGGCCTGCTGCCCGGTGACCAGGTGCTGCGCGTGGGCGGGCAGGCCGTGTCGGGGGCCCGCCTCACCAACGCCCGCATTGCGCAGCTGCTGCGGGGGGCCCGCGGCAGCACCGTGGCCCTGGAGGTGCACCGGCCCGCTTCGGCCCGCACCTTTGCCCTGGCCCTGGTGCGCAGCCGGGTGCCCAACCCGTCCATTGACGCGGCGTATTTGCTTGATGAGCAGACGGGCTACATCAAAATCAACCGGTTTGCGGCTACCACTTACGACGACTTCCGGGCCGCGCTGGCCGACCTGCGCCGCCAGGGCCTGGCCCGCCTCGTGCTGGACCTGCGCGGTAACCCCGGCGGCTACCTCGACCGCGCCACCCGTGTGGCCGACGAGCTGGTGGGCGGCTCGCGCAAAATCGTGGCCATCGACGGCAAGGGCGATACCTACGACTCGCAGGTGTATGCCAAGGTGGCCGGCGAATTTGAGGAGGGGCCCCTGGTGGTGCTCGTCGACGAGGGCAGCGCCTCGGCTGCCGAGGTGCTGGCCGGGGCCCTGCAAGACCACGACCGCGCCCTGCTGGTGGGCCGCCGCACTTTCGGCAAGGGCCTGGTGCAGCAGCCCATCGCCCTCAGCGACGGCGGCGAGCTGCGCCTCACCATTGCCCGCTACTATACGCCCAGCGGCCGCTCCATCCAAAAGCCCTACGGTAGCAGCCGCGCCGAATACCGCCGCGAGCTGGCCGAGCGGGCCGCCCATGGCGACCTGGCCTCGGCCGACAGCAACCGCGTGGCGGGCGGCCCGCGCTTCCGCACCGACCGCGGCCGGCCGGTGTACGGCGGCGGCGGCATAATGCCCGACGTGTTTGTGCCGCGCGATACGCTGGCGTGCTCGGCCTACTACGCCCGCTTGCAGGCCCACCAAACGCCTCGCGCCCTGGCCCTGGCCTTCTACCAGGCCCACAAAGCCGAGCTGGAAGGCCTTCGCTTCGCCCAGTTCAACGCCACCTTCCGCGTGAGCGATGCGCAGCTGGGGGCCCTGGCCGCCGCCGCCGCCCGCGACGGCGTGCCGGCCGACCCGGCCGCACTGCGCCGCTGCGCCGCCTTACTCCGCAATCAAATCAAGGCCTACATCGCCCAAAGTGCCTACGGCGCGGTGCCCTACTACACGGTGCTGGGCGCGCACGATGCCGAGCTGCAACAGGCCCTGCATGCCCTCGGCGACGGCAGTGCCCAACTGGCCCTGGCCAGCAATAAGTAGGGCCCCCGCGGCGTTGCAAAAGGCCGCTGGCTAATGCGGCACCGACGGCGGTTATTGCGTATTTTTGAAGGCGTAGGAGTTGCCGGCAGGTCTATTCGTTAGCTTCCAATCAATCAATTACTATCGCTTCTTCTATGCTAAAAATAGCTAAACTACTGCTATTGTTGCCCGCCCTGCTGGGTGTACTGCTAATGGCCGGGGGCTGCAACAAAGTGCTGAGCCTGTTGCGCTTCAACGTGAACGACACCCAGAGCTTCACAGTGCCGGCCGCGTACCCCTACGGCACGGTCCCGGTTACCTTGCCCGCCGTGACGGTGAATTCCACCTCCACCACTACCTACGCTAACAACAACACCAAGGCCCAGTACGTGCAGGAGGTGAAGCTGGAGCAGCTCACCCTGACCGCCACCAGCCCCGCCGGCCAAACATTCGACATCGTGAAGAGCGTCAAGCTCTACATCAGTACCGACGCCGCCGGCACCAACAAAGTACTCCTAGCCTCGCTCGACAACGTGCCCAAAGGCGCCACGTCCATCCAACTCAACCCCGCCCCCGACACCAAGCTTGACGCGTACCTGCGAAATAGTAGCTATGCCCTCACCAGCGAAGTGCTGCTCAGCACGCGCCCGGCCCAGGACGTGGTGGTGCGCGTCGACAGCAAGTTCAGCGTGGCGGCCAGTCTGCCATAGAGGGCCCCGGGTGAGCGCCTGGTTTCTAAAAGGCCACTCCCGTTGGAGTGGCCTTTTCGCGTTTAAAAAGCAGTTTGACTTGATGGCTTTGGCTCCTGGAACACTGTAGAGACGTAAGGATACGTCTCTACAGTGTTCTGAATCAGGCAGTTTGTTTAGGGTCCTGGCAGTAAGGTGGCGTTGAAGTGGTCCACCAGCTGCACCACCTCGGTCAGGTTGTCGTAGCGCAGGCTGTGCTGCTGAGCATAGAGGGCCATGTCGCCCGCAGCCGCCCCGAATAGGCGCAGCACCGTCCGCTGGCTCAGCGCCAGGGGTTGGGCCAGCGGCTGGGCCAGGGGCCGGGCCGGGATGGCCACGTACAGCTCGGAGGTGCGCCGGAACTGCGCGGCCTGGGTCTCGACGCCGATGGCCGCGTTGCGCACCGCGCCTACTAGTTCCAGGTCGTAGCCCAGCAGCAGGCGCACGGGGCCTTCGGTCAGCTCTTCGAGCAGCAGGCGGCCCGCGCCGCCTACGCGGTAGGCCCCGAAGCGGTGGCCCGGCCGGCCGGGCGCGTTGTTCAGCACGAAGCCCCGCAGGCTGCCCACCGGGTAGAGGCGCACACCGCCCGGCACAATGGCGTCCCGCACTTCTACCCAGTGGTGCACCAGGTTGTAGCGCAGGCCGGGCACGGGCTGCGGCTCGCCCTTGATGGGCAGCAAGGAGCCGGGCACCCAGTCGGGGTCGTAGTAGTGGGCCACGTGGGCGGCTGCGGCAGCCAGGGCCCGCTCGTCGACGGTGTTGGCCTGATTCAGGTTCTGGGTCGAGGTGGGCCGGCCGTGGCTGATGTCTTCCAAGTCTTTGCTGTTCAGGCCCGCCTGGGCCCAGGCGGGCCGGCTAATCAACCCCAGGGCCCCCAGCACCAGGTAAAGCAAAACAGACGAGCGCATGGCAGTAAAGAAAGGCAGAAAGTGCGCCTAATATACTGCTGCTGCCCCTAGTATCTGGGGCGGGGCAGCCTAAGGGAACCTCATCCCCTAGCCCCCTCTCTCAAAAAGAGGGGGAATTAGCCCTAGTTCTAAAAACCTGATTTCTAGAAGCTAAAACTAAAAACTAGTCCCCCTCTTTTTTGGAGAGGGGGCTAGGGGGTGAAGTTCCCCGCCCTGGGGCCCCTAGCGGTTGCGGCCGTATTGCTCGTGGCTACTCACCCAGTCCGAGCTGCTGATGGCGGCGCCCAGGCTCAGCTCGCCGGCTAGTACCACGCCGGCCACGATTTCGGCGAACTTGTACACCGTGCCGCGGCCTGTGCAGCCCAGCAGGCGCAGGCATTCGTTTTGGGTAGCCAGGCCGGTGCCGCCGCCGTGGGTGGCCACAATCAGGCTCGGGGTGGTGATGTTGATGTACAAGTCGCCCTCCTTTGTCACCTCTGAGTACAGCACGCCGGCGCTCGACTCGCTCACGTTGGCCACGTCCTGCCCCGTGGCAATGAACAGCGCCGTAATGCCGTTGGCCGAGTGGGCCCCGTTGTTATTAGCGCCTGAGAGAAAGGCACCTACGTTGCTCACCTGCCCGTGGTAGGCCAGCTGCTCGGGCGTCACGCGCATGCGCTGTTGCAAGATGTCGCGCTTAATTACGGCCTCCGCCGTCACGCGCTTGCCGCGGGTGCGCATCACGTTGATTTGCGAGGCCTTTTTATCGGTGGTGAAGTTCGATTCGAGGTAGAAATGCTCGACTTTAGGGCCCCCGTAGTTGGCCAGAATCCAGGAGCAGGCGGCGAAGGTGGCGCGGCCCACCATGTTCTGGCCCGCCGCGTCGCCGGTCGAAAAGTTGAAACGCAGGTAGGCAAACTTGTTGGCCAGGTACGTGTCGATGTACTGGAGCTTGGCGATGCGCGACGTACTTTCGGCCTCCGGCCGGATACGCTCCAGGTTGTCGGCCACCCACTTACCGAAGTCGCGGGCCCCGCGCGCGTCGCTGAACACAAACACCGGGGCCCGCTGCATGGCGTCGCCAATCACGGTGCACTTCACGCCGCCGCACAGGTTCAGCACCTGCATGCCGCGGTTGTAGCTGGCCACGAGCGTGCCCTCGGTGGTGGCCATCGGGATGAGGAAGTCGCCCTGCGCATGCTCGCCGTTCACGGTCAGGGGCCCCGCCAGGCCCACCGGCACCTGCGCCACGCCCATGAAGTGCTCGCAGTTGCCCTGCAAGTCGTGCGCATCAAACGAGTACGACTTCAAGTGCTTGAAATGCTGCTGCGTAAACTCTTCGGCAAACCGCTGGCGGGCCCAGCTGGCCTGGGCCTGGCCGCCCTTTCTGCCCCCCGACCGCTGGGTGGGTTTGCTGGCGGCCGTGGCACAGCACGACGACGAGCAGGCGGCCTGGCACGGCCGCGGCGGCCACCACGGCCTCACGCCCGCCGGGGCCCCGGTCAACTTCACGCAAAAGGATTTCTCGCAGGCGCAGGCGCAGGATCTGCTGCACGCCGCCCGCTTCCAGGGGCAGTGGCGCAGCTTGCTTGCCAGCCTGCATCTGAGCTGCTTGTACGAGCCGCTGCGCGGCAGCGCGCCCACTACCACGGCCTTCCTCGACGAGCTGAAGGCCAGCCAGCAGCGCTGGGGCCTGGCCCTGGGCACCACGCCCGCCGAGGCTCGCCGCGCCTACGACCTGCTGCACTGGTGCGCCCGGCTCTCGCTCATCCTCTGCCGGCACGAGCTGCCCGAGATGAGCCGCGAGGTGGAAATCAGCCCGCTGCCGGCCGGCCACTGGGCCTACGCCAGCTTCGTGCGCCAGCCCGGGGGGGGGGCGGCGCGCCTGCCGTGCTGCGGCCCTGGCCCTTCGCCGCCGACGCGCTGGCCGTGAGCGTAGAGGCAGTGGAATTGCACCAGTTGCGCTTCCGCGATGATGCGGCCCTGGCCGGGGCCCTGTGCGCGGCCCCGGTGCGCATCCTGCGTTGGGAGCTGCGCCGCCAGGAATAAAGAAATAATCCTTTCGTAACCAGGATATTACTTGCTTTACAAACGAAAGGCCGGGGCGGCCGTACTAGGAACCTACTTTTTAGCTGTTTAGATGGCGACGTATAAATTTTCGGATATTCTGCAAGTGTTGAAGTCGTCGGCCAGCGAGTTCATGGAAAACAACTCGTTCCGGCACGCGGCGGCGCTGTCGTACTACACCATTTTTTCGCTGCCTCCGCTATTAATCATCGTCATCACGGTGGCCAGCAAGTTCCTGGGCCACGACGCCGTGACGGGCCAGGTGTACGGCCAGCTCAAGGGGTTGGTGGGGCCCGAATCGGCTAAGTTCCTGCAAGACAGCATCGCCACCTTCACCTTGCAAAACAAGAGCGGGCTGGCTACCGCCATCGGGGTGGGCACGCTGATTTTTGCGGCCACCACGTTCTTCGTCACGCTCCAGGAAAGCATCAACGACATCTGGAACCTGAAGGTGAAAACCACCGGCATCGGTATCGGCGACTACGTGCGCCAGCGCCTGCTCTCCTTCGGCCTCATCCTGAGCGTGGCCCTGCTGCTGCTTATATCCTTCGTCATCAGCGCCGTGCTGAGCGCCTTCACCGGCTGGCTCCAGTACCTGATTCCGGCCGCCGGGGTTATTGCCATCAAAGTGGTGGATTTTGCGCTGTCGCTGGGCGTCACCACGCTGCTGTTTGCCCTCATCTACCGCTTCCTGCCCGACGCCATTATCCGGTGGCGCGACGTGAGCGTGGGGGCCTTCATCACGGCGTTGCTGTTTGTGCTGGGGAAGATCCTCATCGCCGTGTATATCGGCTTTGCCAACCCCGGCTCGGCCTTCGGGGCGGCGGGCTCGGCCATCGTGCTGCTGCTCTGGATCAACTACTCCTCGCTCATCATCTTTTTCGGCGCCGAGTTCACCCAGGAATTCGCCGATGCCTTCGGCCAAAAAGTACAGCCCAAGGCCCACGCCGTACGCGTGCGCGTCGAGGAAGTGAAGCCCGGCGAGTCAGATGAGGAAAAAGCCACTGGCCGCCCCCAGGCCACGGGAAGGTGGCGCGATTAGGGCCCCGGGCTTCCCCAAGTACAAAGGCAAGGGCCCCACCGTTCTCAAAACGGTGGGGCCCTTGCGCTTGATTAGAGCAGTATTCAGGTCGGTGTACGGTCCGGTCGGCTGGCTCTTTCAGCTGGTCGACCGATTAACCAGCCGCCGTTTGTTTTCCCTGACGGTAATCGGTCGGCCGGCAGAAAAAGCCGGCGGGCTGGCAGTAACCAGGCTGTGCACTGACCTGGAAACTGCTCTACCAATCCCGCTAAGCTGCCGCCGCCTTCTCCTTCACCGCCAATTGTCCGCAGGCGGCGTCGATGTCCTTGCCACGCGAGCGGCGCAGGTTGGTTTGCACGCCGCGGTCGGCCAGGTACTGGTGGAACGACATGAGGTTTTCCTCGCCGGTGTTGCGGTAGTCCGCGTTTTCGATGGGGTTGTACTCGATGAGGTTGATTTTGCAGGGCAGCCACTTGCTGATTTTCAGCAGGTTCTCGGCGTCTTCCAGCGTGTCGTTGAAGTTCTCAAATACGATGTACTCGTAGGTGACTTTGCGGCCGGTTTTGGCGTGGTAGTACTGCAAAGCTTCCTTTAGGGCCCCCAGCGAGTTGGCCTCGTTGATGGGCATGATTTCGTTGCGCTTGGCGTCGGTGGGCGCGTGCAGGCTCAGGGCCAGGTTGGCCTTCACGTCGTCGTCGGCCAGCTTCTTAATCATCTTGGCGATGCCGGCCGTGCTGATGGTGATGCGGCGCGGGGCCATGTTCAGGCCGTCGGGGGCGGTGATGCGGCGCACGCTTTCCACCACGTTGGCGTAGTTGAGCAGCGGCTCGCCCATGCCCATGTACACGATGTTGGTAAGCGGCGTGCCGTACTGGCCCTCGCACTGCTCGCGGATGCGCACCACTTGGTCGTAAATCTCGGCCGCGTCCAGGTTACGCTTGCGGTCCATGTAGCCGGTGGCGCAAAACTTACACGTCAGCGAGCAGCCCACCTGGCTGCTGATGCAGGCCGTCATGCGCGTATCGTGCGGGATGAGCACGCCCTCCACAATGTTGCCGTCGTAGAGCTTGAAGGCCGACTTGATGGTGCCGTCGTTGCTGCGCTGCTGGTTTTGCACCGTCACGCCGTTGATAACGAAGTGGGCCCCCAGTAGCTCGCGGGTGGCCAGCGAGAGGTTGTTCATCTCCTCAAACGAGCCGGCCGCGTTCTTCCACAGCCACTCCTGCACCTGCTTGGCGCGGAAGGGCTTCTCGCCGTGCTCCACCAGAAAAGCCTTCAGGTCGTCGGCCGAAAGTTTGCGGATGTCGCGCTTGGTGGGCGCGGGGGCGAGGGGCAGTTCAAATAGCATCGGGCAAAGATACAAGCAGGCAAGGCGTTGGGTTCCCGCTTATCCTAGCCGCGCCGCCAACTCCTCGGGTAGCCCGCGCAGTTTGCGGGTGTTGTAGTCGAAGCAGAGCATCCCGGTTTTGGCGCGGGCTATTTCCTTGCCGGCCTGGTTTTTCACCCAGTACACTAGGTCGAACCCGTACTTATTCAGGTCCAGGGGCCCTACTTCGATGCGCAGCACATCGCCGTGAAACGCCTCGCCCTTGTACTCGATGGCCACGTCGGCCATGATGAAGCCCAGGCGGGTGGCGGCGTCAAATTCGGCCGTGCCGAGGTGGGCCAGGTACTGCACCCGCGCCTCGTGCAAGATGCTGAGTAGCGCGTCGTTGCCGAGGTGGGCCCCGTAGTTGAGGTCGGTGATGCGGACGGGGATTTCCACCGCGAAGGAGAAAGCGGCGGGCAACTCTACTTTTACGCGGGCCATGCAGTAAGGAGGCTAACGGACGTTTTACATTTAACTGCCATCGTTTTGGAGAATAGCGCTACGCTTAAAAAATGCCCATTTTGTGCGGAGACAATCATGGCCGAGGCCCGCAAATGTCGGTACTGCGGCGAAATGCTCGACCAGGCGCCGGGGCCCCGCCCGCTGCCGGCCGGGGCCCCATCGGTGCTCATGACTGGGGAGGCCGTCCGGCGGGGCGTGAGCCAGGCCCACCAGGACCACAAGTTTCGCAACGTGCTGGGTGTGGAAATGCTCGTGCTAGCCGGGCTGGTCGGCTTGGTGCGGCATTCCTGGTGGGTGTTTGGGTGGGGTGTTTGTGGTGCTGGCGGTTTGCCTGCGGTACCGGGCGCTGGCGGTGGCCCTATGCGTCTGTTTCAGCCTGTTTTGGGAAGCCATTGGCTACTCACTGGCGTTGGGTTTGTTCTCGAGCACGGCGGCGGGGGTGGTGGTGGGCATCCTGGCCTTCCTGGCTTCCTACGGCGCTCATTCTTCCTCCGCCCGGTGGATGCGCAACGACTAGCGCAGTTGTTTTCCACTTGCTAACCAACTAATTAATGAGCAATTTGCTGGTAGAGGTGCGCACCACGGAGGACGGCTCGCTCACGCTGTTCGTGCCGGCGCTGCACGAGCATTACCACTCCACGCACGGGGCCCGGCGGGAGGCGGTGCACGTGTTCGTCGGGGCCGGGCTGGGGCCGCTGCTGGCCGCCGGCCCCACTGCCGGTGGGCCCCTGCGCATCCTCGAAGTGGGCCTGGGCACTGGCCTGAATGCCCTGCTGACGCTGGCCGCTGGCCAAGCCGCGGGCGCGCGCATTGCCTACGACGGGCTGGAAACCTACCCGCTGCCCCGCGCCGTGGTGGCCGCCTTGCAGCCCGAGTGGGACCAGCAGGGCCCCGGGCCGGCCGGGCAGTTTGCCCGCCTGCACGCCGCGCCCTGGAACGTGCCGGTGGAACTGGCGCCCGGCTTCACCGTGCAAAAAGTGCCCCGGGCCGTGCAAACCGTCGCGCTGGCCCCGGGCCACTACCACCTGATTTATTTCGACGCCTTCGCCCCCGAAAAGCAGCCCGAGCTGTGGACGGAAGCCGTATTTGCGAAGCTATTCGCGGCCGCTGCGCCCGGGGCCCTATTGGTGAGCTACTGCGCCCAGGGCCAGTTCCGGCGCAACCTGCGGGCCGCCGGCTGGCTTACCGAGAAGCTGCCGGGCCCCCCCGGCAAGCGCGAGATGACGCGGGCCCGCAAGCCGTCGTAGCTGTTTATCCGTTAGGGGGCAGATAAAAAAATACACCAAACAGAACGTCATACGGCGCGCAGCGAAGCATCTTTTCCGCGTAACTAACCCTGATTACTGGCGCCGGAAAGATACTTCGCTGCGCGCTGCATGACGTTCCTTACGTCCCCGCTCGCCTCAGGGCTATGGTGCAAGCAGGGGCCCCGGATGACGTTCCTTGCAGAACAAATATGTTAATTTAACCGCCTCATGACCAACGATTTATTCCTGGCCATTTACTGCCCGCACTGCCACTGGGAGCCCGACGGCGGGGCGCACTGGCAGTGCACCTGCGGCTGCGTGTGGAACACCTTCGCCACAGCGGCCGTGTGCCCGCGCTGCCAGCGCCGCTGGCGCGATACCGACTGCCCGCCGCGGCCCGGCGGCTGCGGGGCTACCTCGCCGCACCTCGACTGGTACCACGGGCTGGACGAGGCGGTGGCCGAGCTGATGGAAACGGCGCTGGCCGTGCCGGCTAATGTATGTTGCAGCTAGAATGAGCCATAAATTTCTCCGTATCGAAAGCCCGGCCTGGGTGGCCGAGGGCCTCATCACGGAGGCCCAGCGGCAGCTGCTGCTGGCCCGCTACCCGCCCGATGCCGTGCCCGCCGTGGGCCTGCTGCCGCTGCTGGGCAGCCTGCTGGTGGCCCTGAGCGCCCTGAGCGTGGTGGCGGCCAACTGGGCCGCGTTGCCGCCGGTGGCGCGCCTGGCCCTACTACTGAGCAGCTTGGTAGGGTCCTACGCGGGTGGACACTACTTCATGCAGCGCGGCAACCGCACGCTGGGCCGGGGCCTGGTAGGCCTGGGGCTGGTGCTGTTCGGCGTCAGCATCATCCTCGTCAGCCAGACCTACCAGCTGGTGGGCTACGACGCTAGTGGGCTGCTGGCCTGGGTGGTGGCTGGCGTGGCCCTGGCCTACGCGCACCGCAGCCGCATGCTGGCCGCCCTCACCGTGCTGATTGGGGCGGCGGTGCAAACCTATTGCACCCAGGCGCTGGGCAGCTTTAGCTACGCCACCGCCGCGCTACTGGCCGGGGGCCTGGGCTACCTTTGGTGGCGCCGTCCCGATGGCCTGCTGAGCACCGTGCTGTCGGCCGGCTTGCTGTGGCAGGCGGCGCTGTGGGTGGGCGTTTCGCACGCCAAAATCACCTGGTTTTTCATCCCAGCCATGGTCGTGTACGCGGCCGGCGACTGGCAGCCCGACCGCCACGCCGGCCGTAATGCGCAGGCGCCCCCGCTAATAGCGGCCTACCTGTTTGCCCTGGGCCTGGCCCTGTTTGGCGAAACCGATGCCTACGCTGGCCTGCTGCGGCCGCCGGTGCTGGCCTACCTGGGGGCCCTGGCGGCGGTGCTGGCGCTGTCGGTGGCGGGCAAAAAGCAGCGCGGCCGCCTCGATACGCTGCCCGACTGGCTGCTGCTACTGCCGGGCTTTTATTTGCCGGGCGGGCTACCGCTGGCCATTGCCACGCTGGTGGTGCTGTACGCCCACGCCGGCTCGGTGCTGGTGCGCGCCCACCGCGCCGGCGACGCCGACCAGCTCACGCTGGGCACGGTGCTGTTTGTGGGGGCCACCATGGTGGCGTACTTCAAGCTGACGTGGGCGTTCCTCGACAAGTCGCTGTTCTTCCTGCTCGGCGGGGTGCTGCTGCTGGGCCTGAGCTGGTACCTGCGCCGCCGCAACGCCCGGGTGCTGGCCGCCGCCGGGGCCCCGGGCCCCGCCGCCAAACCTACCGAGTAGCCCACTTCGCTAAGTTGTTAGTTGCTCGTTGTCAGTTGTTAGCGCCTTGGTAAATGCGTAACCATCAATTGGCAACGAACCAACTAACAACTGACAACTAAACAACCGACCACTTAAAACAACGCCCTATGGCCCCCGTTGCCGCCGCCGTTCCCGAAGCCCCGCCCCGGTTCAAGCTGCTGCCGCGGCTGCTGGTGGGGGCCCAGGTACTGTACGTGCTGGGCGTGGCCGGCGCGGGCTACGCCACCACCGCCCTGGGCAAAGCCGTGGTGCTGGCCGCCACCCCCGCCGACCTCACCACCCTCAAAACCACCGATTTCGTGCGCCTGCGCTACGCCGTGGCCACCGTGCCCCGCGCCCAGTGGCAGGGTCCCGAAGCGCCCCACACCCGCCAAAGCGTGTACGTGCTGCTTGCTTCGGCCGGGGCCCCCGCCGCGGCCACCGTGCTGGGTGTGTACGCTGCCGAGCCCCGCGCCGCGGCCGGCCAAGCGGTGCTGCGCGGCTGGGTCACCGACGTATTTCCGCGCACCCTGGGGCTGCGCTACGGCCTGGAGCGCTACTACGTGCCGGCGGCCAGCGTGCTGCGCAAGTCCACCGTGGCCCGGCCGCTGCGGGTGCAGGTGCGCATCGCGCCCTGGGGCCAAGCCCGCATTGTGGAGGTGAGCGAATAAGCTGGGCAGCTGACGTGTTTTTAATGCCGCCAACCAGGAATAATCAAACGTCATGCTCATCTGGCGTCCGCGCAGCCGAAGCATCTCTCTCGCTGATTAAATAATTAATTACTGCCGCGGAAGGGATACTTCGGCTGCGCGGACGCCAGATGAGCACGACGGTCAATTAACGCGAATAATTATTAATTAGCGTTAAATAGAAAAGCCCCTGGCTGTGCGGCCAGGGGCTTTTTTGTTGCTAAAACTGTTGCTCTACTTATCCATGCGGAAGGAAATCGGTACGGTGTACTGCACGCTCACGGCCCGGCCGTTTTGCCGTCCAGGTATGAAGCGCGGCAGCTTGCTGATGGCGCGTAGCGTTTCTTCGTCCAGGCCCGAGCCCAGGCCCTTCACAATTTTCAGGTCCGTTACTTCGCCCTGCGCGTTCACCACGAAGCTGGCGAATACCTTGCCCTCCACGCCGTTGGCCAGGGCCTGAGCGGGAAAGCGCGCCGCCTTTTGGATGGCCGCCACAATGGCCTCGGTGCCGCCGCCGCCGGGCAACTGCGGCATCTGCTCCACCGATATGTAGGACTTGTCGCTGACGGTTTCGCCCGTAATAGTGTTGGGCCCCACGGTGCTTTCCAGCTCTTTAAGCGCGCCTTCGTCAATTCCGCCTTTGATGGTCACGGCGGCTACGTGGGTGCTGGCCAATGCTTCCTGCTCCGGAATTTCCTCGGTAATCACATTATTGTGGACGATCTTGATGCTGTCGAATTTGGTCGAATTGACGGCCATCGTTTTGGATTGCACGGCGGCTACGGGCGGCGGCGGCAACACAATTGGGTCAATAATTAGCGGTTTCACCTCGGGGTTGCCAATTCCGGTGGGCGCGAAGGGAACCACCACTTCGGGGCCCCTAATTAGCCGTGCCAGGGCCTGGCCGCCCACCAGCAATGCCAGCAGGGCGAGGGCAATGCCGAGCGCCCGCGTCACGTGGCGCTGGTAGAGGTGGCGCAGCACGTAGGCCCCGTAGGTTCGGTTGCGGCCGTCGAATACGATGTCGTCGAGGCTGGCCGTGGCCAGCTGGGCATTGTTCATCATAATGGGTTGCTGGTTAAAAGGGTGAGGTCGGCGGGGGAAAGCTTGGTGAGGGCATATTGCCGCTGGTTGGTGATGCTCATCTCGTCGAGAATGTCCACCATGTCTTTGTACTGCGAGTCGGCGCCGGGCTTGATGAGCACCACCACGGGGCCCCGCTGCTGACGGGCTAGCAGCACCTGCCGGACGCCCCGGGGCCCAAAATCCGTGGTTTCCAACCGGGCGGCGGCCACCGTTTTGTCGGCCGGCTGGTTCAGGCCGAAGTAGTAGTGCACCCGGTGGTTTTTGCCCAGGATGACGGTCAGGCTCTTCGAAGCGGGCACGGCCGTGGGGTGCGCTTCATCGGGTACGGGCATGGTCAGCTGCATCACGTAGGGTTTGGCGAACGTGGTGGTGAGCATGAAAAACGTGAGCAGCAGAAACGCGAGGTCCACCATCGGCGTCATGTCGATGCGGGTCGACACCTTCTTACTTCGTCGGCGGCCGTTGGGAGTGGGGGCGGAGGCTTTCGGTTCGAGGGCGGCCATAGGCAACGGGGCGAATGAGTGGAAGATGAACCACCAACGCACCGCTATATTGCCTTATTGCAGGCTTTTGGGCCCCCAGCCACTATTTATTTTCGGCCCGCCAGAGGTCCTAAAAATGCCACACGCCCGCCGGCGTCACGAGGGCTGTCAGGGCCACGTCGGTGGGCAGCATATCAGCCAGCGAGGCCCCCGGCGGCTCGTCCAAAATGTTTAGCCCAATGAATATGGTGCCCGGTCGGCACTGCGCCAAAAACCGGTCGTAAAACCCGCCGCCGTAGCCCACTCGCTGCCCCGCCACGTCGCAGGCCAGCAGCGGCACCAGCACCGCATCGAAGGCGGCGGGCGCAACTGCCGCCGCTGGGGCCCCCACCGGCTCCGGGATGCCCCAGCGGTTGGCCACCAGCGGCGTAGCGGCTATCAACTCGTAGTGCTTCAGCGAAATGCCGTCGGGCTGTACCACCGGCGCCGCCAGCCGCAAGCCCGGAAAATCGGCCCAAATGTGCCGAATAACCGCCCAGGTATCCGGCTCATTCTTGCTAATTAATGGTAGAAACACGTGCAGCCACCGCCACGCCACCACCGGGAAATACTGGAATAATTGCGCGCTAATTAATTCGCTGCGCGCCGCCACTTCGGCGGCCGTTAGGGCCCCGCGGCGGGCCAGGGCGGTGCGGCGCAGGGCGGGTTTGGTCATTCCCAGAGGAACTAACAAGAAGTTGCTTGAGCTAATAAAACGGTCATGCTGAGCGCAGTCGAAGCATCTCTACCGCTAACTACTCAGTTATTACTGCTGCGCTAGAGATACTTCGACTGCGCTCAGCATGACGGTCTAATGTGCTCTCTAATTATTCTAGGTAGCTTCTTAAATGTGCGGCGAAAATTTCCTTACGCCACGCACTGGGCTATAATGCTTCCATTTAATCCATAAGATGTATCAATTTCACAGTTGACTAATCCATCTTCTTCATTGAAGCGAATATCAAAAATCACATTTTGATGATTAAATCCATCGAGTTGATAATCCCGCACTTCTTGAAATTCTAATTCTACCAAGCAAACCCCAATAATGTCGATTTCTAGACAAATTACTGGCCAGTACTCGGGTACACCCCGCGTAAATTTTAAGCTTACTATTTCGGCATCGTGAAACGAAGGCCAATGCCCCAAATACTGAATAAGTGATTCTTTGTTTGCAACATTAGGCGTAGGCATAATTTTGGTTACTAGATGTCTACTCTTCCTCCACCACAGCGAAGTTCAGCGCTAGCGGTTCCAGGGCCCCTATTAATTGATTGATGAATTCGGGGTTATTAATTAACACGTTCAGCACATTGTCGGTGCGCTCTTGCAGGCCGCCGCCGGGGAAGAGCTTTTCCTTGATGGCGGCGAGTTGGGCGTAGGCGGTTTCGTGCTTGGTTTCGGCGGCTTTGCTGAGGCGCTTTTCGAGGCCAGCGAGTCCGACGGCGGCTTTTTGGGCTTCGGCGGCTACGGTGCGCACCAGCGAGGCATCGAGGCGCTGGGCCAGGTCCTGCACCTGCTGGAAGGTGGCGGCCAGCGCCTCCTGCTGCTCCTTCAGGCTGATTTCTTCCTGGCCCAGGGCGGCGCCTACTTGCTTCTTTAGCTCGGGCAGCGGGCGGAAAATATCGGTGGTGCTTAGGCCCAGCTTCTTGAGTTTGCCGGCGTTGGCGCGGCTCACGTACAGCGCTGAATTGCGGGGCAGCACGATGGGGAACGGCACCTTAAATGCCGCGAACACGTCCTTCAGCTGGAACCAGTACGCCACCTCCGCGCCCCCGCCGATGTAGGCTAGGTTGGGCATTAGCAGCTCTTGGTACACGGGCCGCAGCACCACGTTGGGGCTGAAGCGCTCGGGCTGCTGGCGGGCCAGCTCCAGCAATTCGGCCTGGCTGTGGCAGCGGGCAGTGTTGCGCACGGTCACCTCCACGCAGTCGGCACCGCTGGCGTCGGGCTCCAGCCGCTCACGCAAGCCGCTGTCGGTGAGGAAGAACAGGTTGAGGGGCCGCGAGTACACCTGCGGCTTGTAGCCGGCGGCGGTGAGGCGGGCGTTGGTGGCCTGCACGGCGGCGTTGGAGGTTTGGTGCTGGATTTCCTGCTCCAGCACTGGCACCAGGGCCTGCTTCAAATCCGGACGGTCGGCGTCGAGCGTTACCAGGCCGTACTGGCCAAACAGGCCGTCGGCCAGGCGTTGGGTGGCGGCGGCCAGCGTGGGGGCCCCCCGGTAGGCCTCGCGGAATAGGGCCGGCACCTCGGGCGGCAGCTGGCTCAGCAGCTGCTCGTCGAGGCCGGCCAGGGGCAGGCGGCCTACTGGGCCCCCGGTGCCTTCGGCGTCCCACTGGTAGGTTTTGCCGAAGAGCGAGAAGTGGTTGATTTCGGCAAAGTCGTGGTCCTCGGTGGCCATCCAGTACACGGGTACGAAATCGTACTGCGGGTATTTAGCCTTCAACTCGCGGCTCAACTTAATGGCCGACACAATTTTGTACACAAAGTACAGGGGCCCCGTGAGCAGGTTGAGCTGGTGGCCGGTAGTGATGGTGAACGTGGTGTCCTTCGCCAGCAGCTCAATGTTGGCGGCCACAGCGGCGGGCACTTCGCCGGCGGCGTACTGGGCGCGCAGGGCCTCTACCAGCCGCTGCCGCGCCGCGGACGAATAGGCGGCTTGCTTCTCTTCAATTTGGGCCGTGAAGTTTTCGAGCGCCGGCCAGCGGTGGTAGAATGGTGCCAGCGCGGGCTTTTGGGCCAGGTAATCGGTGAGGAGGCCGGAAAAAGCGCCGGTGTCGGCATAAGAAAGTGTCTGAACCACGGATTTATCGGATTGAGCGGATTGGTCGGATTTTGGGGACGATTCCCGGCGGCCGCCCCGCTAGGCAGCGCAAAGGTCGGGACTAAACAAAAAAGGCAGCCGTTTGGCTGCCTTTCGGAGGAGGTTGTGCGGCGGGGCCCCAAAGACGGGCGCGTAGACCCCCCGAGATTGCCTACCCTGAAACGTTATGCTCATCTGGCGTCCGCTTGCCGAAGCATCCCTCCCGCTGACTAACCATGATTACTGCTGCGGGAGAGCTGCTCCGGCAAGCGGACGCCAGATGAGCATGACGTTCTAAACTGCCTTAAACAAGTGTTCCGTAGAGGTCAAAATCCGTGGCGGAGGTGATTTTCACGTTCGCGAAGTCGCCCAGGCGCACGAATGTATCCTTCTCTACCGGCACCAATACCTCGTTGTCTACCTCGGGCGAGTCGAACTCGGTGCGGCCCACGAAGTGCCCGCTTTCCTTGCGGTCGAACAGTACCTTGTATGTCTGGCCCACGCGGGCCTCGTTCAGTTCCAGCGAAATGCCCTGCTGCAGCTCCATGATGGCGTCGGCGCGCTCTTGCTTAAGATTGGCGGGTACGCTGTCTTCCAGCGTGTAAGCGTGCGTGTTGTCTTCGTGCGAATACGTGAAAATACCCAGCCGCTCGAACCGCGTCTGGCGCACAAATTCGTACATCTCCTCAAAGTCGGCCTCCGTTTCGCCGGGGTGGCCGGCGATGAGCGTGGTGCGCAGCGCAATGCCCGGCACCCGCTGCCGGATGGTATCGACCAGTTCCGACGTGCGGCGGCGGGTGATACCGCGGCGCATGATTTTCAGCATGTTGTCCGAGCCGTGCTGCAAGGGCATGTCGAGGTACTTGCAGATGTTGGCGCGCTCGGCCATCACGTCCAGCGCCTCCAGCGGGAACTGCGACGGGTAGGCGTACTGCATCCGAATCCACTCGATGCCGTTCACGTCGGACAGGCGGCGCAGCAGCTCGGGCAGCTTGCGCTCGCCGTAGGCTTGCAGGCCGTAGTAGGTCAGGTCCTGGGCAATGAGAATCAGCTCCTTGGTGCCCTGGGCGGCCAGGCGGCTGGCGTCGCGCACGAGGTCGTCCATGGTGCGGTCCACGTGCTTGCCGCGCATCAGCGGGATGGCGCAAAACGAGCAGGGGCGGTTGCAGCCCTCCGCAATTTTGAAGTAGGCGTAGTGGCGCGGCGTGGTCAGCAGGCGCTCACCCACCAGCTCGTGCTTGTAGTCGGCGTTCAGCACCTTCAGCAGCTGGGGCAGCTCCAGGGTGCCGAAATAGGCGTCCACCTGCGGGATTTCTACCTCCAGCTCGTCCTTGTAGCGCTGCGAGAGGCAGCCCGTCACGTACAGCTTCTCCAGGCGACCGGCTTCTTTCTCGTCGGCGTAGCGCAGGATGGTGTCGATGCTTTCCTGCTTGGCATTGTCGATGAAGCCGCAGGTGTTGATGATGACGATGTTGGCGTCGCTTTTCGTCGCCTCGTGCGTCACGTCAAAGTCGTTGGCCTGGAGCTGGCCCATTAGCACCTCGCTGTCCACGATGTTCTTCGAGCAGCCCAGCGTGATGACGTTGACCTTGTTCTGGTTTTGATTTCTAACTTTCACTATTGTTGATTTTATCGCTGATTTCTACTGATTAACCGTGATTTCGCTGATGCTAATTAATTATTTGGCGGTGGTCCAAAGCGGGGTGATTCCAGTATTTAATTCTGCTTCTTGACGCACTTTTTCCCGTTTTTCTGACTCCATTCAAGTGGTTCCCATTAGAACGCGCTAATAACTGAAAATAGAATATCATCCCACTTTGGACCACCGCCAATTATTTTTCTATTTTGCTAACGAAGGAAGCATCTTCTCACGCTAGATAACCGCGCAACAGTGAAAATATGCTTCGCAGGTTCAGCATGACAGACCATTAACAATTACCACGGAAGATTTTTAGTGCTGAAAAACTAGCGCAATGCGCTCAAATTGAAGCTGAAGCTGGGCAGAACGTCTTCGCCGCTCAAGGTCTCGGCAAATGATTTGACTACGCTCACCGAACCGTCGGCGCGGAAAATGCGGGTGGTTTCAGTTTTGGGGTCGATTAGCCAAGCCAGGCGGCAGCCGTTGGCTATGTACTCCAACAGCTTGGGTGTCAAATTAGTTAGGCTATCGGATGGGCTGGCCATCTCCACCATAAAATCGGGGCACAGCAGCGGGAAACGCTCCTGCTGCTTGGCCGTCAGGGCCCCCCAGCGGTCAGCGCGGACCCACGCCATGTCGGGCGAACGCACCGCGCCGTTGGGCAACCGAAAACCAGTGGACGAGTTGAACATTTTGCCCATCCGGCCTTGGCAGTTCCAGATGGTTAAACCCGTCAGCAGTTCGCTGTTGCGGCGGCCCGTAGTTCCTCCGGTCATGCTCAAAAACTCAATGGTGCCGTCGGCCCGGCGTTCAAACTTTAGCTCGGCGTTGCGCTGGCAGAAGACGTAGAATTCGTCCTCCGTCATGTGGTTCAGCCAGTCGGCCAAGCTGATGGCCGGGGCGGAGGCTTCGGGCAGCGCGGCGGCCGGCGGCAGCACAGGGGGCAACAAGTTGGGCATCATGGCAAAGGCAACAGCAAAACCAGGCGAATTAATTCAGAACCTAGGGGCCCTATACGGCCTCGAACTGCCGCAGGAACCGCAGGTCGTTTTCCGTGAATAGGCGCAGGTCCTTGATTTGGTACTTGAGCATGGCGATGCGCTCGATACCCATGCCCCAGGCGTAGCCAGCGTATTTCTCGGGGTCGATGCCGCTATTTTCGAGTACGTTGGGGTCCACCATGCCGCAGCCGCCAATTTCCACCCAGCCCGAGTACTTGCAGATGTTGCAGCCCTTGCCCTTGCAAATGAGGCAGGTGATGTCAATCTCGGCGCTGGGTTCGGTGAAGGGGAAGAAGCTGGGCCGGAACCGGATGTTAATATCGGCCCCAAACATCTCACTAACAAAGTAATACACCGTCTGTTTGAGGTCGGCAAAGCTTACGCCCGCGTCAATGAACAGGCCCTCCACCTGGTGGAACATCATGTGGGCGCGGGCCGAAATGGCCTCGTTGCGGTACACGCGCCCCGGCATTACGGACCGGATGGGCGGGGCCTGGGTTTCCATTACCCGCACCTGCACGTTGCTGGTGTGGGTGCGCAGTAGCAGCGGCACGTCGGGGGCCCCGGATTCGGCCGGGTCAAGCGGACTTTTGAGCGCGGGCGGGGCGATGAAGAACGTGTCCTGCATGTCGCGCGCCGGGTGGTTCTCGGGGAAGTTGAGGGCCGTGAAGTTGTGCCAGTCGTCCTCAATCTCGGGGCCCTCGGCCACCGCAAAGCCGATGCGGCCGAAGATGCGCAGCATCTCCTCGCGCACCAGGCTCAGGGGGTGGCGGGTACCCAAGGCGTTGGGCACGGGCGGCAGGGTATAGTCGTAGCCGGCATCGGCGGGTTGGTTGGCAGTGGCGGCTTCCAGGGCCTGCTGGGCGGTGTCGTGGCGGGCCTGGGCGGCTTGCTTGAGCTGGTTGAGCTGCTGGCCCACGGCGCGCTTCTGGTCGGCGGGCACGGTTTTGAGTTGGTCGAATAAGTCGGCCAGGCGGCCCTTGCGGCCGAGGTAGGCAATGCGGAAAGCGTCGAGCTGGGCCGCGGTGGCCAGCTCCTGGGCGCTGATTTCGGCCTCAAGGCCGGCAATGGAATCCTGTAGCATAGCCACAAAGTTACGGCCGGGCGGCACCCCGGCGGGTAGTTCTGCGTACGCACCGCCAGGGCCGGCCGGGAGGCGGGCCCAACGTTGTTGTTTCTCCCTGATCTTTCATCATCATGCTGCGTTCTTTCTTCACGTTGCTGCTGGCCGCCTCGGCCCTGGCCGCCATCGCTCAAACGGCCCCGCGCCCCATCCACAAAACTACCCTGCACAAAACTACCGCCCACAAAACCGCAATGCACGAAGCGGCCGCGCCCGTGCCGGCTGCCACTTCCGACGCCACCGCCACCGATGGCAGCTTCGGCAACGGAGCCCCCAGCTCGTCGTCCGCCAACGACGGCGGCCAGGGCCAAGGCGTGTACGCCGCCCCCGGCATGGCTGTGGACATAAAATCGGGCAAAGAAGTGGAGCCTTATAACTCGACCAACGAGAAGCCGGGCGATAAGCCCGCCAAGCGCACCACCACGCTCTCGCCCAAGTAAGCGCCGGGGCCCCCGGGCCCATTGCTTTTTGTCGAAACGCCCCGCTTGGCTCGCGCAGCCGGGCGGGGCGTTTTTGGGTTGAAGTGGTTCTTTGGGGCCCCGGGTGGTTTCAGCAGCGGCCTGGGGCCCCAGGCAATAGAATCTGAGTTTGGCACGGTCTTCGACTTTGGGTAAGCAACTCCCTACTCCTTAAGCCCGTTTCGCCCATGTTCCGCTCCCTTGTTACCCTCGCTTTGTCGGTGTTGCTAATTGCCGAGGCCAGCGCCCAAACCGCGCCGGCCGTCACCAAAAAAACCGCCCGTACCACCCGCCGCGTGGCTAAGAAAACGCAGCGCACCGTGCGCAAAACCACTCGCCAAGCCGCCGCCGCCTGGCCTGCTCCCGACCCCGCCACGCCGGTAATGGCCGCCGTCACGAAGCCCACCGGCTGGGAGGCCTACGACGATGCCCAGGCCCGCCAGGGCCGCGACGCGGTGTACGCCGCCCCGGGCATGGGCGTGCACATCCGCACGGGCCACGAAATGGACAACTACGACGGCACGCCCCGCAAAACCCCGGTTAGCACGAAGCAAACCACGCTCTCGCCCAGCCCCCGCTAGGCCGGGACTAATCCACGGCTGACGATTACACGTAAAGGTGGGCCCCGGCTAACGGCTGGGGCCCACTTCTTTATTCCAAATAATTGTACTGTTATGCTACGTTCTTTCCTCGCTGGTGCCCTAGTGCTCGCTGTGTTATTCGGGGCCCAGGCCCAAACCGGCACTAAAAACTACAAGCGCGCGGTGCGCCAAACCAGCCGCAAGAAAGGCAAGTACTACCGCGCCGGTACCCTCAAGGCCACCGGGGCCGGCAAGCGCCAAATGGAAGTGTCGCGCGGCGACTACTACCTGGCCCCCGGCATGCCTATGCCCCAAACCGACCACCGGCACATCGATAGCTACATGGGCGACGTGCCCCCGCGCAAGCACTACGCCAAAAAGCCCGCCCCCGGGGCCCCCGGCAGCAACAGCACCCTCAGCCCCGCCCGGAAATAAGGGAAGCTGAAAATTGAGGTGAGTGGCCGATAATTACAAGGCCGTCATGCTGAGCGCAGCCGAAGCATCTCTCCCGCAGCAGTAAATAATTACTTGCGCGGGAGAGATGCTTCGGCTGCGCTCAGCATGACGGCCTTGTAGCTTGGCGCAGCGGCCTTTTTTGTATCACCGCCCGTCTGGTGCGGCCGTTCTACTCAGCTTCCATCTCTATTTCCTCGGCTACGAACTCGCCAACGGCTTCGTAGTAGAGCGTATTACAGTTTTCGGGGCGGAGCACTTGGGCGGCGGCGGCGCGTACGGCGGCCACGTCCACGGCCTGGATGCGGCGGCTCTCGTCGTTCACCAGGTTGGCGTCGCCGATGAGCTTGCTGTAGGCTAGATTGAGGGCCCGGTTCAGCAGGTCGATTTCGCCGAATACCAGGAGGCTTTCGGCCTGGTTTTTTACTTTTTCCAGTTCGCGAGCATCCACGTCGGCGGCCACGAACTCGGCCACCACGGCTTCCACGGCGGCGTTGGCTTCGTGCAGGTCCACGCCGGCGTTCAGCTTGCCGCTCACCACGAGCAGGCCCGCGTCGAGGGCCCCGGTAAGAGAGGCCGAAATGTTGTTGAACAGGGCCAGCTCCTTCACCAGGCGCTGGTACAGGCGGCTCGATTTGCCCCGGCCTAGCATGTCGGCCAGCAGGTCCACGGCGTAGTAATTGTCGTCGCGGCGGGCGGGGGCGTGGTAGGCTTTGTAGAGGGCCGAGAGGGGCACGGGGGCCTGCACGGTTTGGGTGCGGGCCTGGGTTTGGGTGGGCTCCTGGGGCAGGTCGCGCACGTAGGCGGGGCCCCCGGCAATGGGCCCGAACCATTTCTCGGCCAGGCGCTTGGCTTCATCAAACGATACGGCGCCGGCCAGCACCAGAATGGCGTTCTGGGGGGCGTAGTGCTTGTTAAAAAAGCCGCGCACGTCGTCCATCACGGCGTTCTCGATGTGCGCAATTTCCTTGCCGATGGTGTTCCACTGGTAGGGGTGCACCTGGTAGGCCAGGGGCATCATTTTCAGCCACACGTCGCCGTAGGGCTGGTTGAGGTAAGTTTGCTTGAACTCCTCGACCACCACCTTGCGCTGCACTTCCAGGCCATTTTCCGAAAATGCCAGGTTCAGCATCCGGTCCGATTCGAGCCAGAAGCCGGTTTCGAGGTTGGCGGCGGGCAGCGAGAGGTAGTAGTTGGTGACGTCCTGCGAGGTGAAGGCGTTGTTTTCGCCGCCCACGCGCTGCAAGGGCTCGTCGTAGCTGGGGATGTTCACGGAGCCCGAAAACATCAGGTGCTCAAACAGATGCGCGAAGCCCGTGTGGTCGGGGTCCTCATCGCGGGCCCCCACGTCATACATCACGTTCAGCACGGCCATCGGGGTGCTGAAATCTTCGTGCACAATGCAGCGCAGGCCGTTGGCAAGGGTAAATTCCTGGAAATTAATCATGTAAATTGGAGTGAGGCTATCTATTGGGTGCAAACTTACGGGGGTCCGATTTCAATAGGTCTCTAACAGCAGAAACGGCAAAATAGTGTACGGGTCTGCCCATGGGCCCGTGTACCATCTTGCCGTCCGAAAACGTCAATTCTCGCCCCTGGTTACTTCCTGGCTGGCGCCCCTCAAATGGACGCCCGCACGCCCAGCAGCCAGGTGCGGGGCACGGGCACAGCTCCGTAATCGCGGCCGGCTAGGGCGGGGGCGGGGCCCCCGCTGCTCACATTGGGGTCATATCCGCGGTAGCCGGTCAGTACCAGCAGGTTCTGGCCGCCAATCCACAGGCTGAGGTCCTGGGTGGCCGTTTGGCGCAGGCGGTAGGTGAGGGTGAGCGAAGACAGCCGCACGTTGCTACCGTTTTCCAGCAAGCGGTCCGTTACGGCAGGGCCATTGGTAGCGTTAAAATTACCGGCGTAGCCCGCCCCCGGAATGGACGTGTCTTGATGCGTGGGCGTCCACCGGTCACGCACGGTGGTGGCGTTATTGCTGTAGCCGGTGGGCGTATCCAAAAAGTCGCGTTGGTAGTTCAGTACCTGGTAGCCAAACATGCCGTCCATTTGCGCATCGAGGGCCAGGGGGCCCCGGCGCAGCTGCTGGCTGAGGCTCACGAGTTGCGCCGGAATGCCGCTGCCGATTACTGTCTGGGTCAAAAAAGCATAGCCGCCGCTGCTCTGGGTTCGAAACCGCAGCGTGCCGTCGGCGTTCAGCCCATCCTGCTGGAAGCCATAGAACGCGCCCGTGGGCTGGTTGTCATATACCGGCCCAAGCGACGGGGGCGTATTGCTCGTATTAGTCGGGCTGTCCTCTCGGAGGCGATTGTGGTTATAGCTGGCGGCCAGCGAAGTAGCGCCTTGCAGGCGGCCCCGCCGCCAGTGGGCGGTTAAGGTCAATTCCAGGCCCCGGTTGCGGATGGTAGCCTCGTCAAATACCGTGACTGGGCCCCCATTAGCATAATCCGGAATGGCTACGGCGTTGCTGATCAGCGCGTGGTAGCTGGTGCGCTGGTAGGCCACGAACTGGCCCGTGAAGTGGCCGCTGCGCGGGCCAAAATGCACGCCTGCCTCTGCCTGGTCGTTGTGCAGGGGTAATTGGTAGCGGTAGTTTGGGTAAGACCCTCCAAGGATTTGGGCGGGCCCAAACTGCCCGTAGCCCAGCTGGGGCACGCCGGTGCGGGCCGCCCCCAACCACAGGCGCAGGCCGGCGCGGCCGGGGCGGGCCTGCCAGCTAAGTTGGGCGTTGGGGTAATACTCGGTGGCGTCGCTGCCGCGGTAGTGGCCGTAGCTCAGGCCGGCTTGTACGGTAAGGGTGCTGTCGAAAGTGTAGTGCAGGCTGGCCCAAGGCCGGTGCAGGCGCGTTTCGCCGGGCCCCAACTGGTAGAAACCAGTGCTGTAATTGGCCCCGGGACCGGGCGTAGGTTGGTTGCTGAAATAGTAGTCGGTGCGCGATACTAAGTCGGCGGCCTGGTATTGGTAATCCACTTCGGCGCCTACTTCGTGCCGGGCCCCCAGTTGCCGCTGGTAGCGCACGGCCAGCTGGGCCGCCCACTGGCTGGTGTGGTAAATCTGGGTAGCATAGACCTGGCTAGTAGCTGGGCCCTGGTTCGTGTAGAAGGGCGGGGCGCTGCTCTCCGCATCGAGCAGAGTGCGCTGAAAATTGGCGGCGGCCTGCACCGTGAGGTGCGGCAGTGGCTCGTAGTCGGCGGCTAGCTGCGCGAGCAGGCGCCGGGTGCGCGGGCTGCGGTACGTGTAATCATTGATGGCCAACGGGTTCGCGAAGTTGTAAGGTATGCCGTATTGCCCCGTAAAAGATCCGTAGCCACTGTAGCCGCCCTGGTCGGTGCGCACCGATTGGGTAGGCGGGGCCAGCAGCGCGGCAAAGGTGCTCCCGCGCGTGCCTTGGGTGTAGGGCAGGCGCTGGTCGGTTTGGCCCATGGCCGCGGTGCCGTGCAGGCGCAGCTGGTGCCCCACGCGCTGGTCAAGGGCCAGGCGCAGGCCCAGGCGCGTCAGGTCGGTGCCCCGCAGCACGCCACTTTGTTGGCGGTAGTCGGCGCTGAGCAGGTAGGTGGTATTGGCGCGGCCGCCGTCCAGGCTCACTTGGTGCTGCTGTAAGCCCGCTACCCGGTAGGTTTCGGATTGCCAATCGGTGCCCGTGCCAAGGTTGGTACTGAGGTAGGGCGCTGGCGAATTATAGCGGAGCGCGGCTTCGTTGACCAATGCGGCGTATTCGCTGGCCGGCAGCAAATCATAGCGCTGGCGCATCTGCTGCACACCGGCGTAGGCGGCGTAGCGCACGCGCAACGGCCGCCCGCCCTGGCCCCGGCGGGTGCGGATGCTGATGACCCCGTTCGCGCCCAGGGGCCCGTAGCGGGCCACGGCGGCGGGGCCCGCTAACACCTCCACGCTCTCAATGCTTTCGGGTGGCAGCAGTTGCAATGGGTTGGCCCCCGCCTCGGCGTGTTGCTCCGCGATAGTCGCCGCCGAAGAACTACTGCCGCTCGACGATTCAAAGGGCGCCAGGGGGGCGCTCACGCCGGGTGCCTGGCCCACCGTCAATTCGTCGTTGAGGGCGGGTAGGCCGTCGATGACGTACAGCGGTTGCGCCTGCCCCAGGGCCAAACTGGCCCCGCGGATGCGCACCGCCCTGCCGCTGCCGGGGCTGCCGTCGTAGGGCGTTACCTGCACGCCGGCCACGGTGCGTAGCTGGTCTTGCACAGTGAGAAAAGGGCGCGCCGGCTGCTCCTGGTTTTGCACGCGAAACGTGCCGGATAGCGTCGGGGAGGGACTCAGCGAATCGGGTAAATCGATGCGAAAAAAGTGGGTGGCTGGTAGCGTATCGGCGGGAGCCGCGTGGGTAACTGGCTGCGCAACGGCTGGTAATGCCGCCGTTAGCAGGAAAATACCAAGATAATAGTTGGCCATAAAATCGGCGGCGGTCTATTGAAGAGTGAGGTTGTAATTGTCAATCACAATCTTGATGCGAGCCGTGTGCATGCGCAAACTTTTACTAAAGGAGCAGGATTTGCGGACCAATACCCCGCAGCGCTGGCGTAAGGAGCAGTTGATAGCCTCAACAATATTGGTTTTGCCGCTGCCTTTGGGATGAGGCCGATGCTGGTGGGCGGGCAAGACCTTGGCGTAGGCTTCCCACTGGTCGGTGTGGTAGCGGCAGTGGCGTTGGTAGCGTCGCGGCAGCGCGGCCCACAAGCGCCGGGCCGTGGCGGCTCCCCGGCAACCCAGCACCCAGGCCACGATGCGGCGCGAGGCCCGTTCAACGGCCAGCCACAACCAGACTTTGCACGTGCGCCGGCCCACGAAGGTCCACATTTCGTCAAGTTCGAGGGCTTCAGGTTTCCGGCGTTGGGCCTTTTTCGTCCGGCGACGCGGCAGCCGGGGCGAGTCCAAGGCCGCTTTTTTTTATCAGCTTGGCGATGGTCATCCGTGCCACGCCGGTGGCGCGCACGATGCTACGTTGGGAGTTACGCTCGGTGAGCAAGGCTTCCACCTGCGCATACTGTGCCGCCTTGGCCACGGCCGCTGGTATAAACCGTGCCTGATACCCGCACGCCTTGCACTGGTATTTAGGCTGACCACCCTGCGTGCCATTGCGGCGGATGTGTTCACTACCACAGCGGGCACATAAGTGTTGCGTATAAACCATGCGCTAATTTACAACCTCACTCGCTAATAGACCACCGCCATAAAATGAAACGTGGATGAAGGCCTCCAAATCTACTGTTCAGCCCCCTATTGTGCTGCCCGTTCTGCGGATTTTTGAAGAAACCGCAAACCCCGGGCCCTCACCGGTTGGGAAAACGGCCGCCGCTACCTTTGCCTCATCCCTATCCGCCCCATCCGCCCACCCCACGCACCCCATGACCTTCGACCGCCGCGACTACGCCAACGATACCCTGCTGCACCTGTACCGCGAGTTGCTGAAGCCGCGCCTGATTGAGGAGAAAATGCTGATTCTGCTGCGCCAGGGCAAGGTCAGCAAGTGGTTTTCGGGCATTGGGCAGGAGGCCATTTCGGTGGGCAGCACCCTGGCCCTGGAGGCCGATGAGTACATTTTGCCGCTGCACCGCAACCTGGGAGTGTTCACGGCGCGGCAGGTGCCGCTGGCCCGGCTGTTTGCGCAGTGGCAGGGCAAGCCTGCGGGCTTCACCCAGGGGCGCGACCGCAGCTTCCACTTCGGCACCAACGAGTACCACATCGTGGGCATGATTTCGCACCTGGGGCCCCAACTAGCCGTGGCCGACGGCATTGCCCTGGCCGATGTGCTGGATGAAAAGCCGCGCGTCACGCTCACGTATTCCGGCGACGGCGGGGCCTCGGAGGGCGACTTCCACGAGGCCCTGAACGTGGCCGCGGTGTGGCAGCTGCCGGTCATTTTCCTGATTGAAAACAACGGCTACGGCCTCAGCACGCCGTCCAACGAGCAGTTCCGGTTCAAGTCATTCGTGGACAAGGGCCCCGCCTACGGCATGGAGGCCGTGCAGGTGGACGGCAACAACGTGCTCGACGTGTTCGACACCATCCACCGCCTGGCCGTGGACCTGCGCCAGCGCCCGCGCCCCGTGCTGGTGGAGGCCCTTACCTTCCGGATGCGCGGCCACGAGGAGGCCAGCGGCACCAAGTACGTGCCCGCCGAGCTGCTCCAGGAGTGGGCCCAGAAAGACCCCGTAGACCGCTACGAAAAGTGGTTGCTGGCCGAGGGTATCCTCACCGAAACCGCCCGCCTCAGCCTGCGCGAGCAGTTCAAAAAGGAAATCGAAACCGCCCTGGCTGAAGCCGATGCCGCCCCGGGGCCCACCGCCGACACCGCCCACGAGCTGGCCGACGTGTACGCGCCCTTCGTGCCGGATGCGTCGGCAGTTGTCGGTTATCAGTTGTCAGTTGTCAGTGAGCAAAAAAACTCTCCAAACGTCCTGACAACTGACAACGAACAACGAACAACTAAAAGCCTACGCTTCATCGACGCCATTTCCGATGGGCTGCGCCAGAGCATGGTGCACCACCCCGGGCTGGTGCTCATGGGCCAAGACATTGCCGAGTACGGCGGCGTGTTCAAGATTACCGAGGGCTTCGTGGCCGAGTTTGGCAAGGGCCGCGTGCGCAATACGCCCCTGTGCGAGTCGGCCATTGTGGGGGCCGGGCTGGGCCTGAGCGTGCGCGGCAAGAAATCGATGGTGGAAATGCAGTTCGCTGATTTTGTGACCTGCGGCTTCAACCAAATCGTGAACAACCTGGCCAAGAGCCACTACCGCTGGGGCCAGGCCGCCGATGTGGTCATCAGGATGCCCACCGGCGCGGGCACCGCCGCGGGGCCCTTCCACTCGCAAAGCAACGAGGCGTGGTTCACCCACGTGCCGGGCCTGAAGGTGGTATACCCCAGCAACCCGCACGACGCCAAGGGCCTACTCTGCGCCGCCTTCGACGACCCCAACCCGGTGCTGTACTTCGAGCACAAGCTGCTCTACCGCAGCCTCAGCGGCCCCGTGCCCGACGGCTACTACACCACGCCCATCGGCGAGGCAGCCTTGGTGCGCGAGGGCGACGAGCTAAGCATCGTCACCTACGGCATGGGCGTGCACTGGGCCCTGGCGGCCTGCAACGAACTGAACATCAGCGCCGACATCCTCGACCTGCGCACCCTGCTGCCCTGGGACACCGAAGCCGTGCGCCGCACCGTGGCCAAAAACGGCCGCCTCCTGGTGCTCCACGAAGACACCCTCACGGGGGGCCTGGGCGGCGAAATCGTGGCCTGGGTGGCCGAGCACTGCTTCCAGCACCTCGACGCCCCCGTGCAGCGCGTAGCGGGCCTCGACACGCCCATCCCCTTCGCCCCGCCCCTCGAAGCCGATTTCCTGCCCCAGCAGCGGCTGAAGGAGCGGCTGACGTGGCTGCAAGCGTATTAGCCAGCGATATCTGGCCCCAGCTTCTGTAAGCGTAGCCCTGACACGTATTCAAAGTGTTGGTCACGGGACAGCAAAGGCACGTCGTATGCCACGCACAAAGCAGCAATCCAGATATCATTTTCGGGAATGGGCCGGCCTGCTTGTTTCAGTTGCAGCCGAATTTCGGCATAGGTATCTGCCACCAGCGCATTAGTGTTTAGCAGTACGCAGCTGGCAATAAAAGCCTAGTAACGCGCTTCGTTACGGCTGCGGTTGGCCGAGTTTTTCGCGCCAAAAAGCAATTCGCCGCTAACAGTTACGGGTAGGCATATCACTTCAAACTGCTGTAAAAGCGCCCGCACGGCTTGTTTACCGTTTAGCACATCCACTACTACGTTCGTGTCGAGGGCTATCGTATCCATCTACCACTCGCCTTCTATTTGCCCAAACTCCTGCGCTAGCGACTGCCGCAACTCAGCCGCCTCAGCATCGGAAATAGTGTCGGCAAAGCGTAGCACGGCGTCACGGTTAGGCGTAACCTGTCCAACGTTGCGCTTGATAACCTGCATATAGTCAAACAGCTGATTTAATAATTGTAAATCAGTAATCGAGTTGACATCGTGGATAATTCGCTCGCGTAAAACCATAATTGTGAGTGCTAAAGGTGAGGAAAAGGGCGCTGATAACTGCGAAAAATTTATACTGCGTCAGGAAGTCGATTACCACGCTAGTATCAAGGAAAAGATGCCTCATTTGCTGGAACGTTCCAGCAAAGCTTCTGTCAGGCTTTCCTTGTAATCAAAGTCGTCGGGCACTTTCAAGGAACCAAATAATTCCTGTACAGCCGGTGAAAGAGTTGGCGTTACAGCTGCTGGCGAAGTGTTAGCTCTAAGCATCGTTTCGACTAGTTCATCTAAGCTTCTGCCTGTCGCTTGGGCATACGCCTGAGCTTGTTCAACGACTTGGGAGTCGAGCGTGAGGCTGGTAGACATGGCGCTGGGGATTTTGGTTGAAGAAGATACGAAGAACAATGGCTGCAAGGGTACTAAGGCCCCAGCCCCTAATCGTCCAGCATTATCCGCTTGCCCGGTACTTCCTGGTGGTAATCGGCCATGATCTGCCGTAGAATCTGCATGTCCTTGGGGCAGGCCCGGGCGAAATTTTACCAGTTTTGCAACACCAGGCAATCAGGCATTTCAACCACGGCGATGACGGCATCCCAGAAAGCGTCCCAACCCACGCCGTACCAGTCCGGAAATCCCAGCTGGCTTTTCATCGTCATGTGAAAAGCAGCTTTGGTATTGACGTTGGTTTGGCCGATGGTCATTGATTAATTGCAGATGGCGCTTGCGTGTTGCAGCAGTGAAATCACAGCCTCTACGCCATAGTTGGATTTTTAAAACTAAATTTTGGTTATTTATAAAATGGGGCAGTCGTCTAATTTATAGTGATTTGCAAAATCATTAATCAGACTTAGAATTTTTTTCATGCATAAACTATTGATTAACAATATATTTATCCAATAATTTTTCCTCAAAATCATTATATTAAATAACGATTTTAGCACCTTGGTTTAGACCATCGACGGTAATCATTTTGACGCCCGGGGCCCGCATTTTGGCTGCGTAGCTGCTGTCTTTGGCCTAGGCCCCGGCCAGCAGCGGCAGTAGCAGGAAGAGGGATAAACAGGCTTTGCGAAACAGCATGGAGGGTGGCGGTAGCGGATGGGCCCCGGGGGAACCTCACGAGGCCCCCCGGGGCCCTAAAGTTCACAACTCGAACCGCTTCATAACCTGCGTGGTGAAGCTGCTGTAGCCGGGCGCGGCCACCATTTCGGCGGGGAGGGGCTGCACTTTGGCGGTGGTGGGCAGGCCCAGGCTGCGGTCGGTGGCGGTGAGGTGCAGGCGTTTGGCGTCGTTGGGGCCCAGCTCGAACTCCAGCACGACGCCCTGGGGACCCGGGGCGAAGAAGGTGAGGGCGCTGTACGCGTTGCGGGAAAACAGGAGGGTGGGGTCCACGGCGTGGCCCGCTACGCGCAGGCTTTTTAGCTTGAGGGTGGGCCAGCTTAGGCGCAGGCTCACCACATCGGGGCGGGCGGGGCGCACTTGCAGGCGCAGGCGGCGGCCGGTGGGCAGGGTGGTATCAGCCAGCACGGTGAGGGTGGGCGGGGCCAGCGGCAGGCGCGGGGCTGCCTGGTGCAGCACCGGCAGCGCCGAGCTAGGGAACAGCTCGGGCAGGGGCCCCACGGTGGGCGCGGGGAAAAACTGCCGCGTCCAGGCGTCGGGCTGGGCCATGCTGCTGATCCAGTAGGCTTGCCCGTGGTTGGCATCAAGAGTGTAGTATGCGTGCGTTTGCTGCGGGTGCTCGGCGGTGGGGCTGCTGGTGGCATGGCCCGCCGCCAGGGCCCCCAGGGCCACGGCGGCGGCTAGCAGCGGCAGGCCCCAGCGGGCGCCGGTGGTTTCGGTGCGGCCCAGGGCGGGCAGCAGCGCCGGCAGCAGCAAACCCAGCAGCACCGCCAGAAAAAATAGGCCGGCCAGCACCAGGGGCCCCAGGCCGGCCAGCGTGAGCAGCGCGCGCAGGTTGGGCGCCAGCAGCGCCACCGCCGGCACGGCCAGCAGTGCGCCCACGGGGCCCAGGGGCAGTGAATAAATCTCGCGCCGGCCCCGGGGCCCGATGAACGGCCGCGGTGTGGTCACCGTTTGCCAGAGCCAGCCCAGGGCCCCGCATCCGATGGGAATGCCCAGCAGGAAGCCCGACGTGGGCGCCTTCAGCTGCAAAAAGGCTTGCAGCCCGGCCAGCACCAGCAGCACGCCGCCGGTCAGCGAATCGGGCCGCAGCCACTGGCGCAGGGCTCCGTAGTAGGCCGCGAACACGGCCGTGCCCAGCGCCGCCAGCGCCAGGTGGTACCAGCCCACGTTGTAAAAGGCGTGGTCGTAGAACACCGCGTACTTTGGGTAGGCGGCCACCACGGCGCGCGCCAAGTACCAGCCCGCGGCCAGCACCAGCGCGGTGCCGATGAGCCAGGCCAGGGCCCCGCCCAGCAGGCCCGCCAGGCGCAGGCGGCCCCGCCGTCGGGCCTGCGCGATGGCTGCCAGCAGCAGCAACCCGCCCGCAATGTTTAGCCCCCAGTTCCAGCCGGCGTCGTAGCGCACCAGCCAAGTGCCCAGCGGGTTGAAGAAGGAGCTATCGGACGTGGGCGCGTGGGCGAGCGAGATGCTAGCGAAGTGCCGCACCAGGGGCAGCATGTAGTCGCCGTGGTGCTGGAGCGAGGCCAGGTCGAGGTGCGCGGGCGTGTCGGCCGGGCTGTGGTAGTAGGCGTAGCCGCCGGTGAAGGCGAAGTTTAGCCCCGGCAGTCCCGCGGCCCGGAAGGCGGTGAAATCGGTGCCGTTGGGCAGGTAGCGGTAAATTTCGTAGGCTAGCGACGAGCCCAGCGGCGCCGACGGCGCGGCTCTGACGAATTCTTGCAGCACCCAGGTATTGCCGCTGCTTACTTCGAACAACAGGCTGGGCCCCGCGTTGCCCCGCGCCTCAAAATTCAGCACCACGCCCACCTCGCGCCGCAGCCGGGCCGTGTCGGCGGCGTAGGCCTGGGCCCCCAGCAGGCCCACTTCCTCGCCGTCGGTGAACACCCAGCGCACGTCGTGGGCCAGGGGCGGGCCGGCGCGCAGGGCCCGGATGGTTTCAAGGGCGGCTGCCACACCCGCGCCGTCGTCGCTGGCGCCGGGTGTGTGCGGCTGCGAGTCGTAGTGCGTGAGCACCAGCACAGCGGGGCCCCCGGGCAGGCGGCCGGGCAGGCGGGCCACCACGTTTTGCACCCGCGCCCCGGTGAGGGCCCCGGGGCCCCCGGCCACCACCACAGTGGTGTCCTGCACGGTGGCCGTGAGGCCCAGGGCCCGGCAGCGGCGCAGCAGGTAGTCGCGCACGGCGGCGTTGGCCGGCGTGCCGATGCTGTGGGGCGTGCGTGCCACCACAGCCACCTCGCGCAGGGCCCGCTCGGCCGAAAACGCGGTGGCTGGGGCCCCGGCCGGCACTGGCCGCGGCGCCCGCGCCAGGTAGATGGCCAGCGCGGCAAATAGCAGCAGCCCAAGCAATGGCAGCCAGCGGCGTAGAAATGCGGACATAAGCAAGGCGCTGCGTAAGGTCAAGTTAGGAATGAGCACCAAAGCAACGCACTGGCCCCCAGCAATCCAAAGCCGCCCGCCGGCTGCCGGCCGGGGCTCCCGCGCCCGGCCCGGCGTCGGGGCGAAATAGCAAGGTAGCAAGATGAAATAGGGAGCCGCCAAGATGGGGCCCAGTGGGGCGCGGCCGCTGCTAGGCCGTGCTTATCTTCCAGCCCTTATTCTATGCTATGCCCCCCGTAAACCGCTTAATTATCCTCCTGCTGCTAGGCGCACTGCTGGGCTCGTGCAGGCTGTTTCACCCCTACCGGCTGCCCACGCCGCCCGTTTCGTCCGAGGTGAAAGCGCAGCGCAAGGCCGCTGAGCACGCCCGCAAGCAAAGCGCCCGCGCCGCCGGCCAGCACCGCAAGAAAAAAGACGCCACCGACGACGCCCCCACGGCCTCCGGCGCCGCTCCCACCGCCACCGCCGATGCGCCCAAGGAGCCCGCCAAGGCCGGCAAGCTGCACTTCGACAAGAAAACCGGGCTCATGAAAAAGCCCAAGCTCAAGCGCCGCATCGTGCACAAGAAGCCGCACAAACCATTTAGGCCCCTCGAAGCGTTCAAAAACCTCTTCCACCGCAAAGCCAAACCCAATGCCAAGCCCCACGCCGCGTCGCCCAAAGCCGACCCCGAATAAGCCGCCCCGCGCCGGCGGCTGGCTGCTGCTAGCGCTGGCCCTCGGTGCCGCCGCCCCCGCCCAGGCCCAAATCACGCCCCAAAAGGCGCGTGACGTGGACGCCGCCCACCGCCGGGCCCAACGCGAGGGCCGCCGCCTGCCCACGCCCTACAAAGACACGCACCTCGACATTCCCCGCACCCGCCTCGACCGTGGCGCCGGCGACCAACCCCGCCCCGCCGGGGCCGATGCCATGCAATACCGCCACGGGACCCCGGTGAACCCGAAGAACAAAAAAAACTTTCTGGGCCTGGGCCGTAAGAAGAAATAACCGTCCGTTTGTTGGTGCAGAGAATTATTGGCCGCGGCCAGTGTTAAGGGCCCGGTGAATATATCTTCGCAACCGGCCCTGGCCTGGCCAAACGGGCAATAAGTCAGTAACTTAAACTCTGTTCTATGTCTACTCCCTGGCTTCCGCTCACCGATGCGGCCCAACTCACGGCCATTGCCGACGAATCGCGCCAGCACCCCGTCATCATCTTCAAGCACAGTACCACGTGCTCCATCAGCGCTGCGGCGAAGGCCAAAATTGAGCGCCAGTGGGCCGCCAGTGGCCTCGACGCCGTGCCGATTTACTACCTCGACCTGCTGCGCTTCCGCCCCCTGTCGGCCCAGATTGCCGAGCAGTTCGGCGTGCAGCACGAGTCGCCCCAGCTGCTGCTCATCCAAAACGGCGAAGCCACGTTCGCCGCCTCGCACATGGGCATCCGCCTCGATGCCGTGAAGGCCGCCGTGGCCAGCTAGGCGCTGGCTACGCCACCAAAAACCAACGGGGCCCCCGGCGCAACTTGCACCGGGGGCCCCGTTTCTGTTGGGAGGAAGTTAATTGAACGTCATGCTTCGCTACGCGCTGCATGACGTTTTTTTCTGTGCAACTCCTTGGTAAGGAGCAATCTTTTCCTTCGGGCCGGGGTCCTACAGGTCGTAGCTGAATGTGATTTGCTCGTCCACGTCGGGGTGCAGGCTCAGGGCCACGGGGCAGGTGCGGGCGGTGCGCTCCATCAGGGCCCGGTCGGCGGCGGCGAGGGCGGCGGGCAGGTGCAGGGCCACCTCAATGCGCGCGATGCGGCGCGGGGCCTCGGTGCTCATGTGCTTGGTGGTGGTGTAGGTGCTGCCGGCCAGGGCAAGCTGGTGGCGGTCGGCCACGATGCCCATGGTGGTGACGATGCACGAGGCGAGGGCCACGCACACCAGGTCGGTGGGCGAGAAGGCTTCGCCCTTGCCGTGGTTGTCGACGGGCGCATCGGTGTGGATAACGGTGCCCGAGGCCACGTGGGTGGCTTCGGTGCGCAGGTGGCCGAGGTAATGGGCGGTGGCGGTGGGCATTGCGTGTATCTTTACGAGTGGAACGGGAACGGGGCCAGGGGCCGCGCAAAGGTAGCTCGCCCGCCGAACCCAACCGGCCGCGCGCGGGTTCTGGGGGCTATCCTCTCTCATCTGTTTGCGCCTAACTTCGTTGCGTATGTTGTGTGTTCGCCGCTTCCTTCCCGGTTTGGTGCTGGCCGGGGCCCTGCCGCTGGCCGCCCGGGCCCAAGATGTGCCCGCGCCGGCCCGCCCCGCCGCCCGCGCCACGGCGCCGGCGCCCGCCCGCCGGCCCGCGGCCGGGCCCCCCGCCAATGGGCGCCCACCCATGGCCACGGCCGCGCCGTCCGATGAGCAGTCGTACCACAAGGAGTTCGTGTACGGCATCAACTTCAACACCCAGGGCGGCCTCATTGGGGGCGTGTCCATCCGCTCGGCCCGGGTGCTCGACGACCGATGGCTGCGCTTCTGGAGCCTGGAGGGCGTGTCGCTGAAAAACCAGAAGGAGGAGCGCGTCAGCAACACCACCACGGGCGGCAGCTACATCTACCACAAAACCAACTATGCGTTTGCCCTGCGCCCGTCGTTCGGCGTGCAGCGCATCCTGTTCCGCAAGGCCGCCGACGCTGGGGTGCAGGTGAACGCCCTGCTGAGCGCGGGGCCCTCCATCGGCATCCTGATGCCCTACTACATCAGCTACGACTACACGGCGGCCAAAACGCTGGTTTTCAACTCCAGCGACGACATCCGCGACGAGCAGTACGACCCCAGCATCCACGTGCAGGAGGGCGCCATTGTGGACCACGCGCCGTTTTTTAGCGGCATCGGCAGAACCCAGCTCGTGGCCGGGGCCCACCTGCGCGGGGCCCTCAGCTTCGAGTACGGGCGCTACCGCGACGCCGTGGCGGGCATCGAAGCCGGCTTCCTGGTTGAGACCTACGCCAGGCGCCTGCTCATCCTCAGCCCCGGCAACCAGGGCGACGCCGCTCTCATCAACAACAAGTTCTTCCCGTCGGTGTACCTCACTTTGTACATCGGTCACCGCTCGTAACCAAGTAGCCGTGCAACAGTAAATGGGTTACCAGTTACTCGTTGACAGTTGTTGGTCAATGGGTTATGGTTGAGCTAATAAATAACAACTAATGACTAACAACTTAGTTGTAAGTCATAGATCATGAAGGCTGAGTTGGGGCCCCGGCCCGGCCGGGGAAGCGAATTTTCACGCTTTTGCTGCTTCAACTCGTACCGCGGCCACTACCCACCGCTTCATGGTTTACAACTTGCAATTCATAATTAATAATATGATTGACCTGCCCATCCTTAACCAGCCCGAAACGGCCGCCCCGGCCCGCCCCCGCAAGCCCGATTGGCTGCGCGTGAAGCTGCCCGTGGGCCCCGAGTACGCCGCCGTGCGTAAGCTCGTCGACGAGCACAAGCTGCATACCATTTGCGAAAGCGGCAACTGCCCCAACATGGGCGAGTGCTGGGGCGCTGGCACCGCCACGTTCATGATTCTGGGCAACATCTGCACCCGCTCGTGCTCGTTTTGCGCCGTGGCCACCGGCCGCCCCACCGAGCTTGACCTCGACGAGCCTCGCCGCGTGGCCGAGGCCATTGCCCTGATGAAGGTGAAGCACGCTGTACTCACGAGTGTGAACCGCGACGAGCTGAAGGACCGCGGCGCCAGCGTGTGGCGCGAAACCGTGGTGCTTACCAAGCAGCTTTCGCCCGGCACCACCATCGAAACGCTCATCCCCGACGTGAAAGCCAACTGGGACGCGCTGGAAACCATGATTTCGGGCGGCCAGGAGGTGATTTCGCACAACGTGGAAACCGTGGGCAGCCTCTACCGCCTGGTGCGCCCTCAGGCCAAGTACGACCGCTCGCTGGAGCAAATTCGCCGCACGAAGCTGGCCGGGCACCGCACCAAGTCGGGCATCATGCTGGGCCTGGGCGAGCAGCCCGACGAGCTGTACCAGGCAATGGACGACCTCGTGGCCAACGGCCTCGACATCCTCACCCTCGGCCAGTACCTCCAGCCCACCAAGCGCCACTTGGCCGTGGCCGAGTTCATCACTCCCGACCAGTTTGCCCACTACCGCGAAGAAGGCCTCAAGCGCGGCCTGAAGTACGTGGAAAGCGGCCCCCTGGTGCGCAGCTCCTACCATGCCGAGCGCCACGTAAACGTGCCGGTGTAGTACTGCCAGGGCCCCGGGGCGGACGAACGCACGGCTTTTTCATGGCTGCCGGCATGCTGCTGGTGCAAAGCACTACGGGGCCCGGCTTATTGCCCGTGGCTCCAACGCCACTGTAGCGCAAGCCCATTCTAAGAAGCTGTTTGAAACGGCCATACTTCACCGCGTGGACGCCAGATGAGCATGGCCATCGAAAAGGGCGTTTAGCTAACTCAAACGGCTTTTAAGCAAACGCGCCTCTTTCTAATATAGAAAGAGGCGCGTTTGCTTAGGGTAAACACCTGAATAATAAGCAGCGCATTTGGTGTTATTCCTTGGATTATTGCTGGCGCCCCAGGGCCCAAACGCCCATCCCTAGCCCAAACAGCAGCAATCAAACCGCGCCGTCGTTGAGCGGTACGGCGGTGGGCGGCTCGGCCGGCTCCTCCTGGGCGTCGAGGCTGGCGTTGGCCGCCAGGGTTTGGGCCTGCTTGCGGAGCAGCGCGGTCTTTTGGGCTTCGTTTTCGAGGGCTAAAAACGAGGTCAACGGGGTGAGGATGCGGTTAGCGAAACTGGCCTGGGTTAACGCCACGCGCTGAGCGTCGGCCTCGGCGGGGTGCAGGGTTTGCCACTGGCTGTAGCCTTGCGGCCACAGGCCCGCCAACCAGCGCGACGAGGACCCGGCGGTGGGCATCAGGTCCGCCTGCGGCTGGCTTAGCACTACGGCGGGCAAGCCGTCGTCGGGTAGGTAGGCCTGGGGATGGGCGGCCGTGGGCCAGGCGCGCACGGCCCGGCCGGCCGGGGCCCCGGTGGCGGCCAGGGCCGGCGCAAACGGGTGGCGCAGCGAGCGGGCTTCGGCGCGCCGTACGGCACTAGCACCAAAAAGCCGTCACCCTCCGGGTACGCCGGGGCCAGGTCGGCGAAGTCGGGCGCCAGCACGGCCTGGGCCAGCGAACCGGTGACGACGACCAGCACCGGGTAGCTGGGGGCGGGGTGCAGCTGTGCATCGGCCAGCACGCGCTGCACGGCCCCGGTGAGGTAGCAGCCACCCGCGTTGGGAAAGGCATCGAGCTGGCTTTGCCAATCGCGGCCGGCGGGCACGGGCGTGGCGCAGGTATTTACGAGGGTGAAGCGCGGGGCCCCCAGGCCGGGCCGGGCCTGCAAAAAGCGCGTAACCCACTGCTTGTAAGCGGGCTTGCGGCCGGCTTTGCCCGCCGATACGTCGAGCAGAAAGTGGTAGTAGGGCCGGCGCTGCATTAGGGGCCGCCGCTGCTTGGCCGCCGCGCCGACGTACACGACTGTGCCGCCGGGCGTGGCCGTGGCCCCCGGCGCGGGCGCGGGGCCCCGGGCAGTGTTGCCCAGCGCCGCCGCGTCGTCGTCCAGCGCCCGTATATGCACCACCAGCACCACTAGCGGCGTGAGCATCAGGAAGCCTGTGCCGATGGCAACAACCGCCAGCACAGACAGCGGCAGAAACGGCAGGAACACCAAGAAGAAATAGGCCATGTAGCCCAGCAGCACGCTGCGCCCGGCCAGCAGTGCCAGGTGCCACCCGGGCCGCGCCGGCGCCGGGCAGCACAGCAGCACGCCGTTGAGCACCGCCAATCCGAAAAACCAAGGGCTGCTGAAATCTCCGGAGGTGCCGTTTTTCGTGCCCCCGCCCAGGCCGTCTAGAAATAACTCCTTGTTTACCAGTAGCCCCAGCACGGGGAGGACTAGGGCAACCATGATTTTCCAGGCCAGGCTAAACGTGCCGTCCGGGCGGTTCAGGCCGATGATGTAGGCGCCCCGCACCAGGTAGAACAAGAACGCCAGGGGCCCTACGGTGAGCAGCGCGCCGGACAGCCCGTTGCTGAACCACTGCGGATGCGGCGATTGATTAAAATGGCGGTAAATGGCCCACGGTGCCCAGACGGCCACCCAGGTTGCCACGGGCACCGCCGCGGCCAGCTAAAGCTGGGCAGCGCGCGGTGCGGGCGGTCGGCAGGGGTGGCGCGCACCACCAACACCAGCAGCGCATGGGCCAGCGTGGGCATCAAAAACGTCCAGACGTACAGGATGGGTTCGGTGGGCACCATCCAGCGCGGTACCGCGGGCGGGATCAGTGGTCGCTGTCGTGGGTGCCCAGCCACAGCAGGGCCCCGTAGGCCACCAGGGCCGCCCCCGCGTACCCAGGCGCTGATGCGCTGGCCCCGCCGCCAGTACCAGGCCGCGTAGCCCACGTCAGGGCGGCGGCCCCGGCCAGCCCCAATGCCTGCTGCTGCCAGAGCGCCATGCTTTCGGGCGTCAGCAGCGACTTGATGACGCTGAACTCGCCGTTGTACAGCAGCGCCAGCCTCACCGTGGGCGCTGTACTGACGAGAAGTAGCCACCTGGGCGTAAGGATGTTGCGCATACGGCAATGGCTCTGGTGGTGCAGCGTGAATAGGGCCCCGGCCGTCTTGGCCGTCGGTGGGGCAGTCCGGATTAATATACTGATGTAAATGTATTACGAAGAACTTTGAAATTCAAAGTAAATGCCTGGAAAGTTTCTCATTCGTAAATAGGTATTAAAGCTAATTCGGAAGTGTGTGTTAAGTTACTGCCCGTAGGCGAGGCGTAAATTTGGCTATGGATTACCTGAGTTTGCGCGAGCGGCCCCGCCAGTTTCTGGCCCTGACCAGCCTGCGAGCGGCGGAGTTTGACGACTTGCTGACCGACTTTGCCCCGGCCTGGGAGCGCCACCACCGCTACCACACCCTGGAAGGAACCCAACGGGCGTTCCCCGCCCACCGCGAGCGGGCCAACGCCGTGCTGGCGGGCAGCGATATAAAGCTCTTTTTTCTGCTCACCTACCTCAAAAGCAACGCCTTGCAAGAGCACCAGGCCGCCAGCTTTGGCATTTCGCAAGCGCGCGTCAGCCACTTGGCTACCGCCCTGCTGGGCGTGCTCAACCAGGTGCTGGCCCGGCGCGGGCTGCTGCCCGTGCGCGACGGCGGCGAGTTGGCTCAGCGCCTGGCTAACCACCCGGAGCCGGTCTTTGCCTACGACGGGGTCGAGCGGGGCGTACCACGTAACACGGACCGGGAGGCCCAGGCGGAGGAGTACAGCGCCAAAAAAAAGCGCACCGCGTGAAAAACATGACCTTATGCGATTCCACGCAGTACGTGCATTTTCTCTCGGCTACGGAAAGCGGGCGAGCGCACGACAAAAAACTGGCCGACGAGTACGCGCTGCACCTACCGGCGGGCTGCGTGTTACGGCAGGATTTGGGCTTGCTGGGCCACGCCCCGACCGGGGTCGTGGTGGAGATGCCCCACAAGAAGCCGCCGAAGCGGGAGTTGACGTTTGCCCAAAAGCTGTATAACCAGTTGCTGAGTCCGTTGCGCGTCGTTATCGAACACGCGCACAGCGGTATCAAGCGCCTGCACATGGTGCAGGGCACTATCCGCTTGCGCGGCGAATGGGTGCGCGATACGGTCATGGTCGTGGCCTGTGGGCTGCACAACCTGCGCGTGCGCAGCCCGCACCGCGCCTATCGCGCACCTGTCCACGCGAAACTCGCTAACTACGCCGAATAAGCTTTATTAAATAATCAGTTGTTTATGAAGCTGTTTAGGAAGTAGTCAGGCGGGCTCAAAACAGAAAAGACTCCCACGGCAGAGCGAAATTTGAGGTGCGACCCATCTCCTTTCCCTCCGTCATGGAAGTCCTGCCCAAAGATATCATTACCGCCTGGATACTCCCCCATTTGCCCTTTAGCGCCCACGGCCGTCGGCGGGCGGCCCAGCCGGTGGAAGTCGTCGGCGCCATTCTCTACAAGCTCAAAACGGGTTGTCAGTGGCGCTGGCTGCCCGTGCGAGAATTGCTGCCAACCCACCCCCTGACGTGGCAGGGCGTCTACTATTATTTCAACCAGTGGCGCAAGCAAGGTGCTTGGAAACAGCTTTGGTTGAGCGTCTTGCGCTTGAACCACGCGGCGCTGGACTTGTCGAGTGTGCAACTCGATGGCAGCCACACCCCGGCTAAAAACGGCGGGGCGGCTGTCGGCTATCAAGGCCGCAAGGCGGCCCGCACCACCAACGCCCTGTTTCTGGCCGACAACACGGGCCAGCCCCTAGCCGTGGCCACGCCGCAAGCCGGCAACCACCACGATACGTTTGCCCTCGAACACGTCTTCGCCGAACTCTGTGAGCTGCTCGAACAAGCGCACCTGCGCCTGGAAGGCCTCTTTCTGAATGCCGACAAAGCCTTTGATGTCACTAGCTTGCGTCAGGCCTGCGCCCGGCGCGACATCGAAGCCAACATTCCCCGCAACCGGCGCTCGACCGACTGGCAAACGGATGATGACACGCCGCTGGACCCCGAACTTTACCGGCGCCGGCTGGTCATCGAGCAAATGAACGCCTGGCTCGACGGCTTCAAGACCCTGCTGGTGCGCTACGAAACCTGCCTGGAAAATTGGCTGGCCTTCCACTGGCTCGCCTTTGTCGTGCTGCTACTGCGTAAAATTACCCGACCACCCACTTCCTAAACAGCTTCTATAATAAAAAAAGCCTCTTCCTATTCGGAAGAGGCTTTTGAAAATCAGAGAACGCCGGCCGCTTAGCGGCGGGTGTTGTTCTCGTTGGGCGGGTAGGTGCCCAGGATGCCGGTGACGATGCGCGTAGCCTCGTCCTGCGAGATGTTGTTCTGGTTGAGGGCGGCCATGCCGGTGCCGCGCCAGGCCAGCTCCTTGCGGCGGGCATCCACGATGTCGATGATGACGGTGCCGGCCTTGTACTGCGTCACGGGCGCGTAGCCGCGGCCGTAGCCGCCGTACCCGTAGCCGTAGCCGTAGGGGTAGCCCAGCCCGTTGTAGTAAGGCGAAGACTGCTGCTGGTTCTCCACGCGGGCGCTGTAGGCCACGAACACGTCGGGGTCCTGACCCTGGGCCACTTCGGTCAGGCCCTTAGTAGCTAGGTCAGACGCTACGGCCGCGCGGATGCGCTGGTCCACAAACGACTCGTAGCCCTTGGCGGGCCCCCCCTGGGTGTCGGCCTGCTGCTTGGGGTACCAGGCCCAGGTTTTGTAAGCGCGGAAATTAACGGCATGGTCGAAGTCGTTGGACACACCCACGCGCGACGTGGTGCAGGCGGCGGTGCCCAGGAGCAGCGCCAAACCCGTGGCAACCAGGGCTGCCGGGCGGGCAAAAAAGCGGGAATTGGGTTTCATAACGAGGGAAGAAAAAGTGGGGCGCCGGTTTGCCCGGTGGGGATGCCGCAACAGGGCTTGAGTGCTGGCGGATTAACGAAAAACCGGGGCCCCGCGTTCCGATTTGGGGTGGGCTTCTCGACGGATGGGAGGCGTTAATCGCCAGCGGCTTGCCGCGCAACGACGAAAGCCCGGCGCGTAGTATTGGCCGGCCGGCCAAGGGCCCATAAAAAGCCTCAACTGCACAGCGCCCTGGGGCCCTAACTGCCCGGAATAGCCCGTCTGCACGGCTACCGGCGAGCTTTAGTAGAATAATGATGATCTGGCGAGCTTAATGGGTAAAACTAAATGGATTAATCTTAAAATTCTTCTATCTTTCCGCTTCCATAATCACCCTATCTTTCTACTCTTTATCTCCATGTCAAAAGTTTTATTCCTCTTATTGGTGGCTACTGGGTTGGCCTCCTGCACCGCCGTGCGCGACGAGCGCCTGCGTACAGCCAGCGCCAACCGCACCCCGCAGCCCCACACCACCATCGTGGACTGCCCCGTGTACGACGGCATGACGAAAGCCTCGGCCGTGCTGGCGCAGTCGCCCACCGGCACCGTGGTGCAAGTCACCGACACTATTAGCGCCTACTTCGTGAAGGTGCGCCTCGACCAGGGTGGCAAAACCACCACCGGCTACATGGACCGCCGCTGCTTTGGCGAGCGGGGCAGCAAGTAGTATCAGTTATCGGTTTTTAGTTGTCGGTTATTCGGTTGCTGGGGCTCCATTAGGGCCCCAGCAACCGACACGAGAAAGGGCCGTTTCCATTGTGGAAGCGGCCCTTTTTACTAACAATCGACAACTAAAAACCGACAACCAAAAACTAGTATGAGGAGCCCTTGTCGGCCTGCACCAGCTCCTCTTCGTGGTCGACGTACTGCTCGATAGGCGTGCAGCTGCAAATCAGGTTGCGGTCGCCGTAGGCCGAGTCGATGCGGCTCACGCTGGGCCAGAACTTGTTGGCGCGCACCGATTCGAGCGGGTATACGGCCTGCTCGCGCGAGTAGGGGCGCGTCCAGTCGTGCACGAGCACGGTGGCGGCGGTGTGCGGGGCGTGCTTCAGCACGTTGTCCTTGGCGTCGGCGCGGCCGGCTTCCACCTCGGCAATCTCCTTGCGAATGGCAATCATGGCGTCGCAGAAGCGGTCCAGCTCGGCCTTGCTCTCGCTTTCGGTGGGCTCCACCATCAGCGTGCCGGCTACGGGGAAGCTCACTGTGGGCGCGTGGAAACCGTAGTCCATCAGGCGCTTGGCGATGTCCTCTACCTCTATGCCAGCCTTTTTGAAGTGGCGGCAGTCCAGAATCATCTCGTGGGCGCAACGGCCGTGGCGGCCGGTGTATAGCACCGGGTAGTGGGCCTCCAGGCGGGCCTTGATGTAGTTGGCGTTCAGGATGGCTAGCTCCGTAGCGCGCTGCAAGCCGTCGCCACCCATCATCGAAATGTAGGCGTAGCTGATGGGCAAGATGCTGGCCGAGCCCCAGGGCGCGGCCGACACGGCGCCGCTGCTGCGGCCTTCCACCGGCACCACGGCGTGGCCGGGCAGGTAGGGGGCGAGGTCGGCCACCACGCCGATGGGGCCCACGCCGGGGCCGCCGCCGCCGTGCGGGATGCAGAAGGTTTTGTGCAGGTTCAGGTGGCACACGTCGGCGCCGATGATGGCGGGCGAGGTGAGGCCCACCTGGGCGTTCATGTTGGCGCCGTCCATGTACACGCGGCCGCCGTACTGGTGAATCATCGCGCAGATTTCGATGATGGTTTCCTCGTACACGCCGTGCGTGCTGGGGTAGGTCACCATGAGGGCGGCGAGGCGGTCGGCGTGTTTGGTGGCCTGGGCCTTCAGGTCGTCCAGGTCGATGTTGCCATCTTCGCTGCTTTTCACAACCACTACTTCCATGCCGGCCATTACGGCTGAGGCGGGGTTGGTGCCGTGGGCCGAGGACGGGATGAGGGCCACCTTGCGGTGGTGGTCGCCGCGGGCTTCGTGGTAGCCGCGGATGGCCAGCAGGCCAGCGTACTCGCCCTGGGCCCCCGAATTGGGCTGGAGGCTGACGGCGGCAAAGCCGGTTACTTCGCACAGCCAGGTTTGCAAATCGCTGAAAATCTGTTGGTAGCCCTTGGCTTGCTCCACGGGGGCGAAGGGGTGCAGGCCCCCGATTTCGGCCCAGGTCACCGGAATCATTTCGGCGGTGGCGTTGAGCTTCATCGTGCACGAGCCCAGGGCAATCATGCTGTGGGCCAGGCTTAAGTCCTTGTTTTCGAGCTGCTTCATGTAGCGCAACAGCTCGTGCTCGGCGTGGTGCGTGTGGAAGACCGGGTGGGTGAGGTAGTCGCTGGTGCGGGCCAGGCCGGCGGGGGCCAGCAGCTCCACTTCTTCGAGCGCGGTGGGCGCGTCCGTCTCCTTGCCCAGCACCTTGCCAAACACGTCGAGGATGTCGGCCACGTCGTGCAGCTCAGTATTTTGGTTGAGCGAGATGCCCACCCGCACCTCGCCGAAGTAGCGGAAGTTGAGGTGCCGGGCCTCGGCTTCCTGGCGCACGGCTTGCTGCATTTCGGCGCTTTCCAGGCGCAGGTTCAGCGTATCGAAGTAAAACTCGTTGGTTTGCTCAACGCCCAGCCCGTGCAGGCCGGTGGCCAGGGTTTGGGCCAGCGCGTGGGTGTTGATGGCGAACTGCTGGAGGCGCTGGGGCCCGTGGTACACGGCGTACATGCCGGCCAGCACGCTCAGCAGCACCTGCGCGGTGCAGATGTTGGAGGTGGCTTTTTCGCGGCGGATGTGCTGCTCGCGGGTTTGCAGGGCCATGCGGTAGGCCTTGTTGCCGGCCGCGTCGATGCTCTGCCCGATCAGGCGGCCGGGGATGACGCGCTTGAACTGGTCTTTGCACGAGAAGAAGCCCGCGTGGGGCCCCCCGTAGCCCATCGGGATGCCGAAGCGCTGCGAGTTGCCCACGCACACATCGGCGCCCAGCTCGCCGGGCGACGTGAGCAGCGTGAGGGCCAGCAAATCGGCCGCCATTACCACAAACACGTTTTCTTTCTGAGCGCTGGCGATGAAGTCTTTGTAATCAAAAATCTCGCCGTCGGCGGCCGGGTATTGCACCATTGCGCCGAAGAAGTCGGGGCCCCCGAGGTCGGCCTCGCGGTGGTCGCCGATGACCAGCTCGATGCCCACCGGCGTGGCGCGGGTGTGGAGCAAGTCGATGGTTTGGGGCAGTACCTGCTCCGAGACGAAGTATTTGTAGGCGCCTTTTTTCTTCGTTTGGCTGTGCAGCATGTGCATGGCCTCGGCGGCGGCGGTGCCTTCGTCGAGCAGGCTGGCGTTGGCAATTTCGAGGCCCGTGAGGTCAATTACCATCGTCTGGTAATTGATGAGGGCCTCGAGGCGGCCCTGGGCAATTTCGGCCTGGTAGGGCGTGTAGGCGGTGTACCAGCCGGGGTTTTCGAGGATGTTGCGCTGGATGACCGGCGGTAGCGTGGTGTCGTGGTAGCCCAGGCCGATGTAGCTCTTGAACACTTGGTTCTGGCTGGCAATCTGCTTGAACTTCGCCAAAAAAGCCCGCTCGCTGAGGGCAGCAGGCAAGTCCAGGGCGCGGGGTAGGCGGATGGCGGGCGGCACGGTTTCGTCGATGAGCTGGGCTACGCTGGCCACCCCGATGGTGCGGAGCATGGCCGCCTGGTCGGCAGCGCTGGGGGCGTTGTGGCGGGCTTCAAAAACGTCGGCGGGCTGGGGTTTCAGCGACATCGGTAGGGGCGTGAAGTGGAGAGGTAGCGGGGCGTAAAAACCTGCAACAAAGGTAGGGACGAAACGTCCCGGCGCGGTCCCTAATCGGTAGCTTTGTCCAACTGCTTCACTCGTTTTTCTGCCGCTTTATGCTCAAAATAGGCCTGCTCTGCGAAGGCAAAACGCCGCCCGACCGCCGCGTGCCCCTCACGCCCAAAAAATGCGCCGAGGCCCAGGCTACGTTTCCCGGCCTGCACATAGTGGTGCAAAGCAGCCCGCTGCGCAGCTACGCCGACCAGGAATACCGCGACCTGGGCCTGGAAGTGTGCGACGATGTGGCCGGCTGCGACGTGCTGCTGGGCGTGAAGGAGGTGCCCGTGGCCCAGCTGCTGCCGCACCAAACGTACCTGTTCTTTTCGCACACCATTAAGGAGCAGCCGGCCAACCAGGCGCTGCTGCGCGCCGTGCTCGATAAAAACATCCGTCTAATTGACTACGAGCTCATTACCAACGACCGTGGCGAGCGGGTGGTGGCTTTTGGGCGCTACGCCGGCATCGTGGGGGCCTACAACGGGCTCCTGACCTACGGCCGCAAGCACGGTCTGTTCGCCCTCAAGGCCGCCCACGCGTGCGTTGACATGGACGACATGCAGGAGGAGTTTTTCAAGGTGAAGAAGCTGCCGCCCATTAAGATAGCCGTGACCGGCACCGGCCGCGTGGCCCAGGGGGCCCTGGAAGTGCTCGACCGCGTGGGCATCCGGCGGGTGAGCGTGTACGACTACCTCTACCACGACTTCCGCGAGCCGGTGTACGCCCAGCTGGGCTCGGCCGACTACAACAGCCGCCGCGACGGCCGCGTATGGGACACGCTCGACTTCCACCGCCACCCGGAGGCCTACGAATCCACGTTCGGCCTGTTCACTCCCGTCACGGACCTGCTGATTGCCTGCGCGTTCTGGCACCCGGCGGCCCCGCACCTGTTCGCGCTGGCCGACGTTGGGGGTCCCAACTTCCGCATCAACACCATCGCCGACGTGACCTGCGACGTGAACGGCTCCATCCCCGTCACCCAGCGCAGCACCACCATCCCCGACCCCGCCTACGACTACGACCTCGCTACCGGGGCCCTGGCGTCGCCCTACTCGGGGCCCCGCACCATCACGGTAATGGCAGTGGACAACCTGCCCTGCGAGCTGCCCCGCAACGCCAGCCGCGACTTCGGCCGCCAGCTGCTCGACCACGTGTTCCCCCAGTTTTTCAACGACGACGCGGGCGGCGTGCTGGCCCGCGCCACCATTGCCCAAGGCGGGGAATTGACGGAGCGGTTCGGGTACCTGGCGGGGTACGCGGGAGGAGGTCAGAAGGAGTAGCGAACGCCAGCTGTGGCACCACCGCCTACGTTGCCCAACCCGTCCGTACGAGAGCTGAAAATGAAGCCGCTGTCAAACAAATAAATTACACCCTGAGCATCTGCTGTGAGTTGCCAATGTGGACTAAGACGATACCTCATCCCTACCCCAATGGCGAGTTGGGCGCTGCCGTTGCCAATAAATGAGGTGCTGCTGCCACCATTCTGAAAGTAAGCCCGAACATCCTGAGTAGTGCTAATACCCGCGAGGCCAGCAGTAACTGACGTCCCCCAGGGGCCACCCCAATGAGCGGGAAACAAATTTCGTCTTACCAAAAACGTAACAGCATAGGCGCTGCTCCGGTACTCAACGCTACTGCCCCCCGCCGTATCACGTTGCATAGCTGGGAAGCACCCAGTAAAACTTGCTTCAATGGAGTAATTGGCATTGATTCGGTAACCAATAGTGCCAGCTATTGGATAAATGGATTTGGGTAGAGAATGGGTGCCGCTGGTTCCGAATCCCAGCCCCGGGTAGTGCATATAGCAGGCTTGCAACCCCACGTAAAAGCGGGGCTCGGCGGGCGCCACGCCTTGGCCCCGGGCCACGGTGGCCCACCCAAAACCAAGTAATAGTAGTAGTTTCATTGGCGGTGAACGGGGAAAAGGCTGGAGAAAACGATTAGCCCGAAAGTAGGGTCCCTGGTGCCGTGACCAATTACCAAAAAAACACTGTGTAGGACTCTTAGTAAGGTTATTATGATCGTATAATAAATTGACCATTAACATTATAGACAAAATTTATTAGATATAATGAAGGATTGCTATTAAACTAAAACGGGCTCTTGTTGCGCTTGCGGCAAGGGCCCGTTGCACTTGAGATTCCTGATGATGCCCCGCCCCTAACCCACCGGCCGGGTGGCCACGGCAATTTTGGAATCGGCCGTGCCGTAGTACAGAAACCAGGTGGACTTGAACTGCGCCAGCCCTTCCAGAAACACCACTTGGTTGACCTGGCCGGTGCGTTCGTAGGGCCGGTCGGGGCGCATGAAATAGGTATCGGTACGCTGGAGCAGCTTGGTGGGGTCGTTCTTGTCGAACAGGGCCTGGGCGGCGGTGTAGGTGCCCTCGGGCAAGGACTTGTCGCCGATGGCGGGTACGTTGCGGCTGTTATAAATCAGGCGGATGCCTTGGTCGGTGAGCATGGCCGGGGGCCCCGGTTCCACCAAGTCGCTGTCGAACTTGCCGGCGCGGGTGGGCAGCATCACTTTTAAGTAGGGCAGGGTGAGGGCCTGGGCGCGCAGCGGTACGGGCGGCTGCTCGCCGGGGCCCATTTCCAGCGGCGTCCAGTGGATGAGGTCGTCGGAGGTGGCCAGCCAGATTTGGGCGTCGCCCCAGTACATCCAGTACTTGCCCTTTATTTTGGTGGCCACGATGCGCCCGTCGGGCTCGTAGCGCGACACGATGGCGCCCGATTTGCTCCACTTATTCAGGTACTTGCCGCCGCCGGCCCGGGCAAAGGCGTTGCCGTACTTCGTCCAGTGCCGCAGGTCGGGCGAGGAGGCCACGTGCAGGCGGGCCAGCTTGCCGTCGTAGGCCGTGTAGGTCATGTAGTAGGTGCCGCCGGGGGCCTCCACCACCCGCGGGTCTTCGGTGCCGCCGGTTTCGTAATTCTGCTGGGCGTCGTTGGCGGGGTAGAGCACGGGCGCCGGTTCGCGCATGAAGTGGATGCCGTCGGTGCTGCTGGCCAGGCCGATGCGTGAGGTCTTACCGAAAGGAGTAACCTTGTTTTCAGCCCGGTACAGCATGTAAATCTTGCCGCCGCGCACCACCACGGCGGGGTTGAACACGTCCTTTTCCTCCCACCGCACGTTCCTTTTCAGCACGGGGTCGGTGAACTGGCCCACCGCGCTGGGGCCCATGATGGGGTTGGCGCGGTCCACTTTAGTGAAGTTCAGCAGGGCCCAGCGGTTGGCCTGGGCCGGCTAGGTGGTGGCCACCGGGGCCGTGGCCACGGTGGCGGTGGGCGTGCCGTTGCAGCCGGCCAGTAGCAGCAGCAGCAGCGCGGGGCTCCAGGCGCGGCGGGCGTAATCATCGAAATGGCTCATTCGTTCGCGGGGTTGAAAGTGGCTGCGGTACGCCGCTGCAAGTAGTGCATTCCAAAGCAACCCGCTGGGGCCCTACTCCTCGCCCCGCACCCGCTTGTACACCGCAAACTCGTAGAATGGGCGCAGCAGCCGCACTACATCCAGGGCGTCGGCCAGGGCCTCGTGGGCCACGGTGGTATCGTCGAACTGGGCGCGGGCCTTGGCAATGGCCATGCTGGGCAAGCGGCTGTCCTTGCGCCAGTTGAGGTACAGCAGGGCGGGGTCGATGGTGGCGGGCTCCGACTTAATGATGGTGCCCCAGCCGGGCAGCTGCTGCAAAAAGAGCAGGTCGAACACGGCCACGTTTTTCCCCGCTAGGATGAAGCGCACCCGGTCCTTGGGGTCGGGCCGGAAGCCCTGGCCCACCAGGAATTCGCGCAGCTGCGGCAGCACCTCGGCGGGCGTGCAGCGCTCGGCCGGGGGGCCCAGGGCGGCGTCGGCCAGCTCGGCCAGCAGGCGCGCGTTTAGCACCAGGGCCCCCGGCGTGCCCACAATTTCGGGGTGTACCAGCAGGCGGCGGAAGGTGGGCAGCTCGGCCAGCGGGCGCGGGCGCTTGGTGTCTTCCACCACGGCGGCCAGCTCCAGCACCTGGTGCCGCAGCGGGTCAGTGCCGCTGGTTTCGAGGTCGAGAGAAACGTAGCGCATGGATGGCGGGCTAAAAGCGGGCGAAAAAAAGCGCCCTTTCCGAAACGGAAGGGGCGCTTTTAACGGGAAAGGAAGGACTCAAATTAACTTTAGAACGTCTTTTGGAACCAGCCCTTGATGTCGTCGATGGCGTGGCCGGTCTTCTCTTGCAGCTGGCCGAACCACTCATCTTGCTTGCCTTCCTGGTAAGTCAGGTCGTCATCGGTGAGGTTGCCCCATTTCTGCTTGGCCTGGCCCTTAATCTGGTTCCAGTCGCCGCGGGCCTGGTACTCAGTGCTTTTCACATCGGCCTGGGTGTCGGCGCTGCTGGTTTTTTCGTTAAACCAGTTCTTGATTTCGTCAATCGTGCTACCGGTTTTTGCTTGCAGCTTGCCAAACCACTCGTCCTGCTTGCCATCGGCATAGGTCAGGTCATCGTCGGTCAGGCCGGCCCATTTTTGCTTGGCTTCGCCTTTCAGCTGGTTCCAGTTTCCCCGGCCTTGCAGCTCGGTGGCATCGTTGAGGTTGTTGTTATTGGCGTCCATGAGGGAAGAATGGTTAGGCGGGAAAAGAACTCGGGGGCTTTTACGCCAAGGGCGCGGCTGGGGTTGGCCCACTGCGGGGCCCCGGTGCCGGACGAGCGGCCCGCTGCTTCGCGGGGTGGCCGCGCAATGCTGATGGTGAAGATGACCAAATGTGCCATTCGGGCGGCTGTGAGCCGTTAGTAAAGTTAATTTAAAGTGCTGGCCAACAGTGCGGCAATCAGTACCACCCACACGCCCACGCCCGTGCCGTAGCCCGCCCAGGTGCGCTGGCGCTTACTGCGGTTGGCCTGGTCCTGGTAGCCGCGCAGGTAGTCGGGGTCGGCGAGCAGGGCCGGGGCGGGGGCCCGGAAGTTGCGTTCCTTCACCGCCGCGCCGCTGATGACGGCGGGCGCGATGATGCCGAACACCGGCCCCCCGTAGAGGGTGGCTCCCAGCGTGCCCCAGTACGGGCCGTGGTCGGTGTAGTGGGCCCAGGCATCGCGGCGGCCCAGCCCCAGCCGCTGCCCGGCGTCGAGGCCCGGCAGCACGTCGGCGGGGCCCCCGGCGGCCACCTCGGGATGCAGCACCTCCTTGGTGCCGTTGGCGTAGCGCACCAGAAATACCTCGGCCACGGGTAGTGCCAGCGTGTCGGGCGGGGCCGGAGCGGCGGGCAGGTAGCGCAGCTGGGTGGGCGTGAGGACCACCACGCGGCCCTGGATTTCCTGCCCGTCGAGGCGTAGGATGGTGTCGGGGCCGGGGCTGGCCTGGGCCCAAGCCCGCGCGGGCAGCAGGGCCCCCAGCACAGCCAAAAGCAGTAAGTAGCGCATGGCGAATAAATGGTTTAACCAGTTGATTTATAAGAAATTAATTACTTATAAAAAGGCTCAGCGGCGCCGCACGGTGAAGCCCGTGAGCAGGCTGATGCGGACCCCACCGTTGCCGGGCACCACGGCCAGGTTGATGGGGAAGTTGATGCCGGCCTTGGTGCGGATGGACGCGCCCACGGCCAGCACGATGTTGGCCCCGATGGGCGTCAGGTTGGGGCCCAGGCCGAACTCGAACCCCTTGGGGCCCCGGATGCCCAGGATGCCGCTCACGCTCGGGATGAACTTGCCCTGCTCCAGGCCGCCCACCAGGGGCACGAACTCGACCAGGCCGGCCACGCCGTTGGGCAGGCGGAACAGGCGCGTTTCAAACTGCCACCCAAACTGCGTGAGGAAGGGGTTCAGGTCGTGGTAGCCTTCTTCCTGGCGGCCCCGCGCCAGGGGCCCGTTGGTGAGGAGGGTGATGCCCAGGCGCGGCCCGCCGAGGTGCACCTCGTCTTCGGCCAGCACCACGTCGCCGGTCACCACGGGGCCCGGCAGCGGGCCCGTGGCGGCGGCGGCGGCGGCGGCGGCCCGCGGCGCGGCCAGGTACGGGGCCCCCGGGGCGGGCGCGGCCCCAAACACCTCCTTGGCCCCGTTGGCGTAGCGAATCATGAACACCTCGGCCTTGTACACGCTGATGAGTGGGCCGTCGGGGTTGTCGGTGCGGCGAAACTTGATTTCCAGGGGCGTGATTTCCAGGATTTTCACCTGCACCTCGTCGCCGTTGCGCTTGGTGAGCAGGTCTTGGGCGCGGGCCTGGCCAGCGGCCAGCAGCAGGGCCAGGGACAGGAAAAGTAGACGGAGCGGCATCGTGAAAAGGGTTTGGTGAGGCGATGGCTCAAAGGTGCGGGGCCCCGGGCCCGTACCGTTCACCAAAAAATCAGGCCGTCAGACTTTTGCACCAGGTAATCATAGATAAAAGTCCTGTTGACTATCAGTGAGTTGAATAAATAATATCCGACATTTGGGTAAAGTGCTATATTACCGGGCCCCGGCGAAATCGGGCCTGGTTTTGCGCTTCCTTTGCAGCTCATGGATGACCTCCGCACTGCCCTACTCACCCTCAGCCCCGACGACCGCACCGAGTTTGTGCGGTTTCTCCAGCGCCAGCGCCAGCGGGTGGCCGGCCGGCAAGACGTACGCCTCTACGAGCTGCTGACGGGCCCCGCCCTGGCGCCCGCCGCGCTGGTGGCACGCCTCTACCCGGCCGCGCCCAACGCCGTGGCCTACTACGCCGTGCGCAAGCGCCTGCTGCTGCACCTCACCGATTTCCTGGTGCTGCGCCAGCGCCAGCACGACGCCACGGCCGCCGCCGCCGTGCGCGGCCACCTCACCCTGGCCCAGTATCTGTTCGGGGCCGGCGTGCCGCGCCTGGCTTGGGGCACGCTGCGCAAGGCCGAAAAGCAAGCCCGCGACCACGAGCAGTACGAGGCCCTGAACGCGGTGTATAACCTGCAAATCCAGCACGCCGGCACGCCCCACGCCGAGCCCCTGCCCGACGTGCTGCGCCGCCGCCACGCCAACAAAAAAGCCGCCGACGAGGAGGAGCGCGCCAACATTGCCGATAGCCTGCTGCGCCACCGCCTGCGTGAGGCCCGCACCCAAGGCCGCCCGGCCGCCGCCTTCGACGCCATCGTGCAGGAAATCCTGGCCGAGTACGACCTGCTGGAAGCCTTCGCCCGCTCGCCCTCGCTGCTGTGCCGCCTGCTGAGCATTGCGCGCAGCGGCATGCTGGTACGCCGCGACTTTGCCTCGTTCGCGCCCTTCGCCGAGCGTTGCTACGGGCTGATGGTGCGCCGCCACGGCTTCGCGCCGGCCCAACGCGGCTACCAGCTGCGGCTGCTCTACATGCTGGCCCACGCGCTGTACCGCACCCGGCACTTTGCCGAGTCGGTGCGCTACCTGGAGCAGGGGCGGGCCGTGCTGGCGGCCGGCGGCCGGCCGCTGGCCGAATCGGGGCCCCGGTTTATGTTTTTGCTGGCCGCCAACTACGCCTTTCTGCAGCGCAACGCCGAAAGTATTGCCCTGCTCGAAGGGGCCCTGCGCACCGTGCCCGCCCTGCCCGCGCTCGATGCCCTCACGGCCCGGCTCCAGCTCACGTTTCACTACTTTGCCGAAGGCAACTTCCAGAAAGCCAATCACGTGCTGCTGCGCCTGGGCCGCACCGACCACTGGCTGGAGCAGCACATGGGCCTGGAGTGGCTGCTGAACCGCAACCTCGGCGAGCTGCTCATTCAGTTCGAATTGGGCGCGGCCGACGTGGCCCTGCTCCGCCTGCGGGCCATCGACCGTGGCCTGCGCGAGCGGTTTCCGGCCGGGCCGGGCGGGGCCCCGGCGGCCGGGGGCTCCTACCGCTACGTGCTGGGCTACCTGGCCCTGGTGCACGAAATTCTGGAAGACCCCACCGTGGCCCAGCGCCCCGCCTTCGCCCAAAAAGTGGCCCGGATGCCCGAATTCTGGCCCCTGGAGCGTGAAGACCTGCAGATCCAGAGCTTCTACGCCTGGCTGCGTGCCCGCATGCTGGGCCGCCCTTACTACGAGGTGCTGCTGGAAATAGCCACCAGCTGAGGGCCCCAATGGCCGTGGTGCAAGTGAATGGAAGTTTGACCAGTTGTTGGTAATAAACTGGTGCAGTAGCAGTAGCACGGTCATGCAGAGCACAGCGAAGCATCTTTCCCGCAGTAGTAATTATTGATTAGTGGAGCAGTAAAGATGCTTCGCTGCGCTCTGCATGACCGGAATTATAAGCACATAAAAAAGCCTGGGCCCCACTGGGGCCCAGGCTTTTGGCGCAGTGGCGCGGGCCGGTTGCTTAGTTATTCATGCCTTGCTTGAGGTTGGCTTTGGTTTCGCGGGCCGACTTGGCGGCGGCATCACCCATGGCGTCCATGCGGTGGCCGGCTTTGTCCATGGCCTCCTTGGTGTTGGCTCTGGCTTCGGCAGCCTTGGCGTCGATTTTGGTGCCAGCGGCGTCCATCTTGGCGCCCATTTTGCTGCCGGCGGCGTCCATTTTGGCACCGGCCTCGTCCATCTTGGCGCTCATTTTGTCGCCGGCGGCGTCCATTTTGGCACCGGCCTCGTTCATTTTGGCGCCCATTTTGTCGCCGGCGGCGTCCATTTTAGCGCTGGCGGCCTGGGCCCCTTCTTTCATGCTGGCCGAAGCGTTGTCGACGGCGGCACCGGCGGCGGCACCGGCCTGGGTGGCCGTCATGGCCGAGCTGTCGGTGGTCACGGTCGCCGTGGTAGTACCGTCGGCGGCGGTAGTGGTGGCGGTGGTTTCGGACTGGTGGCAGGCGGTGGCGGCCAGGGCCACGGCGGCAGCGGCGAAGAGGGTTTTGAAGGAAATTTGCATGGGAATGAAAATGAAGTGAGAATGTGCCCGTTAATCAACCGTACTGCCAAAAGGTAACCCAACGGTGGGGCCCCGGGCGGTGGCTTTTCAACTTTTTGGGTGGCCGGCAAGTATAGCCCGTCATATACTCTTCCCAAACTACCCATCCCATGGATTCTACCACCGCCACCCCGTCCAACGCCGCCCAGCCCGCTGTGCCCTTGTCCGTGAGCGACCAGCAGGCCACCGCCTTGCTCGACGATACCCTGGCCCTGCTTGGCCACGGCCTGCCCGCCAAAGCCGACGGCCCCGGCAGCACCGAAATTGAACGCTGGGCCGCTGTACTGGCCGCTTCCGACCGCCCCGGCCTGGCCAAAATTACCCAGGAGCTGGGCCAGCTCGGCGAGTTGCTGAGCGGCCCCAACGCCGCATCGCACGAGGTAGCCGAGCTGCTGGCCAGCCTCAGCGCCGAAACCATCAAGGTGGCCGAAACGGCCCCGGGCAGCTATGCCGGCCCGCTCGGCAACCTAGGCACGCTGCTGCGCAAAGCCGCCAATTCGCTGTCGCGGTAGGCTCCAGTTGTTCGCTGTTGGTTGCTAATATCGTTTTGAGCGACCTGACAACTGACAACGAGCGACGGACAACTAAAAGCAGAAGCGCGAACTTTGCCGCCCGCCGCGGCTAGGTCCGCGCTTCCGTTTTTATGCCCGATTACACTCCCGCCGACCTCACGCCCTACGACCCGTTCGAGGGCATGCGCTTCGGCCCCACCACCTGCTTCCTCAGTGGCCAGCCCGTGGGGCCCGCCGATACCGTGCCCGTGTTTGCCGACTGGCTGCAAGCCCACTACGACCTGGCCGACCGGCCCATCCAGCTCCTCGACCAAAGCACCGCGGCCTTCCGCGACCTGCGCCTACCCGCCAGCTCTGCCGTGCGCCCACGCCTCGCGGAGCTGGAGAAAACCGTGGCCGCCGCCGCTGCCGCGGGCCCCGAGGCCCTGCGCGCCCTCGGCGATGACACGTTGTTTTTGTGGTTGGGCAAGATGTTCTACGGCATCTTCATCACCGAGCTGCTCACCGAGTTTGCGCCCCTCATCCGGCCCCGCTACCCGCTGGCCGAAAACGCGGCACTGCTGCGCAAGTTCCAGATATTTTTCCAGCTGCTCCAGGGCCTGCGCGTGCCCACCGAATACGCCGATTTTGTGCCCGGCTCGGTATTCGTGCTGGAAGTGGACCCCGCTGAAGACACCGTGCCGTTTGAGTACGATGATGACCTCAACACCTTGGTGTTCAGTATTAAAATGGGCCGGTCGGTGCTCGTGGCCTGCCTGGCCGACATCGGCCTGATTGGCCAGGCCATGCGCCAGGTGTACGCCGATGCCCAGCGGCCCCTGCACCCGGTGCAGGTGGCCGAGTTTAAGGCGCGGGTGTACTACGCGGCGCACCTGCTGCACATGGTGCCCGACCTGTACCCGCGCCACCCGCGCCCCGGCGACACCCACCTAGTATTCGACGCGCTGATTGACGACGTGGGCGTGGCCATCTTCAACCCATGGGAAAACGCCGCCTACGCCCAGGCCCTGGCCGAGCTGTGGTACCGCTGGGATATCACGCTCGCCGACGTCAACCGCGACCCTACCCAGCCCCTGAGCCTGCTGTACACCCCCGACGGTACGCCCCGCACCGTGGTGCACTGGGCGGGGCCAGTAAGAGATTAAGGGCCAGCGCAAACCATTTCCGGCACAATTTGGGGCCCCAAAGGCACATTCTTTAGCAGAATGGCATTTTATTGATAGCTTGCCAGTGCAAAGAGGGCGGTAATTGGTAGCTAAATCCATACCTATATATTTGGTAGATAAGTCAATTTGTAAACCCGATTATAAGTTTGAGCTTTGTTTTCAAGCCTTTTACTTTTGCGCTGCCTTACCCACCCAGCACTTTCGTCCATGGACTCTTACTCGTATATCGCCAACGCCGACGCGGTGGCCATCGAAACCCTGTACCAAGCGTACCAGCAAAACCCCGAATCGGTGGATTTTGGCTGGCGCAAGTTTTTCGAAGGGTTTGATTTCTCGCAGCAGTTCCCGGCCGAGGAGGCCCCGGCCACCAACGGCAGCGGCGCCGCTTCGGCTCCCGCGGGCCCGGTAGCGGCGCCGGCCGCGCCGGCCGCGCCGGCCGCGCCCCAGCCTAACGACTACGGCGTGCTGAACACAGTGGCTTCGACTAATAACGCCCCCGCGGGCCTCGTTGGCAATGAAACCGTGCCCAACGATAAGGAGACGGCCGTTCGCAACCTCATCCACGCCTACCGCAGCCGTGGCCACCTGCGCGCCAAAACCAACCCGGTGCGCGAGCGTAAAGACCGCCAGCCCCACCTTGATTTGTCGGATTTTGGCCTGAGCGAAGCCGACTTGGACACGCCGTTCCGCAACGGCGAAACGCTGGGCTTGGGGCCTAAGGCCACGCTGCGCGACATCGTTGCGGCGCTGGAAAAGATTTACACCGGTACAGTGGGCTTCGAGTACATGTACATTCGCGACCCGGAGGTGCTGGACTGGCTGCGCGAGAAAATTGAGCGCGAAGCCCTATCCTTCAACCCCGGCGCGGAGTACAAAAAGCGCATCCTGAAGAAGCTGAACGAGGCGGTGGTATTCGAGAACTTTCTGCACACCAAGTTTTTGGGGCAGAAGCGCTTCTCGCTCGAAGGCGGTGAAACCACCATTCCGGCCTTGGACGCCATCATCGGCAAGGGCGCCGATTTGGGGGTGCAGGAGGTGATAATCGGCATGGCCCACCGCGGCCGCCTGAACGTGCTGGCCAACATCATGGGCAAAACGTACGAGCAGATTTTCTCGGAGTTCGAGGGCACGGCCATCCCCGACCTGACCATGGGCGACGGCGACGTAAAGTACCACATGGGCTACTCGTCGGAGGTGGAAACGGCTAATGGTAAGAAAGTTAACCTGAAGCTGGCCCCCAACCCCTCGCACCTGGAGGCGGTGAACCCGGTGGTGGAAGGCTTCGTGCGCGCTAAAATTGAGCACCAGTACGGCGGCGACTACCACAAAATCCTGCCCATCCTCATTCACGGCGACGCGGCGCTGGCCGGCCAGGGCATCGGCTACGAGCTGACCCAGATGTCGCAGCTGGAAGGCTACAAAACCGGCGGCACGGTGCACTTCGTCATCAACAACCAAGTGGGCTTCACCACTGATTTTGAGGATGCCCGCTCATCGATTTACTGCACCGACCTGGCCAAGATGATTGACGCGCCGGTGATTCACGTCAACGGCGACGACCCCGAGGCCGTGGTGTTTGCCGCCCAGCTGGCCGCCGAGTACCGCCAGCAGTTCCACGCCGATTTCTTCATCGACATGGTGTGCTACCGCCGCCACGGCCACAACGAGTCCGACGAGCCCAAATTCACCCAACCCACGCTCTACAACATCATCTCGAAGCACCAGAACCCGCGCGAGGTGTACAACGCCACGCTAGTAGAGCGCGGCGACGTGGACGCTGAGCTGGCCAGCCAGATGGACAAGGAGTTCCGCGACACGCTGCAAGCCCGCCTCGACCTGGTGAAGCAGAAGCCGCTGCCTTATAAATACCAGGCCCTGGAAAACGAGTGGCGCAGCCTGCGCCGCAGCACCAACGAGGACTTCGCCCAATCGCCCGAAACCGGCGTATCGGAGGAAGTGGTGGCGAAAGTGGCCAAAGCCCTAACCACGATTCCCGACGGCTTCAAGCCCATCAAGCAGATCGACAACTTGTTGCGCGAGCGCCGCAAGATGTTCTACGAAACCCGCGTGCTGAACTGGGCCGCCGGCGAGTTGCTGGCCTATGGCTCGCTGCTGACCGAAAACCACGTCGTGCGCGTGAGCGGCCAGGACGTGCAGCGCGGCACGTTCTCGCACCGCCACGCGGTGCTGCACGACGCCGAAACCTCGGCGCCCTACAACTCGCTGAACCACCTGGAAGGCGAGCACGAACAACTGTGCATTTACAACTCGTTGCTGAGCGAGTACGCAGTACTGGGCTTTGAGTTTGGCTACGGCATGGCCAACCCCACGGCCCTGGTGGTCTGGGAGGCGCAGTTCGGCGACTTCGCCAACGGGGCCCAAACCATGATCGACCAGTTCGTGGTGAGCTCCGAGAGCAAGTGGCAGCGCATGAACGGCCTGGTGATGCTGCTGCCCCACGGCTACGAGGGCCAGGGCCCCGAACACTCCAACGCCCGCCCCGAGCGCTTCCTTCAGCTGGCCGCCGAGAACAACATCGTCGTGGCCAACGTGACCACACCGGCCAACTTCTTCCATCTACTGCGCCGCCAACTGGCGTGGAGCTTCCGCAAGCCGCTGGTGGTGATGTCGCCCAAGTCGATGCTGCGCAACCCACTGTGCGTGTCGCCGCTTGACGAATTCACCAGCGGCCGCTTCCGCGAAGTGCTGGCCGACGACTACGCCGAAGCCAAGAAGGTGAAGCGCGTGCTGCTGTGCTCGGGCAAGGTGTACTACGACCTGCTCGACGAGCAGCGCACCAGCAACCGCACCGACGTGGCCCTGGTGCGCGTGGAGCAGTTGCACCCCTTCCCGCAGCAGCAACTGCAAGTCGAGCTGTCCAAGTATCCCAAAGCCAAGGTGTTCTGGGTGCAGGAGGAGCCCGAGAACATGGGCTACTGGAACTACCTGCTCCGCTTCATGCGCCGCGAGCTGGAAGACGTGGTGGCCCGCAAGCCCTCGGCCTCGCCGGCCACCGGCTACAACAAAATCCACGTAAAGGAGCAGAAAGACCTCGTGGCCCGCGCCTTCGACAAGCCCAAGGAAGCCGTGGCCGACGGCCAAATCAAGGAAACGGTGGCGGTGGCCAAAAAGCAAGAATAGCCGTGATCAGTGAAGAGCAAATCCAGGCCATTGTGCGCCGCATCGTAGAGGGCTACGCGCCGGACAGAATCATCCTGTTCGGCTCGTATGCCTACGGCGAGCCTACGGAGGACAGCGACCTGGATTTGCTCGTGATTAAGGCGGGCATCGGGCCTACGCGCGCCGAACGGGCCGTGGCCGTGCGCCGCCTACTGCGCGGGGCTGGGGCCCCAATGGACATTCTGGTGCGCACCCCGGCCGAAGTAACCGCCGCCGCCGCCGCCGTCCGCTCTACCATCGAGGCGCAGGCCGTTACCGAAGGACGCATCTTGTATGCAGCCGCTTAGCCCCGCCGAAAAAGCGTACCTGCAGGAATGGCTGGAGGTGGCCGACCCGGACCTGCGGGCCGCCGAGCGGATGCTAGCCGATGACCCGTCCATATACGGCTATCATATTCCTTTTGCCTGCCAGCAGGCAGTAGAGAAATACTGCAAAGGCGCGTTGCTGGCCCACGGCAACAAGTTTCCGCGCGCACACGACCTGCCTGAGCTTTTGAACCGGCTCCAGCCAGTACTTACGTTTTCGGCGGCGGAGTTGGACCAAGCCGACGAACTGGCCGACTATGCGGTAGAAACGCGCTACCCGCCGCAAACCCGCGTTACGCTTGCCGAAATGCAAGAAGCGCTGCGCATTGCGCGGTACTTTCAGGCCCGGTTGCGGCCCTTGGTTCAGGCCGCGCTTTTGTGACAACGCGCCGGTAGTGTTTTTCGATAAACAAAATTCAACCTTATAACCCATGCCCACCGAAATCAAAATTCCCGCCGTCGGCGAATCCATCACGGAAGTAACCATTGCCAAGTGGCTGAAAAAAGACGGCGACGCCGTGAAGCGCGACGAGGTAATTGCCGAGCTCGAATCCGACAAAGCCACGTTTGAGCTGCCCGCCGAAACCGCCGGTGTGCTGAAAATTCGGGTGGCTGAGGGCGAAACCATCGGCATCGGTACTATTATCGCCGAGCTCGACGGTGGCAGCGAAGCCGCCGGGGCCCCCGCCGCCGCTGCTCCGGCCGCTGCTGCTCCAGCTCCTGCCGCCGCCGCCGCCGCCGACCCGCTGGCGAAAGGCGAAGAAAACCCGCAGGCCAGCGACCAGGCCGGCTACGGTGGGACCCCGGCCGACCGCCCCGGTGGAAGCCCGGCCGCCGCTCCTGCGGCGGCTCCGGCACCCGCCGCTGGCGGTGGCAGCACCGTAGAAATGAAGATTCCTGCCGTTGGCGAATCCATTGCGGAGGTGACCATTGCCAAGTGGCTGAAGCCCGACGGCGCGGCCGTGAAGCGCGACGAAGTGATTGCCGAGCTGGAGTCAGACAAAGCCACGTTTGAGCTGCCCGCCGAGGCCGAAGGTATCCTGCGCCACGCTGCTCAGGAGGGCGAAACCATCGGCATCGGGGCCCTCATTGCCCGCATCGAAGGCGGCGGTGGGGCCCCGGCGGCCGCGCCGGCTGCGGCGGTCCCCGCCGCCCTGGCAGCGGCCGTGCCCCTGGCCCAAACGCCCGCCGCGCCCGGTGCCGCGACGTACGCTACGGGTGTGCCCTCGCCGGCCGCTGGCAAAATATTAGATGAGAAAGGCGTAGCTACTACCGATGTGGCCGGCTCGGGCCGCGACGGCCGCATTACCAAGGAAGATGCCCAGAACGCGCAGGCCAAGCCCGCCGCTCCTGCTCCGCAAGCTGCTCCGGCAGTGCCCGCGGCGGCCGCGCCCGCGGCGGCGGTGCCCGCTGCCCCGGCCGGCAGCCGCGGCCAGCGCCGTGAGCGCATGAGCAATCTGCGCAAAACGGTGGCCCGCCGCCTCGTGGCCGTGAAGAACGAAACGGCCATGCTCACCACCTTCAACGAGGTGAATATGCAGCCCATCATGGACCTGCGCACCAAGTTTAAGGACAAGTTCAAGGAGAAAAACGGCGTGGGCCTGGGCTTCATGTCGTTCTTCACCAAGGCCGTGTGCGTGGCCCTGAAAGAATGGCCCGCCGTGAACGCCCAAATCGACGGCACCGACTTGGTGTACAACGATTTCTGCGACATCAGCATCGCCGTGTCGGCCCCCAAGGGCCTGGTAGTACCCGTGATTCGCAATGCCGAGCAGCTCTCGTTCGAAGGTATTGAGAAGGAAGTGGTGCGCCTGGCCGTGCTGGCCCGCGACAACAAGCTGACCATCGAGCAGATGACGGGCGGCACGTTCACCATCACCAACGGCGGCGTCTTCGGCTCGATGCTGAGCACGCCCATTATCAACGCCCCGCAATCGGCCATTTTGGGGATGCATAACATCATCCAGCGCCCCGTGGCCGAGAACGGCCAGGTGGTGATTCGCCCTATGATGTACCTGGCTCTCAGCTACGACCACCGCATCATCGACGGCCGCGAATCCGTCAGCTTCCTGGTGCGGGTGAAGGAGCTGCTTGAAGATCCCACCCGCCTGCTACTGGGCGTGTAGGGCCCCCAGCGGGCAGCAATAGAAAAACCAGCCTTCGGGCTGTGGTTTTCGTTAAGGCTACGGGCCGGGCACGTGCGCCCGGCCCGTAGCCTTACCTTTTTTATGAAAGCTAAAAAATTGAAAGCCGCCAAGTTCAAGAAAGACCCCAACTGGCCCAAGCCGGCCCCCTCGGCCCGCTTCTGGCCTGTGCTGGGCCTGGCCGTCCTGTCGGGCATGCGTACCAATAGCGGCCCCGCCTTCCTCAGCCACTACCTGAGCGGGCAGGCCCGCCCCAAGAGCCTGGCCAAGTCGCCGTTGCGCTTCCTGCAAAATCCCGCCGTGGCCAGCACCCTCAAGGTCCTGCTGGGTATGGAATTCGTAGGCGACAAGTTGCCCAACATTGGCAACCGCACCGAGCCCCAGCAAGTGGGGGCCCGGGCTGTTTCGGGGGCCCTGGTGGGCGCCACGCTCTATAAAGCCCGCGGCGGCAGCGCCCTGAGCGGGGCCCTGGTGGGCAGCCTGGGGGCGGTGGCCTCGACGTTCCTCACATTCTGGCTGCGCAAAACCATCAGCGAGCGCACCCACACCAATACGTCGCTCGTGGGCCTGGGCGAAGACGCGCTGGTGGTGGCCGGCGGCTCGGCCTGGGTGGCGGCGCAGGCCGAGCGGTAGGGCTCCGGCAAGTAGTAGCCGTGGCCGCAACGCCCGGCGCACGAGTCTGTACGCCGGGCGTTTTTCGTTTATGCCGGTTGTATGGTCTAAATTGGCAGACGAACAACGATATATGCCGGTTTAAATATTATTTTTCTCGCTTATGCAGAGGCGTATCGCTAACTTTGGTAGGTCGTACCCATTAGCGTTGCCCCATGAGCCACTCCGCTTCACCCAACTGTCTGGATTGCCCCAACCGCAGGGGGCCCCTGCCGGGCTGCTGCCAGCTGGACGAATTGGGCAGGGTTGCTGGCAACAAAATATCGCAGGTGTACCAGAAGGGCCAGGCGATTTTTAGCGCGGGCAGCGCCACGCTGGGAATGCACTGCGTGCGCCAGGGCCGCATCAAGGTGGCCCGGGTGGGCGGCGATGGCAAAGAGCAGATCGTACGCTTGGTAAAGGGCGGCGACGTGCTGGGCTACCACTCGCTGCTGACCGAAAAGTGCTACTCGACCTCGGCCGTGGCCCTGGACGACTGCGTGGTGTGCTTTGTGCCCCGCGCCGATTTCCTGCGGCTGGTGCAATCCAACGTCCAGTTTTCAATGTCGCTGATGCAGCTGATGGCCCAGGGGCTGGGCGAAGCCGAGGAACGTATGCTGCACCTGGCCTATAAGCCTGTGCGCGAGCGGCTGGCCGGAGCCTTGCTGCTGTTGCAGCGCACGTACCACGACGGCGCGGCCGCGCCGTTCACCATTTCGCTCTCGCGCGACGACCTGGCGGCCCTGGTGGGCACGGCCAAGGAAACGGCTACCCGCTTGCTCTCCGAATTCAAGGCGGAAGGTATCATCGACACGCGCGGCAGCCGCATTACCCTGCTGGCCCCCAACCGCCTGGAGCAAATCTCCAGCCTATACGACTAGCCGGCCCCCAACGCGGCCCCTGGGCGCTGCCTCTCGCCTAATTGCCATACGAAAGGCGATGGTTGCCGGGCGAGATGATCGGAGGCGCCCTGCTCGACTTGACCAGCCAGCTGCACCCAACTAAACCCAGCACCGGCGGTAATAAGCTCATCTGCTTGGTGGTGAGCACGCGGGGCGTCAACTTGGCCATTGCCCGCGGAGTCCTCCGCGCCAATACCAAATACCTTAATTAATGGGATGAGAAAGTCTGAAAAGCCCAGCCGTGTTGCGGCTGGTTTTTTTGGGTTTTACGGGGCCCCGGGCGTCGGTGGGAGCCCTCGGGGCGGCTGGTTTTGCCGTACCTTTGAGCATTCAACCGACCTTTTCGCTTTTATGAATCAGTACGACGTTACGGTAATCGGTAGCGGCCCCGGCGGCTACGTGGCGGCCATTCGCTGCGCCCAGTTGGGCTTCAAAACCGCTCTGATCGAGAAATACCCCACCCTGGGCGGCACCTGCCTCAACGTGGGCTGCATTCCGAGCAAAGCCCTGCTCGACAGCACTGAGCATTACCACAATGCGCACACCACGTTCAAGGAGCACGGCATCGAGCTGAAAGACTTGGCGGTGAATATGAACCAGATGATGGACCGCAAGGGCGGCGTGGTGAAAGCCAACGTGGACGGCATTGTCTACTTGATGAAAAAGAACAAAATCGACGTGCTGGCCGGTGTTGGCTCGTTCGTCGATAAAAACCATATCATCATCGCGCCCACCGGCGGCGGTGAGGCCCAAACCATTGAAACCAAGAACGTCATCATCGCCACCGGTTCGAAGCCCACGGTACTGCCGTTCATCCAGCAAGACAAGCAGCGCATCATCACCAGCACCGAGGCCCTCACCATCCGCGAAGTGCCCAAGCACTTCGTCGTGATTGGCGGCGGCGTGATTGGCCTGGAAATGGCCTCGATTTACGCCCGCATCGGCGCCAAGGTGTCGGTGGTGGAGTACATGGACAGCCTTATCCCAAACATGGACTTATCCCTGGGTAAGGAGCTCAAGCGCGTCCTGGGCAAAATCGGCATTCAGTTCTACATGAGCCACAAAGTAACCGGCGCCACCCGCACCGGCGACGTGGTGACCGTGACGGCCACCACGCCTAAGGGCGAGGAGCTGAAGCTGGAAGGCGACTACTGCCTCGTGGCCGTGGGCCGCTCGCCCTACACGGCGGGCCTGAACCTGGAAGCCGCCGGCGTGCAGATGGAAGAGCGCGGCCGCATCAAGGTCGACGCGCATTTGCAAACCAACGTGCCCGGCATCTACGCCATCGGCGATGTGGTGCGCGGGGCCATGCTGGCCCACAAGGCCGAGGAAGAAGGCACGTTTGTGGCCGAAACCATCGCCGGCCAGAAGCCGCACATCAACTACCTGCTCATCCCCGGCGTGGTGTACACCTGGCCCGAAGTGGCCGGCGTGGGCTACACCGAGGAGCAGCTGAAGGAGCAGGGCAAGGCCTACAAAACGGGCTCGTTCCCCTTCAAAGCCAGCGGCCGCGCCCGCGCCAGCGGCGACACCGACGGCTTCGTGAAGGTGCTGGCCGACAAGACCACCGACGAAATCCTGGGCGTGCACATGATCGGGCCCCGCATCGCCGACCTCATCGCCGAGGCCGTGACGGCCATGGAGTTCCGCGCCTCCGCCGAGGACGTGGCCCGCATGAGCCACGCCCACCCCACCTACGCCGAGGCCATGAAGGAAGCCTGCATGGCCGCGACGGATAACCGCGCCATCCACATGTAATTGAATGGGATAGCATAAAAAAACTGCCGTCGCTACCTTGGTAGCGACGGCAGTTTTTTTATGCATAAAGTGACGAAAATTTATTTGGCTACTGCCGCGCTAGTGGCCTGTCTTGGCAGCTACGATTGGTGCTATTACCATGGTTTCCAGTGCGAACCGTGCTTGGACAAAGGGCCATGCACGCCGTGCCCTTCGGTTTTCGCCGGGTCCATAGCGGTGGTTACGTTTGTAGCACTGACCACGCTTTTAGGCGCATGGCTGTTCCATAATTTATGCAGGGCCCCTACGCCGGGCGCTGGGGGCGCTTAGCCAGGATGAGCTGCGTGCGGTAATCGTAGAGGCTGAGCTCCAGGCCTACGGGGTAGGTGTGGGGGTTGAGGAAGCGGCGCACGGCGGGGTCGAGGCTGGCCACTTCGCGCTGGGCAAGGGCCCGGCTTTCGGCCAGGGTGGGCAGGTCGAGCACGCGGCGGCCCTGGCAAAACACGGGTTCCAGCAGCTCGCGGAAGGGGGCCCCGGGGCGCACCGGGCGGCGGCGGGTGGCATCGTTGGGGTCGACGAGCACGAGGCGCTCGGGCAGCGGCACGGCGGTGTTGTAGAGCATGTCAGCCCGTGGGTGGCCCTGCTCGTCGAGGTAGCGGCGCACCTGCAAAATGCCGGGGACGCTGGTTTTGGCAATCTGCTCGCTGAGCTTAATAGTGAAATCCCAGCCCGTGCCGTCGGCGGTGCGCAGGGCGGCCAGCTTATACACCCCCCCGAGGGCCGCCTGGTTGTAGGCCGTCACGAGCTGCGTGCCCACGCCCCAGGTGTCGATGCGGGCCCCCTGCTGCTTGAGGCTGGTGATGAGGTTTTCCTCCAAGTCGTTGCTGGCCACGATGCGCACTTTATCAAATCCCGCCTCGTCCAGCAGGGCCCGGGCCTCGCGGCTGAGGTAGGCCAGGTCGCCCGAATCAAGGCGGATGCCGCCCAGCTCGTGGCCTTGGGCGCGCATTTTCCTGGCTACTTCGATGGCGTGGCGCACGCCGTCGAGCGTGTCGTAGGTGTCCACCAAGAACACGGAATCGTCGGGAAACGCCTGGGCGTAAGCGGTAAAGGCCTGCTCTTCGTCGGCAAACGACATGACCCAGCTGTGGGCGTGGGTGCCGCGCACGGGCAGGCCGTAGCGCTGGCCGGCCAGCACATTGCTGGTGGCATCGGCCCCGCCGAGGTAGGCGGCGCGGCTGGCCCCCAGGCCCCCGTCGAAGCCCTGAGCACGGCGCAGGCCGAACTCCAGAATCTGGTCGTGGGGCCCCGCGGCCTCGCGGATGCGGGCGGCCTTGGTGGCGATGAGCGTCTGGAAATTGACGAGCGTGAGCAGTGCCGTTTCCAGCAGTTGCGCTTGCAGCAGGGGCCCCTGGATGCGCAGCAGCGGCTCGTTACCGAATACTACGGTGCCTTCGGGCACGGCGTCTACGTCGCAGGTAAACTTCAAATCGCGCAGGTAGGCCAGGAAGTCGGGCGGGAACAGCGGCGTGCCCTTGCTGCCGCGCAGGCTGCCGAGGTACGCCAGGTCATCGTCCGAAAAGCGCAGGTTTTCCAGCCAGTCCACGGCCAGGGCCAGGCCGGCGGCCACCGCGTAGCCGCCCTGGAACGGCGCCTTACGGAAGTAGAGGTGGAACACGGCCTCGCGGTCTTGCAGGCCCTGCTGCCAGTAGCCGTAGGCCATCGTGAGCTGGTACAAATCGGTGATGAGGGCGAGCGAGGGGGCGTAGAGGCCGGAGAGCGGGGCGGGGTTCATGCCGGCAAAGGAAAGAAAACTTGGGGCAGCGGGCCCGCACCGGGGCCCCGCGGCCGCTTCCTTCAGCCAACCAACACTGGCCCTGCCTTACCTTAGGGCTTTATGGCTAAACCCGCTGCCCCCGCTACGCCTGCCCAAACCATCAACCTCTGGCTGCGCCTGGCGCACCTGGAGTGGCGCTTTGCCCTGGGTGCGGCCGTGGGGGCCCTGGCCGCGTGGCTGGCCCCGGCCACCATGGGCACTCTGGCCCGCGCCGTGGCTGGCTGGGACGGCTTCGCGGCCGTCAACTTGTTCCTGATCTTGGCGGCGATGCGCACGGCCGATACCGACGACATCCGCCGCGTGGCGGCCAGCGACGACTTGCCCCGCACGGTGGCCTTTCTGGTGGTGATTGGGGCCGCCCTGGCCAGCCTGGCGGCTGTGGTGGGGCTGTTGGGCACCATCAAAGACGTGCCCAAAGAGGCGAAGGCCCTGCACCTGGCGCTGGGCCTGGGGGCCGTGGCCCTGGCCTGGACGCTGGTGCACTGCGTATTCACGCTGCGCTACGCCCACTCGTACTACGACGCCGATGCGCAGGGCCACGACCAGGGGGGGCTGACGTTTCCCGACGACACCGGCAAGGAGAAAGACGAGCCAAAGCTCCAACCCAACTACCTCGATTTCGCCTACTTCTCCTTCGTGGTGGGCATGACGGCCCAAACGGCCGACATCGGCATCAGCAGCCGTGAAATCCGCGCCATTGCCCTGCTGCACGGGCTTATCGCCTTCCTGTTCAACACCGCCATTGTGGCCCTCACCATTGGCACCATCGGCGGGGTGCTGAGCTAAGGGGGCGGGCAATACTTAAGGCAAATAGCTGGCTGCCAGTGCCGCGGTCTTAGCTAATGAAGCCCTGCCGGACGGCTAGCTTGATAAGAGCGGCGGTGTTTTTGGCGCCGGTTTTGCCGATGATGTTTTGGCGGTGGGTTTCGATGGTGCGCTTGCTGGTGAAGAGCTTGTCGGCCACCTCGCTGTTGGTGAGGCCCTCGGCGATGAGCTTGAGCACTTCCAGCTCGCGGGCCGTGAGGCCCACGCCCCCGGCGGGTTCTGCTAGCTCACTGCTGCCGGTAGGGCCCCCGCCAGCGGCCTTGTAGAGCATATTCAGCCCAATTTCGCTGCACAAAAAACGCTGCCCTGCGGCCACGGTGCGGATGGCGTAGGTGATTTCCTGAAAGGCAGCGTTCTTCAGCACGTACCCCAGGGCCCCGGCCTGGAGCATCCGCAGCACATAATGCTCGTGGTCGAGCATGCTGAGCACCAATACTTTCGCTTCGGGAAAGCGCTGCTGCAACTCGGTCGTGGTTTCAAAGCCGTCGAGCACGGGCATGTTCACGTCCACCAGTATCACGTCGGCGGGGGTGCTGGCCAGCAGGGTCAGCAGCTCGGCCCCGTTGCTGGCTTCGCCGACCAGCTCGATGCCCGGCTCGGCGGCAAGTAGCGCCCGCAGGCCATCGCGCAGGATGGCGTGGTCATCGGCAAGCATCAGGCGGATCATGGCGGAAACGAAAAGTGGAACGGGGCCCTACGCGGTGCGCTTCAGGCCCACGATGCCCACCAGAATGAATCCAATATACAGCACGTGCCACGCGCTGAACGGCTCCTTGAGCACCAGGGTATCCACGATCTTGATGCCGACCAGGGCAATGCCCATCCACACCGCAAACGCGGTGCTGGCGGGTATCTGGTTCAGGGCCTTGGAGAAGAAAAACACGTTGGCCACGCCAAAGGCCACGTAGCCGATGGCCGGCAGCAGGGTGTAGAGCCCGGCCGGAGCCGCAAAAAACTGCGACCAGTCGATGGCCCGGATTTTGGCGACGCTGGTGTACTTCAGGCTATAGTTCCAGCACACTTCCATCGTGGAAGCCAGGAACAGGTAGACCCAGGCGGAATTAGCAACTGGATTCAAGAGTGGGCGTTGACGGGGCAGGACGATTCGGCGGCGGCGGGAATAACGGGCGCCGCGGGGCTGGGGTTGCCGCCGGGGCGGTGGGCCACGGTTTCCGGGGCCCCATCGGGCACGTTCCAGCCTTGCAGCACCTGGGCGGCGGGCACGTGCTGGCCCACCCAGTTCAGCAGCCGGAAGCGTACGCCGTGGTAGTGCCGGAACAGGGCCGATTTCTCGGCCAGGGCCCCCTCGTCAAAGCGGCGCACCGAAAAGGCGTGCTGCAAAAAGTAGTCTTTCGGAAACGCGTAGGGCAGGCCCCAGCGGATGGGTTTGCGGCCCTCGGGCAGGTAGGCGGTGCCAAACAGCCAGTCCCAGACTGCAAACTTGGTGGAGAAATTGGCGAAGTACACTTCCTCGTGGTCGGCGTGGTGCCAGAGGTGCATTTCGGGCCCGTTGATGACGTACTGCAGCTTGCCCGATTTCACGTCCACGTTGGCGTGGATGTACATGCCCCACACGGCGTCGATAAGGGCCTTGATGGGCACCACGATGGGGTTGGCCCCCAGCAGGATAATGGGCGCAAACTCGATGGTCTGGTTGATGATAATTTCGACCGCGTGCGAGCGCGAGCCGGCCAGCCAGTCTACCTGCTTGCCCGAGTGGTGCGCCTCGTGGGTGCGCCAGAAAAAGGCGCTGTTGTGCTGGAAGCGGTGAAACCAGTAAATATAGAAGTCGTGTGTAACCACGAAAAAGCCCACCTGCGCCGCTACCGGCCAGTCGCTCACCCAGTGGAACTGGGCCCCGAAGTGCTTGGCCAGCGGCGCGATGATGAACCCAAAAATGAGAATTTGCAGGAAGTAGCTCTGCACCAGCGTGTACCAGAACAGGTCGAGGAACAGCCCTTCGCGGAAGAATGGCAGGCCCTTGCGGTACGGGTACTTGCGTTCGAGCACCAGCAGCACCACCACCGCTAGCAGCAAAATGGGCGTGGTGATGAGCGTGGTGCGGCCCACCGGGTTCAGGCCGTCGTAAAAGCTGCTTAGCGTCTCCAGCATGATTGTTTAAGCTTTTAGCTAATAGCGGCTGGCTACCAGCTTTCGGGTATTTTGGACAAAAGCCAGGGAAATAAGCCAGGGTGGCCAGCGCTTGATTGGCTTTACAAAAGCGGACCGCTCACTAAAAAAGCGAGCGGCCCGAATAGTTTCAACTCAACGGCATATTGTGCATTCAGGGTCTATCCGAATAAGCGCTCAGCATGACCGGCCATTTCAAGTAGCTAACAGCTGATTTAAGCGGCCGTCACCTCGCGGCGCAGGCGGCGCAGGGGTTCTTTTTCGCTCTCGTACACCACCTTCACGCCGTCGCCGAGGCCGGTTTCGGTGTCGCGGATGTCGCGCACCATTTTGGCCATGCCGCCGGGCTCCACGCTGGCGGCGTGGTCGGAGCCCCACATGGCGCGGTCGAGGGTGAAGTGGCGCTCCACGAAGGTGGCGCCCAGGGCCACGGCCGTCACGGTGGTGCTCAGGCCGGTTTCGTGGCCCGAGTAGCCGATGGGCGTGTTCGGGAACTGCTGCTGAAGGGTCTGGATCATGCGCAGGTTCAGCTCGGCCGGGGGGCAGGGGTAGGCTGAGGTGCTGTGCGCAATCATCAGGTTGTCAAGGCCCACGTAGGTCACGGCGTCCGTAATTTCGTTCTGGGTGCTCATGCCGGTGCTCAGCATCAGCGGGCGGCCGGTGGCGCGCACGCGGTCGAGCAGGGGCTTATCGGTGAGCGAGGCGGACGCCATTTTGTAGAGCACGGGCTGGAATTGCTCCATGAAATCGACCGACGGCTCGTCCCAGCACGAGGCAAACCAGTCGATGCCGCGCGCCTTGCAGTAGTCGTCGATGGCCGTGTATTCTTCGAGGCCAAACTCGGTTTTGCGCTTGTAGTCGATGTAGCTCATGCGGCCCCAGGGAGTGTCGCGCATCTTTTCCCACTGGTCTTTGGGCACGCATAGCTCGGGGGTGCGCTTCTGGAATTTCACGGCGTCGCAGCCGGCCGCTACCGCGGCGTCAATCAGCTGCTTGGCAATATCAACGGAACCGTTGTGGTTGATGCCGATTTCAGCGATGATGTAGCAGGGCTGGCCGGGGCCAATGCTGCGGTTCTTCTTGATTTGTACGGTGCTCATGCCAAAGCGGATGGGGTAAGAGTGAAGCCAGGAGCTGGCCGGATACGAGAAATAATAATACGCAATAAGCAGGACCGCGGGTTTGTTTGGGCCCCAGACGTGCGCCCGGCGGTTTTATTTTACCGGCTGGCGATAATAAACTCGGCCACTTCGCGGAAGCAGCCGTGCCCGCCCCGTGTCTCGCAGTGGAAGTCGGCCACGGCCCGGGCAAAGCTGGTGGCGTCGCTGGGGCAGGCCGCTAAGCCCACCAGCTTGAGGATTTCCACGTCGTTGGTGTCGTCGCCGATGAAGGCGATTTCCTCGGCCACCAAGCCCGTGCGGGCCATAATCTCGTGCAGCCGCGCCGGCTTGTCCTTAATACCCAGGTGAAGCTCGGTGATGCGCAGCTTGTCGGCCCGCCGCTGCACCGAGCCCGACGTTTCGCCGGTCATAATGCCGCTTTCCACGCCCACGGCCCGCAGGCGCTCCACGGCCATGCCGTCGCGGATGCTGAAGCGCTTCATTTCCTCGCCGCGCTCGGAGTAATACACGCCGTTGTCGGTGAGCACGCCGTCGCAGTCGGTCAGCAGCAGTTTGATGCGCTTGGCACGGGCTTGGAGGTCGGTTAGGTTCATTTAGCTAATGGTGAATTCATGGCCCTCAGAACGTAGTAGAGACGCATCTTTGCGCCTCCGGTCTGAACGGTATCCCGTGTACTGCCCAGCGGCGTTCTATCCTGAGGCGTAAAGATGCGTCTCTACCTCGCTAAATGGCCGTCCAGCCGCCGTCTACTACCAGGTTGGCGCCGGTCATGTAGGCCGAGGCTTCGGAGGCCAGGAACACCACGGCGCCCTGGTAATCGGTGGCGGCGGCCATGCGGCCCAGGGGCGTTTTGGCGCTGTATTGCTTCACGAAAAAGGCGTCCTGGCTGTTCTCCACGCCGCCCGGCGAAAGGGTGTTTACCCGTACGCCCTGGGGGCCCCAGTAGGCGGCCAGGTAACGGGTGAAGTTCACTACCGCACCTTTAGTCATGGGATAAGAAGGTGATTTATAGAAGGTTTGCTCACCGGCCTCGTTGCGGTAAATGCTTTGGTCGGGCCCCACGATGCCGTAGGTGCTGGCCACGTTGATGATGGAGCCGCTGCCCTGCACCGCCATCGGCGTACCGAAGATCTGCGCCGCCAGGAAAACCCCCGTCACATTCACCTCCAGCACTTTCTGAAACGTGGCGAGCGGGAAGTTCTCGAACTTGCTGAGGTCGGCGGCCAGTGCCGGGTTCTCGAACATGTCGTTGATGGCCGCGTTGTTCACCAGCACGTCGATGTGCCCGAACTGCTTGATAATCTGGTCGCGCGCCGCCGCCAGCGATTCGGGCTTGGTCACGTCCACGGCCAGCGGCAGGTGGGGGCCCCCGGGCAAGCCGGCCGCAACCGCGTCGGCTGCGGCTTGGTTGATATCAGCCACCACCACGTTGGCGCCGGCGGCGGCCAGTGCCGCGCAGTGCTGCCGGCCAATGAGGCCGCACGCGCCCGTGACGATGGCCGTTTTGTTGGTAAGGTCGAAGAGGTTCATAAAGGATTTAGGCGTGCTGGCCCGGGGCCCTAAATTGTCCCGGGCCGTCATGCTGAGCGCAGCCGAAGCATCTCTACTGCGCAAGTAATCAAATTGATTGAGTTAGTGCAGCAGTAGAGATGCTTCGGCTGCGCTCAGCATGACGGCCCGGGGAACTGCCTGGGCTTGAGGTCCCTATTGCTGCTGGGCCCCAAAAAGCCCCTACTTCACCTTCGCCGGGGCGGCGTTGGTCACTTTGCGGAACACGGCTTCCACCGGCTCGCCGTGGAGGCGGGTGGCTACGTCGCCGGCGGCGATGGCCTCTTTCAGCAGCGGCAGCACTTCGGCGTACATGGCCAGGGCGTGGGCCACGTCGGCGTCGGTGTGCGAGAAGCACATGTTGTGGAAGCCGCCCCACATGATGCCGCGCTTGAACAGCTCCTGCTGCACGTAGGCCTTCACTTCCAGGGGGTTGCCGGCGCTGGCATCGAAGGTGACGATGCTGCGGCAGTCGTAGCCGTAGCACTTGGTGTACTGGCTCAGGCCGAGGTCGGCGGCGATTTTGTTGTAGCCGACTTTGAGCTTGTTGCCCTGCTCGGCGAGGCGGGCGGGCACGTTCTTTTCGCGCATCTCGGCGATGGTGGCCATGGCCGCGGCCAGGCTCAGGGCCTCGCCGCCGAAGGTGGTGAAGAAGAACACGTCCTGCTCAAACAGCTGCATTACGTCGCGCCGGCCGGTGAGCAGCGAAATGGGCATCCCATTGGCAAACGCCTTCGAGAACACCGCCAAGTCGGCCTTGATGCCGAAGTGCTCCTGGGCCCCGCCCACGGCGATGCGGAAGCCGGTCCACATCTCGTCAAAAATCAGCAGCGTGCCGTTCTCCTTGCAGAGGCGGGCCACTTCGTGCAGGAAGTCGCCCTTGGGCTCGTCGAAAATGAACGGCTCCAGAATCACGCAGGCCACGTCGGGCGTCAGTAACTCCTTGAACGAATCGAGGTTGTTGTATTCAAAGGCGTCCACCAAGTCCTTGCTTTCCTGCGGGATGCCCTTGTCGCGGCTCGTGGTGCCGATGTACCAGTCGTGCCAGCCGTGGTAGCCGCAGCATAGCACGTGGGGCCGCCCCGTGAAGGCGCGGGACACGCGCACTGCCGCCGAGCACACGTCGGCCCCGGTTTTGCTGATGCGGATGCTCTCGGCGTTCGGGATAATCTCGTGGATAAGCTCGGCAAACTGCACTTCCAGCTCGTGCATCATCGAAAACGTAATGCCGTCCTCCAGCTGCGCCCGGATGGCGTCGTCCACCCGCTGGTAGGCGTAGCCCAGCGAAATGGGCCCGATACCCATCTGGAAATCAAGGTATTCGTTGCCGTCCACGTCCCAGATGTGGGCGCCTTTGCCACGCTTCACGTACTTGGGGGCCCCGCCCTTGGTGTACTGCCCGGGGCCCTTGGCCAGGGTCTGGGTCACCGGCGTCATAATGGAAGTGGCGCGGGCGTACAGTGCGTCCGACTCGGTGAAGTCGGGGTAGTCGGCGTTGGAAGAAACAGTGTTGGGCATCGGATTCGGGAAGGTTTGAGTTGATTTACAGAACGTCATGCTCATCTGGCGTCCGCGTAGCCGAAGCATCTCTACTGCGGCAGTAATCAATGATTAGTCAGCGGGAGAGATGCTTCGGCTACGCGGACGCCAGATGAGCATGACGGCCTTTTTGGCGGCACGACAGCCAGTTAGGGCAACGAACGAGTAATTACTCGGCGAATTGGTTTTCCACCACTTCAGTTTTGGTGGTAATGGCGGCGGGGTCAGCGCCCAGCTTTTCGGCGATGCGCCGGGCAATGTGCTGGCCGGTAAAGCCTTCGTATTCTAGTACTTCGCTCAGTAGGCCGGGCTTGTACCACTTCTCGTTGAGGGCGATGGGCAGGACCTTGGCCGTCAGTTCATTCTTCAGCAGCACCTCGGCCAGGATGGAGTAGAGGCCGCCGGTCTGGAAGTGGTCCTCCAGCGTCACGACCAGGCCCCCGGCCCGCACCACTTGCAGCAGTGCGGCTTCGTCCACGGGCTTGAGGGTGCGCATATTTACGAGGCCCACCGATTTGCCCTGGGCTTCGAGCAGCTCGCGGGCGATGAGGGCCTGCTCGAACAGCATGCCGTAGACGAGGATGGTGGCGTCGGTGCCGGTGGCCACTACTTCGGCTTTGCCCATTTCAAAGGGCGCGTGCTGGTAGGTGCCGGGGCGGGTATTGATGCGCACGTAGGCCGGGCTGGGCGAGGCCCAGATCTGGGGCAGCATACCCAGCATGTCGGCCTCGTCGGCGGGCGCGAAAACGGTCATGCCCGGGATGCCGCGCATCAGGGCCACATCCTCGATGGCCTGGTGGGTAGGCCCGTTGCCGTCCGACAAGAAGCCGGGTACGAAGCTGCTGATTTTGACCGGCAGCTGGCCGATGCCCACGTCGGTGCGAATAAACTCAAAGGCCCGCAGGGTGAGGAAGGTAGCCAGCGCGTGCACCACCGGGATGCGCCCGCGCAGGGCCAGCCCGGCCGCCGCCCCAATCAGGGTTTGCTCGGTGATGCCGGTGTCGATGAACCGGGGCCCCAGCACGGCCGGCAGGTTGCGGATGAGGGCGCGGTTTTCGGCCGTCATCACAATGAGGCGGTCGTCGGCCAGGGCCGTTTCGCGGATAAGGTCTTCGTAAGCCATTTTGCGAACAGTATTTTATTAGGCCGTCATGCTCATCTAGCGTCCGCGGAATGAAGTGGAGTCGAAGTATCTCTCCCGCTGACTAACTGATTACTAATGCAGTAGAGATGCTTCGGCTGCGCGGACGCTAGATGAGCATGACGGCCTTTTTAATTGTTTAGTTAATTACCGCACCGTCAGCGTTTCCGAGGTGAGCGTGGTGGCTTCCTGGCTGTGCAGCTCTTTCAGGAGCTCCACTACTTCGTCGGCCGAGAAGTTGCAGAACCAGCGGTCGGCGCGGGCTTCGATGCTGGGCAGGCCGCGGCCGCGCACCGTGTCGCAGATAATGACCGAGGGCTTATCATCGGAGAAGGGCAGGGCCCCGAAGGCGGCTTCGAGCTGCGCGAAGTCGTGGCCGTCGATGCGCTGCACGGCCCAGCCGAAGGCTTCAAACTTGGGCCCCAGGGGCTCCAGCGGAATCAGGTCTTCGGTGGCCACGTTGGCCTGGAAGTGGTTGCGGTCGACGACCAGGGTGAAGTTGCTGAGTTTTTGAGCGGCGGCTACCAGCACGGTTTCCCAGACGGAGCCCTCGTTCAGCTCGCCGTCGCCGGTGATGACGATGGTGCGGTTTTTCAGGCCCCTCATCCGGTTATCGAGCGCCACGCCCAGACCCACGGACGGCAAGTGGCCCAGCGAGCCCGAGTGAAACTCGACGCCCGGCACCGAGCGGTTGGGGTGCCAGTAAATGCTGTCGTTGGCCTTCAAGTGATTGGCTAGTCGCTCTTTGGGCATGAAGCCCAGCTCGACGAAGGTGCCGTAGAGGGCCGGTACGTCGTGCCCTTTGCTCAGGAACAGAAAGTCGCGGTCGGGCGCGTCGAGCGTCTGGGGGCTGATGTTCAGGAAGTCGGCGTAGAGGTACACCAGCAGGTCGGCGCAGCTCAGCGAGGCGCCGGTGAAGCAGCCGCCGTCGGTGCTCAGGCGCACGATGTGCTCACGCACGCGCAGGGCCAGGGCTTTCAGTTCGTCTTGTTTTTCGGAAGTCATAGGCTTTTTTCTTGCTAGAGAACGTCATGCTGAGCGTAGCCGAAGCATCTCTAACGCATACTGAATCGATAATTACTGCCGCAGTAGAGATGCTTCGCTGCGCTCTGCACGACCGTTCAACTATATAGCCTTGGTTTGGTCGGCGGCCACGGTTTTTAGCTCGTCCAGGTGGTTGCGGTACCAGTTCACGCCGGCCAGGCTGGCGTTGAGGGCGTAAATGTCTGGCCTTTGCTTTAATAAAGTTAGAATATCGTCCAGGCCGAACGCTGGATTGGCCGGGTACAGCGCGTCGAATACGGCCTTAATGAACTCGTAATCTTCGCGGTAGTCAATCGTGAAGCGGTGCGACATGGAGTAGTCGAGCCCCGTTTCCCAGGCCACGTTGGCGAGGCGGAAGTGGCCGGGGTTTTCCCAGAAGAAGGGTGTGGTGTGCTCGCGCTCTAGCGGGCGGTGGGCCTCGCGCCAGGCAGTGGCCAGGGCCCCCAGGGGCATCACTTCCACGTCGTTGCCGTCGGGGTAGGTGGCGGGGTGCAGGTTGCCCACGAAATCGAACTGCCCGGCCGTATCTATATAATAGCCCAGCACGCGGTCAATCACGGCGGGGTCGATGAGGGGGCAGTCGGACGGGATTTTCACTACCGCATCCACCGGCCCGAAGGCCAGCGCCGCCTGGTAGTGCCGGTCGAGCAAGTCGGTGGGCGAGCCGCGGAACACGTCGATATTGTGTGCTTCGCACAGCGTCGCCAGGGCGTCGTCGGCCGCATCGGTGGTGGTGGCCACCACGATCTGGCCGGCCAGCGTGGCCCGTTGCACGCGCTGCACCATGCGCACCAGCAGGGGCTGGCCGGCCAGCGGCAGGCTGACTTTATCGGGGAGGCGCGACGAGCCGCGGCGGGCCTGGATGACGGTGAGGATGTTCACGGGCGGTTGGGCTGGGCCGCGTGGGTGGCGGCTGGGGCCCCCGCGGCGGGCTTAGAAAAGTCTTCGGGCCGGTATTGTTTCAAAAACGCCGGGCCGCTGCCCGCGAAGCCGGCGTAGCGGCGGCACACGTCGGCGATGCGGCGGGCCGAGGTGCCGTGGTTTTGCCAGGGCAGCTTGCGCTTCAGGTCCTCCACGTCGAAATAAGAGTGCACCGGCAGACCCAGCGCCAGGCCCACGAAGGCCACGGTGCTGTACTGGGTGATGAGTTCGGCGCAGTTGGCAATCATTTCCTCGGTGTTGCCCTCGGTGTAGATGAGCGTGCCAGCGGGGGCCCAGCGCCGCACCTCGGCGGTGGCGCGGGCCATGTTTTCGTTGGGGTGGAACTTGAAAATCAGGGGCCGGCCGGCGGCGATGCGCACGGCCTCGCCGATGAACTTGCGGCGGTTGTCGGGCCGGTAGGTTTCGCGCATGTCGGTGGTGGCCACCAGCACGTAGCCGCGGTGTGGGAAGCTGTTGCGGCGCAACTGCTCCACGTCGTCGAAGTTGGGAATGCCCGTCACCACGAGCTTGCCCGCGTCCACGCCCACCTGCTCGAAGTGCTCCGCGTAGCCCGGTGAGGCCACGCAGTACACGTCGCAGCAGTTATTCATGCCATTCAGGGCGGTGCTGATGGTGAGGATGGGGTAGCGGGTGAAGCGCTTAATTAGGCGGGCCCAGAAGTTGAGCGGGTCCGTCATGCCCTCCTGCACGAACACCGACTTGGTGTAGGCCAGCAGGTTCCAGGGCACGATGATGTCGGAACAGCACACAATCAGGTCGTAGCGGTGGCCGTACACCCGGGCCTCAAAGTCGTTGGGCAGGCCGTGGGCGGCCAGGTAGCGGTCGGCCTTCTCCTTGATGTGGCCCGTGACGATGGTGCCCTTTAAGAGGTTGGCCCACAGCAGGAATTCGTAGAAGCGGCGCTGCCAGCCGTCGTAGTACAGCTGGCTGAAGTACGGGTCAAACTCGTCGCGCAGCAGCCCGGCAATTTGGTGCATCTGCGTGGTCTGGTTGGGCGAGCCAATCAGAAACAAGACTTTTTTGCGCGGCATACGGATGGGACGGAAGCGAAAGCAAAGCGGGAAGCAAATTTACGGCGGCTGGTCGTAGCGCGTCATTTTTCCATTAGCCTGGGATGAAATTCGCGCCGCTCAAGGTAGCGCCTGCGCAGGGCCCGGAGGCCCTGGGCGGCGTTGCGGGCGGGCCCCGGCGCGGGGCCCCAAGTGGCAGAAAAATTGAGTAGCTATGAAATATTGGTGAGCAAAAGCAATACTTTTTCTGCCGATTCCGTTAAAGGCAACTCAAACCCCGCGCTTTAGCGGCGTGGGTTCCTTCACCAAATCCTTATATTCCCGTGAAAAAGCAACTCGTTCTCCTCGCCCTGCTGTGCGTTGCCGGTGGCTACTCGGCCAGCGCCCAGACCACGACTACCACGACCCAGCAAACGACGGCGCCCACCACGCCCGCTGCCCCGGCCATGACGCCCGCTCCGGCCCCGGAGATGACCCCCGCCCCGGGCATGACCACTACCACCGTGGAATCGACCACCACCACTGCCGACCCCAACACGGTGACCATCCCCAAGGGTGCCAAAGTGAAAGGCAACCGCAAGAAAATGAAAATCAAGCCGAAAGACTAATTTTTAGCCGTTTTCGCTCCTGTTGAAAGCCCCGCCGCAAGCACTTGCGGCGGGGCTTTTTGGTGGTGCTTACCGCAGCAGGGCCCCCACCTGCTCCACCAGCACGGGCACGCTTAGGGCCCCCATGATGGCCACCACCACCCAGCCGGCGGCCAGCATCCAGCGCGGGTGGCGGTAGGTGCCCATGAGGCGGTGGCTGGTGGCCGCTACTAATATGATGCCCAGTGCAATGGGTAAAATTAGCCCGTTCACGGCCCCCGCGAACACCAGGAGCTGCGCGGGCTTGCCGACGAGTACGAAAATGCCCGTCGACAGCACAATAAAAACGGAGATGCAGGCCCGCTCGTAGCGGGCAAATACGGGGTGAAACGTCTTGAAAAACGACACCGACGTGTAGGCCGCGCCCACCACCGACGAGATGGCCGCGCTCCACAAAATGACGCCGAACACGCGGAAACCCACCTCGCCCGCCGCCGAGCGGAACACGCCCGCCGCGGGGTTGTCGGCGTCGAGCACGGCGCCGTGGCTGAGCACGCCCACGATGGCCAGGAACAGCACAAACCGCATAACCGTGGAAATAACAATGCCGCTGACGGCGCTGCGCGTCACCACGTCTTGCTGGCCGGGGCCCTTAATGCCAGCGTCGAGCAGGCGGTGGGCCCCCGAAAACGTGATGTAGCCGCCTACCGTGCCGCCCACGATTGTGACGATGGCCGCCGCGCTGATTTTGGCCGGCAGCAGCGTGTGGTGCAGCGCTTGCAGCAGGGGCGGGTGCGCGCTGAAGGCAATGCCCAGCGTCAGCAAAATCTTGACCGTGCCGAGGATTTTGGTGAAGCCGTCGAGCATTTTGCCGATTTCCTGCACCCAAAACAAGGTCAGGGCCACCGCGCAGCTCACCAGGGCCCCGTGCTCAAAGCTCATGCCCGTCAGCACGTTCAGGCCCAGCCCGCAGCCCGCGATGTTGCCGATGTTGAAGGCGAAGCCGCCCAGAATCACCATCGTCGCCAGGAAGTAGCCCAGCCCGGGCAGCAGCCGGTTGGCCAGGTCCTGGGCCCGCAACTCACTGACGGTGAGAATACGCCAGGTATTGAGCTGGGCCCCCACGTCGAGCACCACCGACACCAGAATGACGAACCCAAAGCTGGTCAGCAGCTGCTGGGTGAACACCGTTGTCTGCGTCAGAAACCCTGGCCCGATGGACGAGTTGGCCATCAAAAACGCCGCCCCCAGGCTGGCCCCGCCGAACCACCGCTTGCCCGCCGCCATTAGCGTGCCCCGGCAAAAGTGGCGCCCAGGTGCACGCCCGCTTCGCGCAGGGCCCCGTACAGCCGCTGGGCAAATTCCAAGGCGTGGGGCCCGTCGCCGTGCAGGCACACGGTATCGGCCCGGAGGGCCACATCGGGGCCCTGCTGGCTGCGCACCTGGCCCTCGCGCACCATGCGCAGCACCTGGGCCACGGCGGCGTCGGCGCTGGCCACCAGCGCGTCGGGCTGGCGGCGCGGGGTGAGGGTGCCGTCGGCCTGGTAGGTGCGGTCGGCGAATACTTCGTGGGCGGTTTTGAGGCCCAGCCGCTCGCCGGCTTTGGTTAACTCGCTGCCCGCCAGTCCGTAGAGTACCAGCTCGGGCTGCACCCGGTACACGGCTTCGGCAATAGCCTGGGCCAGGGCGGCGTTGGTGGCGGCCATGTTGTACAGGGCCCCGTGGGGCTTGAGGTGGTGCAACCGTCCGCCCTCGGCCCGGGCCACGGCCCCCAGGGCCCCCAACTGGTATACGGTCATGTCGAAAGCTTCCTCGGGCGAGATGGCCAGGTCGCGCCGTCCAAACCCCACCAAATCGGGCAGCCCTGGGTGTACCCCGATGGCCACGTGGTGGCTGAGCGCCGCCCGCACGGTTTGCCGCATCACGCCGGGGTCGCCAGCGTGGAAGCCGCAGGCAATGTTGGCCGACGTCACGAAGGGCAGCACGGCCGCGTCCTGCCCCATCGTCCAGGCCCCGAAGCTCTCGCCCATGTCACAATTCAGGTCAACGGAGTATGTCATACGGGATGGAATAAACGCGGGTATTTATCAAAAGCAGAACATCATGCAGAGCGCAGCGCAGCATCTTTTCCGCGCCAGTAATTATTATTAGTAACGCGGGAAAGACGCTGCGCTGCGCTCTGCATGATGTTCTGCTTTTTGCCAATTCGGAAACGATGCTAATAAAGAGTCAGTGGAAAAGATACTTCGCTGCGCTCTGCATGACGTTACTTTTATTCAGATACTCAATGGGCAAACCTAAGCCCAATACCCCGCTGCAACGCCCTCATGGCGCGCTCCTGCGCAAGGTACAGCGCCTGGGCTTCGGCCAGCGGTACTTCCCGGAAGCGCAGCGCCTGGCCCGGGGCGGCTTGTGCCAGGGCCCCAAAATCGGCGGTGATGGCTTGGGCCAGGCGCGGGTAGCCGCCAGTGGTTTGGCGGTCGGCGAGCAGCACGATGGGCTGGCCGCCGGGCGGCACCTGCACCGTGCCGAAAGTGACGGCGCTCGACAGCAGCTCCGCGTCCGTCAGCCGCACCAGCGCCGGCCCTTGCAGCCGGTAGCCCATGCGGTCGGCCGCGGCCGTGATGGCAAACGGCTGCTCCCAAAACGCCTGCTGGCTCGCGGCCGCAAATTGCCCGTACTCCGGCCCCCGCACGGCGCGGATGAGGGGGCTACGGCGCGGCACGGGGCACAGCCGGGGCCCCGGCGTCCAGCTGGCTTGGCTTTTAGCGAATTGATTTTCAGTTAATTCTTTTATGATGTTCTGCCCAATGGCCGAAGGCGCACCCACGGGCAGCTGGTCGTCGGCACGCAGGGCGCGGCCGTGCCAACCGCCCAGCCCGGCGCGCAGGTAGGTGGCGCGGCTGCCCAGCACCGGGGCCACGGCCACGCCGCCCGCCACCGCCAGGTAGGTCCGGCAGCCCGCCCGGGGTGCGCCGAAGGCCAGCTCCGCGCCCGCCGGGGCCCAGGTGGGCCGGTGCAGTTGCAGCGGCTGGCCGTTGAGGGTGGGGGAGAGGTTGGCCCCGGTGAGGGCCAGGAGGCAGCCGGCGTCGAAGCGGAGGCGGGGGCCCTGGAGGGTGATTTCGAGGCCGGCCGCTCCGTCGGGGTTGCCCACCAGTAGGTTGGCCACGCGCAGGGCCCCGGCATCCAGGGCTCCGCCCACCGCCACACCGGCTTGCTGGTAGCCGGGCCGGCCCAGGTCCTGCACAGTGGTGAGCAGACCGGGGTGCAATACGCTAATAATCATGCTGCTGGGTGTGGGCGTACTCCGCCGCGCTGATGGGCACGAAGCGTAGGTGCTGGCCCGCGTGCAGCAGGCTGGGGGCGGCCCACGCAGCATCGAATAGCCGCAGCGGCGTACGACCGATGAGCTGCCAGCCGCCCGGCGTGGGCAGCGAGTAAACGCCGGTCTGGGGCCCCGCAATGCCTACCGTGCCGGCCGGCACCCGCGGGCGGGGCTGGGCCAGCCGGGGCGTGGCCAGCCGCGCATCGAGCCCGCCCAAGTACGGAAAACCCGGCGCGAAGCCAATCATGTGCACCAGGTACTCCGGAGCCGCGTGCCGGGCAATTACCTCAGCCGCCGACAAGCCCGTGTAGCGGGCCACAAACGCCAAATCGGGCCCCCAGGCCCCGCCGTAGCACACCGGAATTTCTACCAAACCGGCGCTGGCCGTGGCCGCCGGGGGCCCCACGGCGGCCAGCCGCTCGCGCAGCGCCGCCGCCACGGTCTCGTAGGGCGGGTGCCGGCCGCCGTCGCTCACCAGCCACGGGTCGTAGTACACGGTGAGGGTAGTGAAGGCGGGCACGCACTCGCGCAGGCCCGCGAACGGGTGCTGCGCCAGGTGCGCGCCAAACGCCCGAATGGCCGCGTGCGTAGCCGGGCTGATAACGTCGCCAAACTGCACCACCACGGCCGCATCGCCCAGCGGATACAACTGCCTGGGCAGCGCGGGTAACGACGGATCGGTTTGGTTCATGCGGCGCGGGTGCGGGGGCCCTGGGCAGCCAGGCGGCCGGGCCGTAAACATAGTGGGGCCGGACCGGCCCCGCCGGCGTTTGCCTTCGGCAAGGCTGGCTTATTGCTTGATCGGCTTATATTTACCTGCGGAACAACCGAATAGCCCGGGGCCCCTGCCCGCCAGAAATGGCACGCAGCCCAGCTGCCGGAACGGAGTCTTTCTGTACGTCATCACCTTTCATTTTTCAAGCAATGAAAACCGTTCTAACCCTGCTAACCGGCCTGGTGTTAGGGGCTCTACTGCTCCCCGCCCGCGCCCAAACGGCCCCGGCCAAACCGACCCGTTCGGCTACGCCCGCCGCTACGCCCGGCCCCAAGGTAGTCGGCGCGGTCGCTCGTGAGCCCGGCTCATATAAAGGCCCATATGTGGTGAGCGATACCAAAGCCCTGGGCCAGAAATTCATCCAGCACAGCCGCCCGTCCGATGAATTCTTCCCCCGCCACCCCCTGCCTTCTCTAAAGTAAGGCTCCTATTGCGTTAGCGTGAACGAGGCCATCTGCACGTCGCGCGAGTTGCTGCCGACCATTACCTGGAACTCGCCGGGCTCGGCCACGAACTGCAAATTGTTGTTGTAATACTTCAAATCCTCCACCGTGAGGTGGAAGGTGAGCTGGCGGCTTTCGCCCTTTTTGAGCAGCACTTTCTGGAAGTTTTTCAGCTCCTGCACCGGGCGGGTGCTGGTGCCCACCACGTCGCGCAGGTACAGCTGCACCACTTCTTCGCCGTCGGTGGTGCCGGTGTTCTGCACGGTCACCGTCACGTCCAGGGCCCCGGCCATGGGTATGGTGGCGGCGCTGAGTATGGGCTTGGAAATGCTGAACGTAGTGTAGCTTAGGCCGTAGCCGAAGGGGTAGAGCGGGTCGTTGGGGAGGTCCAGGTAGCGCGACTTGTACTTGTCGAGCTTGACGCCGGCGTAGGGGCGGCCGGTGCTTTTGTGGTTGTAGTAAATCGGAATCTGGCCTACCGCCCGCGGGAAGGTGGCCGTAATTTTACCCGCCGGGTTGTAGGCCCCGAACAGCACGTCAGCCACGGCGTGGCCGCCCTGCGTGCCCGAAAACCAGGTTTCGAGGATGGCGTCGGCGTTTTGGTCTTCCCAGGGCAGGGTGAGGGGGCGGCCGTTCATGAGCACTACCACCAGGGGTTTGCCAGTGGCTTTCAGGGCCTTGAGCAGATCGAGCTGGTGGCCGGGCAGGCCGATGTCGGCGCGGCTGGCGGCCTCGCCGGTCATGCCCTGGCTTTCGCCCACCACGGCCACTACTACGTCGGCGCTTTGGGCAGCGGCCACGGCTTCGGCAATCAGCGCCTCGGGGGCCCGGGGGTCGATGTTCAGCTCGCCGCCGTAGGCGTTCAGGCGGTCAATCATCTGCGGGTCGTCGGCCACGTTGGCACCTTGGGCGTAGGTAATTTTCAGGCCCGGGGCGGCGGTCCGCAGGCCCTGCTCCACCGACACGGCTTGCTTCCAGTCACCGGCCCCGCTCCAGCTGCCAATCATATCGCGCTGGCGGTTGGCCAGGGGCCCCACCAGGGCAATACTGCCGGTTTTTTTGAGGGGCAGGGTTTGCTTATCGTTTTTGAGCAGCACGAAGCTGCGGCGGGCTACGTCGCGGGCGTCGGCCAGGTACTGGGGCTTCATCAGCGTGGCCTTGGCGCGCTTCTCGCTCACGCCGTGGTAGGGGTCGCGGAAGAGGCCGAGGCGGTACTTGGCCTCCAGCACGCGGCGGCAGGCCTGGTCAATCTGGGCCTGGGTCACGGTGCCGTCGGCCAGGTTTTTCGCCAGGTTGTTCAGGAAAATCTCGCCCACCATGTCCATGTCGATGCCCGCGTTCATGGCCAGTTCCGACACCTTTTTGTCGTCGCCCAGGCCGTGGGCCTCTAATTCGTTAATAGCGGTGTAGTCCGTGGCCACGAAGCCATTAAAGCCCCACTGCGTGCGTAGCAAGTCGGTCATCAGGAACTTGTTGGCCGTGGCCGGGATGCCGTTTACGTCGTTGAACGACGACATCACCGAGCCCACGCCGGCCTCCACGGCGGCCTTATAGGGCGGCAGGTACTCGTTGTACATGCGCTGGAGGCTCATGTCGGTGGTGTTGTATTCGCGCCCGGCCTCGGCGGCCCCGTACAGGGCAAAGTGCTTGAGGCAGGCCATCACCCGGTCGGGCCGGGTCATGTCGTTGTCGGGGCCCTGGTAGCCGCGCACCATCGCTCGGGCAATCTGCGAGCCCAGGTACGGGTCTTCGCCGCTGCCCTCCATAATGCGGCCCCAGCGCGGGTCGCGGGCAATGTCCACCATCGGCGAATACATCCAGTTCACGCCGTCGGCGCTGGCCTCGTCGGCGGCGATGCGGGCAGTTTTTTCCATGGCCGGCAAATCCCACGACGCAGCCAAACCCAGCGGCACCGGGAAAATGGTGCGGTGCCCATGAATGACGTCGTATCCTAAAATGAGCGGGATGTGCAGCCGCGACTCCTTGACGGCCAGGGCCTGGAGTTTGCGCGCCGCTACCGGCGTGTAGGTGTTCAGCACGGCCCCCACGCGGCCCTTGCGGATGTTGGCGTCCACGTCCTTGCTCACCACGGGGCCCGTCACATCGAAGCCGACTGACACGAGGTTGAGCTGCCCGATTTTCTCCTCGGGCGTCATTTTACCCAGCAGGTTGTCAACGAAGGCCGTCATTTTGGCGTCGGGCGCGGGCAGCGTAGTTTTAGGCGCGGCCGCTTGCTGGGCCGCCGCCGGCCGGGCCCCCAGGCCCAGCGTGAGTAAGAAAAAGGCGCCGCAAATACGGGTAGATTGGGTCATTGGTGAGAAGAGTAGGTGATTTGGTAAAGAACGGGATGGGCTGCCGGTTTTCCTGCCGGCTACCCGCTAATCGGTGTACTGGGTGAACGGTGCGGAGCCCGTGGCGATTACCGGGCGGGCGGCTTTATTTCTTAATATCCGGGCTCTCGAACCCCAGCTTCGTCAGGCCGCGCTGCACCTCGGGGGCGCTCATGAAGAGCTTCCAGAGCAGGCCGGTGCGGTGGTTCTCAATCATGGCCACGATGGGGCCCTGGTCGATGGCCAGGTACGAGGCGGCGTACCAGTTGTGCTCCTCGCTGTAGGCATCCACGAAGCCGTAGGGGCCCCAGATTTTATCGCCCAAATCATCGTAGAAATGGCGCAGCGCCAGCATCGATTCGGCCGGTGCGTAGGGCATGGCCGACAGCGCCGCGGTGGGCGAAATCACCCCCAGGTCTTCGGTGGGCGAGTGGGCGGCGTAGCCCTGGTAACTGTCTGATGCCGTGAGGCCCCAGGCATTGGCGCCGTAGCCCTTGTAGTGCTTGGGGTTGGCCACGCAGTAGGCGCGGTTGATGAGCGTGTGGCTTTTGTTCTGCTCCCAGTAATCGGCGTGCGCGTCCTTCAGGCCGTGGGGGTTGAGGCCCAAAAACGAGTAGTGCGAGAAGAACAGGGGGCCCCCCAGCGCGGGGCCCAGGGGTAGCTGGTGGCCGTAGTAGGTATTGCCGTTCAGGTAGTCGGGGCCCGTAGCCCAGCCCTGGTCGTACACGGTCTTGTCGATGGCGTAGCGGGGCGAGCCGGCGGCCAGCACGTAGGTCACCAGGGCTTCGTTCCAGCCGTGCAGCTGGTGGTTCATGCTCCAGCCGTTGTTGGGGCTCCAGTGCCAGTACAACACATTCTGGCCCTGGGTGAACCAGTTCCACTCCACGCCTTCCCACAGCCAGAGCACCTTGTTGCGCACATTGCGCTCGTCGGGCGTGTCCTTGGTAAAGTACTGGCGGGCGCAGAGCAGGCCCTCGTACATAAAGGAGGTTTCCACGAGGTCGGCCCCATCGTCTTTCGGGCTGAAGCGGATGGTGTGGCCCGTGGCCCCGTCGTACCAGTGCGGAAACGCGCCGTGGTACTGGTCGGCCTTCCACAGGAAATTTACGATTTTACTGACCCGCGCCGCCGCCTGCGCCCGGGTAATCCAGCCCCGCTCGGCGGCCACGATGATGGCCATCAGGCCGAAGCCCGTGCCGCCGGTCGTCACCACCTCATCGCCGTAGTCGAACGACCTATTGCTGCGCTCGCGCGCCATGCCGCTCACTGGGTGCCCAAAGTCCCAGAAGTACCGGAACGTCTGGCGCTGCACCAGGTCCAGCAGCTGCTCGTCGGTGAGGTGGCGCGGCCGTTGCCGGGCATCGAAGGCGGGCGGCGCGGCGGGTTTTTTCGGCGGTGCTTTGGGCGTGGGCTGGGCCCCCAGCAGGCCGGGGGCCAGTAGCAGGGAGGCAAGAAGTTTCAGGCGCATGGCTGTCTTTTTAAGACGTGTAGTTGTCGTTTAGCGAGGCGCCTCACGCCCCCTTGGGGCCGGCCTCAAGGGGGCCCGTGAGGCGCCTCGCTGAACGATGGGAAGGCGGAATCAATACCCCGGGTTTTGGGTGAGCACGCCGCCGCTCAGGTCGATTTGGGGCTGCGGGATGGGGAAGATTTCGCTTTTGCCCTTCGCGAAGGTTTTGCCCTGAGCCGCGAAAATGGGCACAATGCGCCCGGGCATCACGCTTTCCTGGCGCACCAGGTCGAAGAAGCGGTCGTGCTCCATGGCCAGCTCCACGCGGTGCTCCTGCCAAATGGTGGCCAGCGTGGCGGCTTTGGCCCCCAGGCCGGCGCGGGCGCGCACCGCGTTGAGGCTGGTGGCGGCGGCCCCGGCGTTGCCGATTTGCAGGGCGGCCTCGGCGTTGATGAGCAGCACCTCGGCGTAGCGCATGATGCGGACGTTTTTGGGCAGGTAGTCGGTGTTGCCGCAGTTGGGCTCCTTGGTGCGGCTGTGGTAGGCCTTGTAGCTGTAGCGCATGTTTTCCACCGAGTCCTTGGTCGGGATGCGGAAGCCGTCCCAGAGCACGGTGCCCACCGAGCGCTGCCCGGCCGGCGCCGTGGGGTTGATGAAGATGATGGTGCCGGCCCGGCGCACGTCGCCGGGCTCGTAGGCGTCCGCCAGGCTCTGGGTGGGGTTGTTGAAGCCAAAGCCCAGGTCCGACCACCCGCCCTTGCCGCCCGCGCGGGGGCCCTGGCACACGGCGTACAGGTTCACGGCCGAGTTGTTGCAGGCCGCATTCACGCCGGTTTGCACCTCAAATATCGATTCCGAATTATTGTTGCCCACCGTGCGCCAGATGTCGGCGTAAGTGGGGTACAGGGAGTAGGCCGCCCCGGTGATGATGGCGCTGGTGAGGTCGTAGGCCTTCTGGTAATTTTTCTGGTACAGGTACACCTTGGCCAGCATGGCCTGGGCGGCGGCCTTGGTGGCCCGGCCCACGGGCGTCGCGCCCTTCGCCGGCAGGTTGTCGGCGGCAAACTGTAGGTCGTTGATGATGAAGGCGTATGTATCCGCCGCCGAGGCCCGCGTCTGGAGCGCCGGGTTATTGGCGTCGGCGGCGGCGGGCACGCCGTTGATCAGGGGCACGCCGCCGAAAAACCGCACCAGGTTGAAGTAGAAGTACCCGCGCAGGAAGCGCACTTCGCCCAGCTCCTGGTTTTTGAGGACGTCGGCGGCTGGGCTCAGCGGAATTTTGTCGATGGCCTGGTTGGCCCGGGCAATGGCCTGGAAGTAGCCATTCCAGACGTTGTTGACGGTGCCGTTGGACGAGGTGGCGGTGAAGTTGTCGATGGTCAGCGCGTCGCCGTAGTCGGTGGGCGTGCTGCCCTTGTCGCCGTCGTCCGAGGCGATGTCGGTCATGATGATGTTCTGCAAGCCGTTCACGTCGGGGCCGAAGCCGCCGAAGTACAGGGCGTTGTACACGCCGTCGACCAGCTTCTGGGCCGCGGCGGGGTCGGTGCGGATGGCGTCTTCGCTGAGCTGGCCCTGGGGGGCCACTTCGAGGAAGTTTTTGCAGCCACTGGCCACAACCAGGGCCAGGGCCAGGGCGGCGGTGCCGGCCCGGCGGCCCGTCGAAAAGGGGGTAGGTTTCATAACAGGCGGCGGCTTATTTGAAGTTAGCGGTCAGGCCCACCGTGAGGGTGCGCGGGGTGGGGTAGCTGCTGGTGTTGCCCACCAGCTCGATGCCGGAGTTGAGGGGGCCCCCGGGCAGCTCGGGCGTGAAGCCGGTGTACTTGGTGGCGGTGAAGATGTTCTGGCCCGACAAAAACAGCCGCAGCGACGCCAAATGCGCCTTCTCCAGGCTGCTCACGCCGAAGGTGTAGCCCACCACGAGGCTGGTCAGGCGCAGGTACGCGCCCGATTCGAGGAAGTACGACGAGTTGGGCATGCTGCTCGTCAGGGCCCGGGGGTTGGTGCCGGAAGGGTTGGCGGCCGTCCAGCGGTCGGCGGCGAAGCTGGCCTCGATGTTGTCGGTGCCCTGGGTGCGGGCCTGCTTCTTGGCGTTGTACACCTTGTTGTTGAGGTTGCCCGAAAACACGAACGAGAGGTCGAAGTTGCGCGCGGTGAGGCCGCCGTTCACCCCGAAATACACCGGCGGCTGGTACGAGCCGAAGTAGCGGCGGTCGTTGAGGTCAATCTTGCCGTCGCCGTTCACGTCGGCGTACTTCAAGTCGCCCACCTGGGGCCCCCCGTTGGGGCCCGTGCCGAAGATGGACACCGGCGAGTTTTTAATCTCGTCGGCCGACTGGTACACGCCGATGGCGTCGAGCAGGAAGAAGCTGCCGGCCGCCACGCCGTTGTCGGACTTGGTGACCAGGTTTTGCCCCGCGAACAGCGCCTGCCCGCCGTTGAGGTTGGCGATGCGGTTGGTGTTGAAGGTGGCGTTCACGCCGAAGTTGTAGGTGATGCCGCTGGCTAGCTTTGCGCGCCAGTTCACGGCCGCCTCCATACCCTTGTTGGTGATGTCGGCGGCGTTGGTGATGAGCTGGTTGTCGGGGTCGCCGAGGATGCCAGGGATGTTAATGGGAATCAGGGCGTTGCTCGTGCGCTTGTTGTAGTAGGTCAGCTCGCCGGTGAGGCGGTTGTCGAGGAAGCCAAACTCCACGGCGGCGTCGTACTCGCTGGTGGTTTCCCAGTGCACGCTGCCGTCCTTCAGCTGGCTGATGACGGCCCCCAGCGTCTGCTGCCCGTTGATGATGTAGGGCACGTTGATGTCGGCCGTGGTCACGTAGGAGTTGGTCGGAATCTGGTCGTTGCCCAGGCGGCCGTAGCTGCCGCGCAGTTTCAGGAAGCTCAGGCCCCGCACGTCCTTCAGGAAGTCTTCGTCGGAGAGCACCCAGCCCACGCCCAGCGACGGAAACACGCCCGTGCGGCGGTTCGAGGCGAACTTCGACGAGGCGTCGTAGCGCAGGTTGGCCGTGAGCAGGTAGCGGCCCTCGTAGGAGTAGTTCACGCGGCCCAGCACTGAAAAGCGGCGGTCTTTCGAGGGCAGCATCCCGGCGTCGGGGTTGTTGGGGTCGTAGGGGTTCACCACCGACGTGTTGGGGTCGCCCGTGTTCAGGTACCACTGGTTGGGGTCGGCGGGCACGCCGCGGCGCGAGCCGTAGAGCGGCGTGGTCTGGCCCTCCTCGGTGGTAGTGCCGGCCAGCACCGTCAGGTCGTGCTTGCCGCCGAAGGTTTTATGAAACGTAGCCGTGTTTTCCCACAGGTAGCGGTAGGAGTTGTTCTGCATCACGCCCAGGCTGCTGGTTGGGCTGAACTGGTTGCCGCCGGCGATGATGAACGTGCTGGCGTCGTTGTTGAACTGGTAGTTATAAATCGTGCGGTTGTTGAAGTTCAGGTCCAGGTTAATGGCCGAGCGCAGCACGAGCCAGTCCACGGGCCGCACGTCGATGCCGACGTTGCCCTGCAAGCGGTTTTCGAGCGAGCGGTTGTTGTTCTTGTCGATGTCGAGCAGTGGGTTGCCCGCGTTGCCGAAGGCGGAGGTGTTGCCGTACAACTCGCCCTGCTTGGCCGGAATGAAGGGGGCCGCCCGGTAGGCGTTGAGGTAGGCCGCGCCCAGGTTCACGTCGCGCGTGTCGGCGTGGCTGTACGAGGCCTGCGAGCTGATGGTAACCTTGTCGGAGAGCGAGAACGAGGTATTGGAGCGCACCGTCAGGCGCTGGAACTTGTTCTGCGTCACGATGCCGTCGTCTTGCAGCAGGTTGCCCGAGAAGTAGTAGCGCACGTTGTCGGTGGCCCCCGACACGGCCAGGTTGTGGTTCTGGAAAATGCCGTGCTTCAGGATTTCCTTGTACCAGTTGGTAGTGCCCGTAAAGCCCGGGTAGTCCGGAAACTTGGTATTCGGCGACGTGTCGGCGAGGTAGCTTTTGTACTGGTCGGCGTTGGCCATTTCCACGAGGTGGGCGGCCTGTTTGAAGCCGTAGGTGCCGCTGTAGCTGAGCACCGGCTTGCCCAGGGCCCCCTTCTTGGTGGTCACAATGATGACGCCGTTGGCCCCGCGCACCCCGTAGATGGCGGCGGCCGAGGCGTCCTTCAGCACGTCAATCGTGGCAATGTCGGCGTTGCTCAGGTTGCGGATGTCGGTGGTTTGCACGCCGTCCACCACGTAGAGCGGGTTGGCCCCGGCCAGCAGCGTGCCCGTGCCGCGGATGCGCACCGTGGGCTGCGAGTTGGGCGAGCCGTCGCTGATGATTTGCACGCCGGCAATTTTGCCTTGCAGGGCCTGGGTGGGCGTTTGCACCGGCTGGTTCACAATTTCCGAGCCCTCCACCCGGGCCACGGCCCCGGTCAGGTCGCGGCGGCGCTGGGTACCGTAGCCCACCACCACCACTTCGCTCAGCGATTTGGCATCGGGGGCCAGCGCCACGTTAATGGTCGTCTGGGCGCCCACCGCCACTTCTTGCGAGGTGTAGCCCACGAAGCTGAACACAAGCGTGGCGTTGTCGGGCACGGTCAGGGTAAACTTGCCGTCGGGGTCGGTGGAGGTGCCGGTGGTGCCGCCCTTCACTACCACGTTCACGCCGGGCAGGCCCTGGCCCTTTTCGTCCACCACGCGGCCCGTCACGGGACCGGCCGCTTCGGGCTTCAGCACAATGCCGTCGTCGGTGAGGGTGTAGCGGATGCGCAAGGGCTCCAGCAGCTCGGCCAGCACCTGGCCCAGCGGCTGCCCGGTGGCCCGGAGGCTAACGTGGCGGTTGGCCCGGATGAGCTGGCGGCTGTACTGAAAGTGCGCGTCCGTCTGCTTCTCAATGTCGGCCAATACTTTGTACACCGCCGCGTCCTGGGCGTTTATGGTCACGGCCTGCGTGAGCGACGGCTGGGCAGCCGTGGGGCTGGCCGCCGCAATGCTGAGGGTGCTCAACAGCGTGAGGCACAGGAACTGGAGCAGGGCGGCCCGCTTGAGGCGGGGCAGGCCCGGTAAGGGAAGTAGCCTTGGTAGCATAGGGGTGGGAAGAAAAGAGTGGATCAATGGGCGGAGCTGCCGCCGCGCAGAACGGGAAAACCAGCGTCATTCACCCCGGGCGGCCGGGCCACCAGTTGGGGTTATGCAAACGATTGCAATGAATATACATGGTTTTTCCGGGGTTAGATTGACTGACAGCCAGTTGAATGGAAAGTAATTTGCGCGTCGGCTTGGGAATAAGTCGCTCCCGTGGCCTGGCACAGCACTTCTAGCTTGGCGAAGCGAGGCCTGCCGGTGCAGGTTCACGGTGCAGCCCGCCACGGCTGCGGGGCTGTAGCGAATGTCCACGCCATAGGCGGTTTTTAAGGCTTCGAGCACCTCGGCCACCGGTCGGTTATCGAACGCAAACGGCTGGGGGGCCAGCAGCACCGGCTGGGGCGTCAGCTCGCGGCGTAGCTGCTGCCGGCCCGGCGCGTACACGGCCTGCTGGTTGGGCAGCAGCACCAGGGCCCTCACCGCCGGGCCCAGGGTTCTGTTTTGGGCTTGGGCAACGGTGGGTGCTGGCCGGCGCGGGCTTACCCGCACCCGGCCCGTGCGCACCTGCACCACGGTTCCGGCCTGCTGCGGGTAGGCTCGCACCGTGAAGCTGGTGCCCAGCACGCGGGTTTCCAGGTGGGCCGTGAGCACCCGGAACGGGTGGGCCGCGTCGTGCGCCACCCGGAAAAACGCCTCCCCGCTCAGGTACACCGCCCGCTGCCCGCCGGCGAGGGGCGGTAGCGCAGGCGGCTACTGGGCTTAAGGGCCACGTAGCTGCCGTCGGGCAGCTGCACTGCTTGCGTGCGGGCCGTGGCGTTGGAGCGTACTTGCCAGCCAGCCGGGGCCCCAGCTGGGTCGGGCCGGGGCCCCAGCAGGCCACTGCCCACTCCCAGGCCCACGACTACGGCGGCCGCGGCCAGCCACTGCCAGCCGGCTGGGGCCCCAGCGGTGCGCTGCCCAAGGGCCATCGAGGTGGGCCGCAAACGTTGCCACAGCCGGCGCCGCAAAGCCTCGCGCTCGGCCCCGGCCAAGGAGGGAGCGGGCCCGTCGGGCTGAGCCGCGTACCAAGCCTCCACGGCCCGCGTTTCGGCGGGGGTGCAAGTGCCGTCGCGGTAGCGGTGCAGCAGGGCTTGGAGGGTGGGGTTGATCATGGGCAAGCGGCCGGCGGGGCCGGGTTCGTCCTAGTAAGTCGGAGAAAGGTGCCAAACCCCTGGCCGGCCTGCAAAAAAAAATTAAAGCCCCGCGCCCCGGGGCCCTACCACAGCCACCACAAGGCCAGCAGCACGAAGTCGCGCAGGCTCACGCGCAGCAGCTTGAGGGCGCGGGTGAGGTGGTACTCCACCGTTTTGGGCGAGAGGTTGAGGCGGCTGGCGATTTCCGGCACCGAGCGGTGCTCGAAGCGGCTGAGCCGGAACACGGCCTGGGTGTGGGCGGGCAGCTGGCGCAGACCGGCCAGCAGCGCGGCCGACAAATCGTTGGCCGCCAGTGCGTTTTCGGTGCTGGTGTCGGCTTCGTGGGCGCGCTGGTGGTCGAGGTAGTGGGCGTAGGCCAGGCGGGCGCGCAGGGCGTCGATGGTGCGGAAGCGGGCCGCGCCCAGCAGGTAGCTTTTCAGGTGCTCGATGGCCAGCTGGGCGCGCCGCTGCCACAGGGCGGCCAGCACGTTGTACACCACTTCTTCGGCCAGCTCGGGGACCCCAGCTTGCGGTAGGCCGCCGCGTACAGCTCGTACCAGTACCGCTCGTAAATCTCCGCAAACGCGGCCTCGCCGCCGCTGCCGCCCAGGGCCTGCACCAGGGCCGTGTCGTCGTGGCCGGCCAAAGGCCGGGGTACGCGGGGCGCAGACGAAGCAAACAAGGCCATACCAAGCAAGGGAACCGGCCGCGGCTAAACCACTAAAAGCGGGGTAAAAGAAGTCGAATTATTCCGCTTAACTGCTTACGGCCCGCCGCCAATGTGGTTGATTTTTTGAAATTAGTGGTAGAATAATGAGGGCTCGTTAAAAAAAATACCCGCCGGCCTCCCAGGGCGCGGCGGGTATCGTTTCCACGAAAACCAGGGCCCCGGGCGGGCTTGGCTCCTCAAAAGCTAGCGCTTTTGCAGCTCGATGCGGTCCACGCCCCGGTTCAGCCCGCGCCAAACCATGCGGGGCTGCCCGGGCGTCGCCTCTAGGTAAAAATTGTCTTGAAGCACCCCCAGATCCGTCAAGAATTGCTGGTCCACATCCAGCGGGTACGAGCCCGCCGGGCGGTTGAGGCCGGGCGAGAATATGGCCTGGGGGCCCTGGCGCGTGCTGGCGTATTCGGGCGTAATCCGGAGGGCAAAATACACCGGAAATACCTTGCTACTGTACTGCAAGGTGCCCTCAAACTCGCCGTACTGCGGGTCGCGCGGGGTGTAGCGCGAGGCCACGGCCGGCGCAAGGGTCAACACGGCAAAATCCTGAAAAACAGTATCTTTGGTTACGCCCGCGCGTTTTTGGTAATAGTCGTTGCCCAGGCGCTTAACCACTACCCGGCGCAGGTCCCACGTCCCCGTTAGCTGGGGCGTCAGCTGTTGCATGAGCTTCACGCCGGCCTGCCGGTAGTCTGTTTCAGGGGTGGCCTCCGGGGCTTTGCTGCACTGGCAAAACAGGGGCCCCGCGGCTAGCAGAAGCAGCCAGCGGGAATAGTGGTTTTTCATAGCGGTTGGGAAGGAGCAGGGTAAAAAAAACAGCAGCATCTCCTTTATTGGGAATGCTGCTGTTTAGCTGTGAGTCAAAAATTTAAGTGGCCCCGGCGAGAATCGAACTCACATCTAAAGTTTAGGAAACCCTTGTTCTATCCGTTGAACTACGGGGCCATGGCAGCGGGCAAAAGTACGGCCCGCCGGGCGGTTTCTACGATTTGTAGGCCAGCACAATGCCGAAGGAGAGCACCGTCAAGATCAGGCCCACCATGAAGATGGCGTAGCTCTTGCGCAGCAGGCCGTACTTGCGGGCCAGCACCTCGCCGAGGTAGTACACGTCGGTGACCATGTTGGTGTAGAGCATGTCTTTTTCGCGCATCAGGTCGCGCATCCCGGCCTGGAAGTTGTCGAGGCTGAGCTTGGTGAAGTTGCCAAAAAACAGCAGGTTCACGCGGCGGTTGGTGGCAATTTCGGGGCTTTTTTTCAGCCACTTGAAGCTCGTCACGTCGGGCTGGGCCGAGAGGATGGCCGTGACCACCGAGCCCAGCGAAGTGAGCAGCAGGATGCCCATCGGCACGGCCAGCATGGGGTTGCGGGTGAAGGAGGGCCCCAGGGCCGAGCTTTTGGCCCCTAGGTAGGTGATGATGACCGAGAGCAGTACGGCGTTGAGGGAAATCATCATGCTGGCCTTTTTGTCGGCCATGTCGCTCAGCTTCATGTGGTTGCCGTACATGGTACGGAACATGGTTTCGATGCCGCGCTTGGGCTGGGCCAGGGTTTCGGTTTTGGCCTCGGTGCGCTGCCTGGTCTTCTTCTCAATCTTTTTGAGTTCTTTCCGCTGTGCTTTTTTGTTGGCCCTGAAGTCCTTGTTGTAGCGCTCCTTGCCGGCCTCGGAGTGGTAGCGGTGGGCCTGCATGAAGGTGAGCTGGAGCTCGGCCCAGTCCGCGCTGCTGTAGGTTTTGCCCAGGGCCACCTCCCACTCGGTGCGCAGCAGCTCGGCGCTGGCCTGAAAATCGTCGCGGGCCAGGTTGCTCAGGTCGGCGTCCACGAGCAGCTGTTGCAGCGCAGTTTCGGCCGCCTCGTCGCGGTGCGTGGCCCGGATGAGGCTCTGCACCAGCGCGCTGCGCTCGGCGGGCACGCCCTGGCCAGCCAGCCAGGCGGCGGCGCGCGCCATCGAGCGGTACTCGTGGCCGTCGTACACGTCGAGGTAGCCGGTGTCGTGCCACCAGGCGGCCACCAGCAGCGCCTCGGTATCGGCGGGGCCCAGGCCGGCGGCGGCGGCCAGGGCCCGCGCCTCCTTGGCCACGGTGGTGGTGTGGCGTAGGGTGTGGTAGGTGAGGGTGGGCGCCAGCTGGGTTTCGAGCAGGGGCACCACGGCGGCGCGCGCGGCCTCCACTAAGGGCGAAAGCGCGGGCTTTTTGGGCTTACCAGCGGCTTGGTCTGGGCCCCCAGCGGCCGGGACTGGAGCGGCTGGGGCCCCGGCGGCTGGGTCTGGAGCCGAAGCGGCCGGGGCCCCGGCAACCACCAAGGCCGAAGCCCCAGCGGCTGGGGCCCCGGCGGGCACTGCGCCGGGCGGTGCGGGGGCGGGCGGCGGGGCCGGGAGGGGAAGGGTTTCCATGCGGGGACGGGGCAAAAAGGGCCGCGCGCCTGCCTCAAACGCAGGTACGGCCAGGCAAGTTAATTCCGGCGGCGCGGTGGGGCCAGGGGCAACTCGTCCGGGGCCCCGTATTTTTGCAGGATTCCCGCCGCGGTCGGGCCGGGCCCCGCCGCTCTCCTACGAAGGTTACTAGTTATTATCGGAAGCACGCTATTATTACATGAAGGCATTTATTCGCGTCCTGGGGCTATTAGTTGTGCTGGTGGCGGGGCGCCCGGCGGTGGGGTGGGCCCAGATTGAGGAAATCGGGGAAGCCGGCGAATCGCCCGATAACCCGCTGCACCCCAAGCCCAACTACCGCCGCGGGGCCGTGGGCTGGGAGAAAACCGCGCCCCCCGACACCACCCACCTCCGCTACTCGGTGTTCCTGATTGGCGACGTGGGCAACCCCGTGCTGCCGGCTAACGGCGGCGAGCCGTCGCTGAACTTCCTGCATAAGCAAATTATGCGGGCCGGGGCCCGGAGCACCACCGTTTTTCTGGGCGATAACATTTACAACCAGGGTATGCCGCCGGTGGGGGCCGTGGACCGCCGCACGGCCGAGGGCCGCATCACGGCCCAACTCGACGTGCTGAAGGGCTACCAGGGCGAGAAGTACATGACGCCCGGCAACCACGACTGGATTCAGGGCACGCGCAACGGCCTGGCTCAGGTGAACCGCGAGCAGGAATTCACGGAGAGCTACCTGAAAAAGGACTCGACGGCCTTCCGCTACACGGGCGACTTTTTGCTACCCCGCGACGGCTGCCCGGGGCCCTACGAGGTGCGGGTGCAGGACAACCTGGTGCTGATTTTCCTGAACTCGCAGTGGTTCCTGACGCCGGCCGAGTTCCGGCCCGCCAACGGCTTCTGCAACATCTCCTCCGACGCCGACATCTACGCGGAGGTGGAGGACATTATTGCCCGCAACCAGGACAAAAACATCATGGTGCTGGCCCACCACCCGCTGTATTCCGACGGCATCCATGGCGGCTACTTCACGCTGGCCGACCATATTTTCCCGCTCAGCATCGTTTTCAAGTACGCCTTTGTGCCGCTGCCCCTCATCGGCTCCATCTACCCCTGGGCCCGCAAGTACGGCGGCATCAGCCAGGACATTGCCTACCCGGCCTACCAGGCCTACAAAAAGGGCCTGACCGACATTTTTGCTAAGTACCCGAACGTCATTTACACCAACGGGCACGAGCACAACCTTCAGTATTTCAAGGAGAACAACACGCACTACATCACCAGCGGCTCGGGCTGCAAAACCCAGCACGTGAAGCCCGGCGACGGCGGCGGGGCCCTGTTTTCGGACAAGGAGAAGGGCTTCGCGCGGGTGAACTACTACGACAACGGGGAGGTGTGGAGCGAGTTTCTGGTGCCCGACGGCAACGGCGAAACCGCCCACCAGGTGTTCCGCACCCGCCTCTACACGGCGGGCGCCAGCGGGGCCATCGCGGCCGTGCCGGCCGGGGCCCCGGACCGGCACCACAAGCGGAAAAAGCACAAGGACCGCGACGACGACCAGCCCGAAGCGGCCGTGGGGCCCCTGCCGGCCCAGCGCCCCGCCTTCGGGCCCGACAGCGTGCGCACGGTGGCCGTGGACCCGGCCTACAACCGCCACGGCAAGTTCCACGACTGGCTGCTGGGCCGCCACTACCGCGCCGAGTGGGCTACGCCAGTGGCGTTTCCGGTGCTGGACCTGGCCACTGAAAAAGGAGGCCTCACGCCCTACAAAACCGGCGGCGGCAAGCAAACCGCTTCGCTGAAGCTGCGCAACGAGGCCGGCCACGGCTTCACGCTGCGCACCATCGACAAGGACCCCGCCGCGGTGCTGCCCGAGGCCCTGCGCACCGGCCTGGCCAAGGCCGTACTGCAAGACCAGGTGTCGGCCCAACACCCCTACGCCTCGTTTGTGCTGCCGCCGCTGGGCACGGCGGCCGGCATTCTGCACACCAACCCGGTGCCGCGCTACATCCCCGCCGACCCGCTGCTGGGTCAGTACTTCCCGCAGTTTGCCAACAAAACGGTGGCCCTGGAGGAAGATGCCAAGGACAGCCAGAGCAACGTAGCCAGCCTGGACTTTGCCAAGAAGCTGGTGGACACGGAGAAGATGCTGGAGCGCCTGCTCGACGACAACGACAACCGCGTGGACGGGGTGGCCTTTGCCCGCTCGCGCCTGTTTGATATGTGGATTGGCGACTGGGACCGCCACGAGGACCAGTGGCGCTGGAGCGAGCGGAAAAACAAGGACGGCGACCGCACCTACGTGGCCGTGCCCAAGGACCGCGACATCGCTTTTTTTAAGGGCGACGGCGTGCTGCCTTACCTGGCCAGCCGCAAGTTTGCGGTGCGCAACCTCCAGAATTTTGGCTATGACTACGCCGACTACAAGGGCCTGAACCAGACGGCCCTCAGCAACGACCGCACCTTTATGGGCGGCGTGAGCCGGGCGCAGTGGATTGAGCAGGCCGAGTACCTGAAGGCCCACCTGACGGACGAAGTGATTGAAAAAGCGTTCCGCGACAAGTGGCCGGCCCAGATTTACGCCCTGCACGGGGCCGAGATTGTGGCCAAGCTGAAGAGCCGCCGGACCCTGCTACCTGACGTGGCCGGCAAGTACGCCGACCTGCTGGCCGACATCGTGGAGGTGCGCGGCTCGCGGAAAAACGAGCGGTTCACGGTGGACCGCCTGCCCAATGGCACCACTCACGTCACGGTGCAGAAAATCAGCAAAAAGGGTAAGCTGAGCACGATTTATGACCGCACGCTCGATGTGAAGGTGACCGACGAGCTGCGCCTCTACGGCATTGCCGGGCAGGACGTGTACGTGGTGCGCGGTGACGTGAAAAACGCCATCAAGCTGCGCATCATCGGCGGCACGGGGCGCGACACCATCATCGACCGCTCGCACGTGGCCGGCATCCGCCACCGCACCCAGGTATACGACGCTGATACGGGCAACGTGGTGCTGACTAGCTCCGAGGCCCGCTTGCGCCTGGAGCCGGGCACCGACGTGAGCCGCTACGACCACCCCAAGCGCTTCGACCTCAAGGACTACCGCCTGAACTACACCGGCCCGGCCGTGTTCTTCGGCTACAACATCGATGACGGCCTGCTGCTGGGCGGCGGCGTCACGCACCGGCGCTACGGCTTCCGCCGCGACCCGTTTAGCTCGGAGCACACCCTGACGGCCAACTACGCCCCGGCCCGCGAGGCCTACAACCTGCGCTACACCGGCCAGTTTACCCGCGTGTTTGGCCACATCGATTTGCACGTGGCAGCCCAGTATTACGGGCCCCAGCTGCTCTACAACTTCTTCGGCCTCGGCAACGACTCCAAAAACCTGACCGACCGCGCCGACGCGCCCCAGGCCACCAACCGCACCGTCAACAACTCGTACCGGGTGCGCTTCAACCGCCTCTACGTGGCCCCCACTTTCGAGCGCCACATTCTCAACTTCATCAAGGTGGGCCTGGGACCCCAGTACGACCAGTTCCGGGTCGAAACCGACCCCATCGGCCAGGTCATCAAGGATAGCATCGGGGCGGGCAACGAGAACCGCCGCTTCGGCGTGCGGTCCTCGGATTTCAAGTCGAATAAGTATCTGGGGGCCCTGTTCTACTTCAACATCGACGCCGTGGACGCCGATAAGAACCCGCGCATCGGCATCCGCTGGCACAACGAGGCGCAGTACAACTGGCAGCTCAACAGCGAGAAGCTCACCTACGGCCGCCTCAGCTCCGAAATCAGCGCCTACCTCACGCCCAGCTTCCCGTTCCGCCTCACCTACGCCGGGCGCGTGGGCGTGCAGCACAACATTGGCGACTACCGCTTCTACCAGGCCACCACGCTGGGCGGCACCACCAACCTGCGTGGCTACCGCCGCACCCGCTACGCCGGCCGCACCGCCCTCTACGGCAACTTCGAGGCCCGCTTGCAGCTGCTCAGCTTCAACGCCTACCTCTTCCCCGGCAAGCTCGGCCTCCTGGGCCTGGCCGACGCCGGCCGCGTGTACTCTGATGTGGACGTGCGCCAGGGCCTGTCGGCCTTCCATTCCGGCTTCGGCGGCGGCGTGTACATCGACGTGCTCAAGCAGGCCATCATCAACGCGACCTATACCGTGGGGGAGGAACGGCTGGTGCTCGTAGGGTTTGATTTTTTGTTTTAAGCCGTAGCGCAATAAAAAGCCCCGGCCGCCCGCGCGGCCGGGGCTTTCTGGTGGCCGGTAGGCCGGCCCACTACGCCGACCCGCCGACATCCTGCTGCGAGTGGCCGACGGGCTGCCAAGGGTAGTATATATTCTGCTTTGGCTGGAAGATATCCTACTATTGGCGTCCGACCCGTTCCTCCGACCAACAGTTGTCCTACGCTGGCTAAAAGATATCTTACTTCTCCGCCCAGACTGCCAGTAGCGGTTGTGAGCGTTAGTGCCAGGCGGTAAAAGAAACTATAGTTCTGCTTATTAGCATTCGGTACCTTAGCACTTGCTTAGAAGCTGTTTGAGTTAACTAAAAAGTATCACAGGTGGTCATGCTGAGCGCAGCCGAAGCATCTCTACCGCTCAACTATTCCAATCGATTGATTTACTTGCGCAGTAGAGATGCTTCGGCTGCGCTCAGCATGACCGCTTTGTTAACTCAAACCGCTTCTTAGCCGCGACTGGCTGGGAGAGGCTTATCCACTTTACTTTTTAGGTACATGACCGACGTAGAAATCAATTTCCAAAACATGGCCACCCAAGTGCTCATGCTGCTCACCGACCAGCGCGCCACCTGGGAGCCCATCTACAAAAAACTAGTGCCCGACTACCAGGCGCTGCAAACCGCCCTGACGGCCCTCGATGCCAAAGCCCAACAGCGCAGCGGCAGCGGCACCAAGGGCTACACCGAGGCCAAAGACCTGGCCGAAATGGCCGTGCTCGACGCGGCCATGCCCGTGGTGCAGGGCCTGAAAACCCTGTACCTGGATGGCGGCTACCCCAACCTGGGCAAGGTGGCCGCCTACTCACGCTCGGGCCTCGACGACATGCGCGGCACTACGCAGGTGGCCGCCCTCGAAGACCTCTACACCACCGCCCTGCCCCTGGCCGCCGCGCTAGCCGAAGAAATGGTGAGCGCCGGCCAGCTGCAAAGCCTGCGCGAGCGCACCGCCGCCTACAAGCCCCTGCTGGGCACCCCGCGCCAGCAAACCGCTACCGGCAGCGCCCTGCGCGAAGCCGCCGTGCAGCACCTGGGCGAAGCCCGCCAGGCCCTGGCCCACCTCGACGTGCGCGTGCCCAACCTGCAAAGCGCCCTGCCCGCGCTGGTAGCGGCGTATGAGAGGGCGCGGGTGATTGTGGACGCCGGTCACGGACCCAAAAAGGCCGCTGCGGCCACCCCATCGGCATAAGTAGCGCCAGGAATAACGCACCAAGGGGCCCCGGCTGCGCAAGCGGCCGGGGCCCCTTCAGTGGGGTAGGGCAGAAAAGACGCGCTCAGCAACGTACGCCCCGCCGGCCGTAGCTTCGAAGCCGGTTTATATCCTTGCCTTTCTTACTCATGCCGCCCAAACCTGCTGCCAAAGCCCCGCCCTCAACTACTCCCTTGTTTTTCGCTACATCACCGACCCGAGCAATGAGAACGCCAAAGGAGACTACGTGCGGGGTTTCTTCCGTCAGATGTTTAAAGACTTCCTCTGTGAGTCGGACGCTAACGGGGCCGATGGCTACGTGCGTGGCCGGCTGGTAATTGAGTTGAAAGGCGACCATGAAGATTGGCTGGCTGGTTTTTACCAGGCCTTGCACTACGGCCGCTACAGCAGCCGCGAAGCCGAACCCCTTGGCTACACCCATGTCGTAGTGCTGGCTTTCGGTTTTATTGGCCTGTGGCGCATCACCGAGATACCGGATTTTGCTAAGCGCCTGGCAAACCAAACGCCCCCGCTAGAAGCCCCCAACGCCGCCGGTGTTGCCAATGCCCGCCAGACCAAAGACAAGAGCCAGCAACGAGAAATTCTGGATAAGGCCCAATTTCTCTTCAAAGAACCGCGCCCGCAGGATGTGGAAGTAGGGAAGGGTGCCAATGTAAACGCGCACCTATTTGCTCAGTGTATGCGCCAGCTGCGCGACAACCCCAACGAAGTGGGTCGCGCAGCCATCACCCTCAATAATTTCATGCTGGTGATTGAGGCAATGGAGGCGTACTTTCCCCGGCCTCTCGATGCCGTCCATGCCTTTTATGACATCGTAAACTTCTGGGATGCCATGAGCCATGTCTCGCAACGGGAGTCAGAACCGGGTGCGCTGACCGTAGTAGGCGGACGCAAAAAGAGCCTGCAAAGCGAGCCTGTACAGGTGGCGGTCGATAAGCAGTTGCTTTTCCAATCCTTTATCGAACGCCATTACGTGGCCACTAACGAGGGGTCGGGCATTACGACGGACGACTACTTTGCGCGCTTCGATGAGGTGATGGCCCGCATCGTGCCCGAATACGTGAAGCAGCATGGCATCTTCTTCACCGATTTGCGGCTGGCCCGCTTCGCCCTCTGGTTCACGGATACCTACTTTGACGCCGGCCTCACCGACAACTACGTGGTGCTGGACCCGGCCGGGGGCTCGGGCAACCTGGTCAGCTCCTGGCGCAAGCACATTCAGCACAAAATCGTGGCCGAGCTACAGCCCGACTTGCTGCGCATCATCGACCGGCGCTTCCGGGCCGACGAGGAGGAGGCCATGCGCGGCTTTACCATCGTGCCCCGCGTGGCCGAAAACCGGGGCCTCAACTTCCTCGACCAGCCCGCCACTGACTACTACCAGCACCTGCTCGACGCGCTGGCCCCCGAAGGCCGCACCCTCGACAAGCCCTTTGCCTTCCTACTGAACCCGCCCTACAAAAACACCGACGAAAGGCAGGACGTGCGCGACGCCAATGAAGCCACCTACGCCATCGATCCCGACATTCTGGAAATGACCGGCCCCGACGCGGGCAACGAGCGCTACCTCGGTTTCCTGGGCCAGATAACTCGGCTGGCGCTTGCCCAGGTGGCCCAATACCCCGATTTCCAGCCGGTGCTGCTGGTGTTCACGCCCACGTCGTGGCTGATTCCGCGCCCCACGTATGCGGCGTTCCGCGCCCGCTTCGACCAGCATTGGCAGTACGAAACCGGCTTCCTGACCACGAGCAACGAGTTTTTCAAGCTCAATGGTAAGTGGCCCGTGGCCTACACCATCTGGAAGTGGCGCGGCGGCACCGAGGCCCACGAAGGTGCCAGGAACACAATCACCGTGCGCGATTTAACGGGGCTAAAAAAGCAGGATTTGGATAAGGCTTTTTCGATGGCTGGGGAAGAGGATGCGCTGCTAAGTGACTTCGTAACGGCAGCGTCTGTCGTGACGCTAGGCAGTGAGCGGCATGACATTCGAGTGTTATTGCCCGAACTGGAAAACGGTAACCGGAGCGGGCGGCAAACGCGCTACGACTTCAGCCGAAAGAAAAAGTCGGATGAAGTAGGCCGGGTAGTGAGCGGCTTTCCAATAGCAGACAAAGCCAACCACTTTGAGCTAAGCCGGAAGTGTGGAGATGTGGCGGGGATGTTTGTAGGTTTTATGGACAACCTCACGCCGGTTCGCGTGAAGCAAGACCCCTTGGGCCGAATGTCGAATCAGCCGGACCGGGTGTGGTTTTATCTTGATACGCGGGTAATTGGGCTGAATATCTCCAAAATCTTCAACGGTCCGCCCGATAACCGAGGTTATTGCGCCTACGACTTGGCTTCGGCCCGCGCCTGCTTTACTTGGTTTGGGGTAACGAAGGCACTCAATAACAACTATCCCACTTGGTTCAACCAATACAGTCTCTGGGCCCCCGACTTCACCCGTGCCCCGGCGGTAGAGGCAGAATTTTACCGGCTGTGCTTCGCCTTCGGGCTGGCCCAAAACCGCTGCGTGGTGACGCGCTTCGAGGTCGACAACCCCGTGCCCGGGGCCCCGGCCGTGTTCGTGGATAACCCGCTGGTGCCCGGCTACGCGGCGGGATTCTGGGAGCAGGTGCTGGCCCCCGAGTTCGTAGGCCAGCCCGCTACCGATGCCGCCACGCAGCTGGTAGCCGCCGTGCGGGCCGTGTACGGCCACTGGGCCACAGCAGTGTGCGGCGGCCAAACCCTGCCCGCACCGGAACTGCACGGCGAAGCATATTTCAAGTTCTTCGCCGCCGATGCGGCCCGGCTCACACCCCGCGCCGGCCTGGTCCAGATTCGGGCCTACGCCACCCGCAATACTGGTGAGGCGTGGTATCCCGAACTGCACCGTCGCCTCGCCCGTCTGGCCGAACTACGCGAAGCCGTAAAAGGCGAAATTTACCGCCTGCTGGTACAGGAATTGCGCTATTTCAGCTAGTAGGTTTCGCCTCCGCTACCCCAGCCGCGCAAACAGCGGCTGATTCATGTAGTAGTTGCTTTAACCCCCTCTTATGTATTGGCCAGATTATAACAGTTACGCTGTTGAATCCTTTCTGTCCAATTGCCGAAAGCGCACCAAGGTCGATGCGAGGAGCTCAAACTTTTCTCGATCATGTACCTACCGCCTAGGGCTACACCGACGGCCTAAAAGGAGTTGGGGTCGAGTAGCCCGTTTTCCAAAGCAGACGCTCAACGCGGGGCACGAAACGGGTGGCCGTGACGTAAGCCGGCAAAAGCCTAGTGCGTAGGGGGGCACGAGCTTGCGGCGTTTGGCGGGCGTAGGAGGCGCTAATTGTTTCTGTTTCCAGGGATGATTTGTTGGTTTCGGGGAAGAAAAATTTGGCAGTGTCGAGCCGGTTTATATCGCGGGGCCCGTTTATTCCGTTTTGTCGAGAAAAAAGGGGGCCAGGCAAAGCAGCAAAAAGCTGATGGAGCCGTGAATAAACCGGGTGTCGAAACTAGCAATTGCTTCCGCTTGAAATTTGGCTAACTGCTTGGTTTGTTCAACGGTTATGTTGCTCAAATCCAGCTTATTCATGAAAATATTAATTGGCATTTGCTCCCTTAGGGTGAAGGATACATCTATTGCGAAGGCGACGAATGCCAACACTAAAAATATAAATGTCGGACTGCGCCAATTTGGGATGAACAACAAAATGGTAACGATAAGTAATACCCCCGTCCCCGGCTCCATAATGGCCATGTGGGTGTGCATGGAAGTGCTGTCCACTATTTTCCAGTACTTCGCGTAGTCCAGCGGGCTCAGCTGCGTCTCGACGGGGTATATGCTGTGGTTGAGCAGCATCCCCGCGTACAGACCAACGAGCACTAGCACCGAATACAAAAAGACTTTTTGAATCGAGGGAAAAACCCTTGTCGTCGTTAGCTTGGTTGCGAGGCGGGTTAAGTCGAGCATGGGGTCAGGTGGCTAAAACGCGGCCCGCGGCCGGTTCAGGCCTGGCAGCAGGAAGGGCGAGAGGCACATCATGAGAAACGTGGTTTTCTGGCCGGCGTTACGCACCCCAAAATTATGGTCCGATTACCCGCGCATCCGGTGCAAGGTTTGGGTAGCGGCGAGATGGTCCGCGCCCACGCTTTGAAAAAACTGTTTGATCGGAAGCCCTGGAGCTCCAGATGGTATGGAGGCGAATTCTATCTAACAGTAGGACTTACTATATTAATTCACAACCAGCACTGGCCCGGTTTGTTGCGCTGCCCGGGCAGGCGCTGTCGGGGGGGGGGCGGGAACCTGTTTGACGGGTTTTTTGTGGAGGAACAGCAAGCCGGCCGCCGCGCTCGACGGCCCGCGTAAGGTTCGCAGGATGCGTGCCCAACCTGCAAAGCGGCCTCCATGGCATCGAGGCGGCGCACCAGTTCCTCGTTGCTGGGAAAGAAGGGGCGCAGCTCGGCGGGCAGGCTATCGGTGAGGGAGTAGGTGGCCCCGCCGATAGATTTCGCTAATTTTCAAGTTAACCAAGGCCGCGGCCATCCTTGAATGAAAATAGGGAATGCTGCGACCAATGGTTGCTGGATTCCCCTCAACTCAATTCTCCAACCGCCGGTTGGAGAAATTCTCGCACCAATGGCGCGAGAATTTTATCGCCTCTGTATTCCAGGAAAAAAGTCCGCATCCGCCACAAGTTTGACTCTGAAAACCCGCCTATGCCCACAAACTCCGTTTGCAGGTCGCGGGCCAGGTTTTCGATCATGCTTTTGCCCCAGCCGTGCTGCTGCTGGCGCTCGGCAATAAGCTGGCCCCGGTCCCTATACAGCTGCATCTGCTGCTGGTTGACCTGCTGAAGGGCGCGGTGTACTGGGCTTCGCGCACGCGCTGCCTCACGGCGGCTAGCAGCTGGTGGTAGTCGGGAGGGGCTGGGTTCATAGCGGTAAGATATTGCAGCGCCGTCCGTCGTTTTCAGCCCCGTTTTTTTTCCTCCCCCAGCCGTGCTACCGGGGCCCTATGGCCGCCGCTTCAGCTTTTTCAGCCACTGGTAGGTGGCCTCCTGGGCGCGCACGCGCGGGGCCCCGGCGGGCGTGGGCAGGATAAATTGGTTGTCGAAGTCGCGGGCTTTCACGTTGTCTGCGCGCTGGAAGTCGAGGAGCTGGCGCACCTCGGCGCGCAGGGTTTCGTCAAGCAGCGGGAAGGCCACTTCCACCCGGCGGTCGAGGTTGCGGGTCATCCAGTCGGCCGACGACACGAACACTTTTTCCTCGCCGCCGTTTCCGAACACGTACACCCGGCTGTGCTCCAGGTTGCGGTCCACGAGGCCACGCTGGCTAATGTGCTCGCTCAGCCCGGCCTCGCCTGGCACTAGGCAGCCGATGCCGCGAATGATGAGCTCGATGCGCACGCCGGCCTTACTGGCGGCGTAGAGCCTGGCAATCAGGCCAGGGTCCTGCAGAGCGTTTAGCTTGAGGATGATGTACGCCGGGGCCCCCTTGTGGGCCAGCTTGATTTCGTGGTCAATCAGCTCGTTCAGGCGCGGGCGCAGCGCGAAGGGCGCCAGCAGCAAGTGCTCGAAGGGCGCGGCGGGGGCCACCCGGTCGTGGCAGTAGTTGAACACGGCGGCCACCTCGCGGGTCAGCCGCTCATCAGCCGTGAACAGGCTGTGGTCGGTGTACAACTCGGCCGTGTCCTCATTGAAGTTGCCCGTGCTGAGGTAGGCGTACTGGCGCGTGGTTTCGGCCGCCTCGCGCCGCGTAATCAGCAAAAGCTTGGCGTGCACCTTCTGCTCGGGCGGGGTGAAGATGACGTGGGCCCCCGCCTTTTGCAGCTTCTCGGCCCAGTAAATATTCGATTCCTCGTCGAAGCGAGCCTTCAGCTCCACCACTACCGTTACTTGCTTGCCGTTTTTCACGGCCTTTAGCAGGGCCTTAGCCACGGCGCTCTTGGCCGCCACCCGGTAGAGGGTGATGGCCACGGCCGACACCTGCGGGTCGGCGGCGGCCTCGCGCAGCAGGCGCGTCACGTAGTCGAAGGATTGGTAGGGCGGGTGCAGCAGGTGGTCGCGCCGGCCGATGGCGGCCAGCAGGCTGCCCGTGCGCGGCAGCGTGGGGTGGGGCAGGGGCGGCCAGGCGGGGTTCAGCAGCCCGGCCTGCCCGAAGCTGGGGAAACCAAAAAAGTCGCGGAAGTTGTGGTAGCGGCTGCCGGCCACCAGCTCCTCGTCGCCGATGCCGGTTTTCTGCTTGAGGGCCCGCAGCACCTCGCGCGGCATGGCGGGGTCGTACAGCATCCGGGCCGGGTAGCCGGTGGCGCGCTTGGCCAGGCTGCTGCGGATTTTGGCCAGCAGGTCGTCCGATACCTCCTCCTCAATGTCCAGCTCGGCGTCGCGGCTCAGCTTCACGGCGTGCACGGCCACCCCGGCGTAGGCCGGAAACAGGCCGGGGGCCCCCACGCGCACCACGTCGTCGAGGAACATCACGTAGCGCTCGTCGCCGTCGGCGGGCAGCTGCACGAAGCGGCCGCCGTGGCGCTTGGTGGGCAGCTCCAGGACCAGCACGCGCTCGGCCGCGTGGTCCTTGGCTCTGCCCTTGCCCTTGGCCGGTGCGGCGCGGGGCCCCGTCAGGAACAAGGTGAGGTAAACGGCCTGGTCCTTCAAAAACAAGTGGTGCAGCGTGCCGTCCAGCACCACCGGCGAGAGCAGGTCGCGCACCGAGTTGTTGAAGTATTCGAGCACCCAGGCGCGCTGCGCATCCGTCAGTTCGGCCTCGCCCAGCAGGTGGATGTGCGCGGCGTTCAGGGCCGGCAGCAGCTGCTCGCGGTAGGTGGTGCCGAACGCTTCCTGCTGGCGCTGCACCTCGGCTAGCACGGCCTTCAACTGGCGCCTGGGGCTCTCGTTAAGCTGGGCGCGGGTTTTCTTCTTGAGCTTGACCAGCCGCCGCAGCGTGGCCACGCGCACCTTAAAAAACTCGTCGAGGTTGGCGCTGAAAATGGCCAGGAACTTGAGGCGCTCCAGCAGCGGCACGGTGTCGGCCTGGGCTTCTTGCAGCACGCGGGCGTTGAAGCGCAACCAGCTCAGGTCGCGGGGAAGGGTTTTCATGCGGCAAAGATCAGGGAACGTTCGCAGGGGCGAAAGCCTCCGGAACGGGGGCATCGCCGCAGTACGCCAACGGGCCCCCGCGGTTCATTACCCTATCGTTGCCCCGGGCCCCGGCAACGGGGCAATGCACGCTATGTCTTTGCTAAACAAATTGTTGAAAGCCTACAGGGTTTGGCTCGTAGCCTAAAAAAAGCCGGGCCCCTAGCTGATGGCGCACGCCGGGCCCAGCAGCGAGCAGGCCAGCACGCCCAGCAAAAACAGCCACCATGACCAGTGCGTGCCGGCCGGGGCCGGGGCGCTGGCTTCGGCACGGGCGGAATCGGCACGGGTGGCATCGGCACGGGCGGCAAGAAAGGCGCCGGGTGCGCCGGGAAAAGGAGCGAGGGTTTTCATAGCAGTAAGAAGAAAGGGTGAGGGCCTGGCGCCGTATTACCGGCGTCAGGCTGAAAAATGCCTGATAGCTAAGATTTTGGCTGGGGCCCCGTGTACGCCGACTGATCCGCCGGGGGCACGAATACCACCAGCACCAAGCCGCTGCTGAGGGGAACGGTGTAGTATTTCATAGCAGTGGAAAGGGCGTGGCAACTACCGCGGCGCCAAACGGCGGGCGGGCAAGCGGCATCAGTGGGAAGGGCGGGTGGCTGCCAGGTGGTTAGGCTGGCTATGCAAAGGTGTCGCCTAAAATAAATTCATACAATCACATATTAATGTGATTTAATGCAGCCGGGCATGGCCGCGCCGGCTGCTCTGGGGGCCCCGGCCGGCTACGCTAGGCCGTCGCGCAGGGCCCGGCTCACGGCTGCCGTGGCGGAGCGCACGTGCAGCTTCTCGTAGATTTTTTTGATGTGCGAGCGCACCGTGTCCAGGCTGATGGAGCACTTGTCGGCCAGCATCTTGTAGCTGTAGCCTTCCACCAGCAGGCCCAGTATTTCCAGCTCGCGGGGGCTGAGGTCGGAGGCCGGGCGGGGTGGGTGCGCCGGGGCCCCCGGCCGCGGAAACAGGCGCAGCACCTGCCGGGCCACCGCCGGCGTGAGGGGCGCGCCGCCGGCCCGCACCTCGGCAATGGCCTCCAGCAGCCGGGCGGGCGGGGTTTTCTTGAGCAAGTAGCCGTCAGCCCCGGCGCAAATAGCGTCAAACACCCGCTCGCTGTCGTCGAATACGGTGAGTATCACCACGCTGGTGGCCGGGGCGGCCGCTTTCACCAGCCGCAGCCCCTCAATGCCCGAGCAGCCGGGCATGTCGATGTCCATCAGTACCACGTCGGGCAGCAGGCGGCACGCGTCGGCCCCCGCCTGCGCACACGACTCAAACGCGCCCACCAGCACCAGCCCTGGGGCCCCGGCCAGAAACTGGCCCAGGCTGGCCCGCAGCCCCCCATTGTCCTCGTACAAAATCAGGCGGGTGGGGGACATGGGGCGGGGCTTAGCAATAAGTGAAAGTACGGCTAGTGGCGGCAGGCGGCAACCACATAAACGGGTGGTTTTTAGAGCGGCGTGAACGGCCCAACTCCCCGGTCTCCCTACACCGGCACGCTTAATTGCACAATGGTGCCCTGGCCGGGGGCCGAAGTGAGGGTGAGCACGGCGTGCAGGGCGGCGGCGCGGGCGCGCATGTTGGGCAGGCCGTTGCCGCTGCCCTGGGCGGGCGCGGCGGGCGCGAAGCCCACGCCGTCGTCGGCTACTACCAGCAGCAGGTGGCCGGGGGGGCAGGTGAGGGCCACGCGGGCGTGCTGGCAGTGGGCGTATTTGGCCAGGTTGTTCACAGCTTCCTTGAAGAGCAGGAAAAACTCGCGTCGGCGCTCCATGGGCAGGTGCAGGGCCCCCACGGCGGGCGCCACCTCGAAGGCCAGCGCAATGCCGCGGGCCTCCAGCAGCTCGGCGGCGAAGGCCCGCATCCGGGCTGTCACGTCGCCCAGGCCGTCGTGGGCGGGGTTGATGGTCCACACAATGTCGTCGAGGGCGTCGAGCATCTGGCGCGACGAATCCTGGATTTGGTGCAGCAGGCCGGCGGCCTGGGCCGGGCGCTGGCCCAGCTGGTGCTGGCGGGCCATTTCACTGAGCAGGGCAATGCTGCTCAGCGTCGAGCCCATGTCGTCGTGCAGGTCGCGGGCAATGCGGTGGCGCACCCGCTCCAGGGCCAGCAGCTGGCCCACGCGCAGGCGGTAGGCCAGCCAGGCAAGGACCCCCACGGCCCCCGCCGCCAGCGCCCGGAACCACCAAGTGCCGTACCAGGGCGGGGCCACCAGCAGCCGCAGGGCGGCCCCGGTGCCGGGCGGCGCGTCGGCTTCGCGCACCCGAAACGTGTACGGGCCGGGGTCGAGGTTGGTGTAGGTGGCTTCGCGCTGCAGGCCGGCGGGCACCCAGTCGGGGTCGAAGCCTTCGAGCTGATAAACAAGCCGCTGGCGGCCTGCGCCCCGCAAATCCAGCGCCGCAAAGCCGAGCGTAAACACGTAGTCCCGGGGCCCCAGGCGCAGCAGGCGGCGCTGGCCCACGGCCGTATCGGGCAGGGCCACGGGCTGGTTGAGGCGGCGCAGGCCCGTGAGCAGCACCGGTGGCGCGGGCGGTACCCGCAGCGCCGCGGGCCGGAAGCCCACCAGCCCGGCGGGGCCCCCAAAGTAGAGGGCGCCGCCGGGGCCCCGGCAGGCCGCGCCGGCGTTGTATTCCTGCTGGGGCAGGCCGTCGCGGGCGTCGAAGGCCGTGAGGCGGTCGGTGGCCAGATCGAGGCGGGCCAGGCCACGGTTGGTGCTCAGCCACACGGCGCGGGCGGCGGGGTCGGGCAGCAGGGCGTACACCACGTCGTTGGGCAGGCCCTGGGCTTCGCCAAACGACGTGAAGCGCCCGGTGGCGGGGTCGTCGAGCCGGCACAGGCCGCCGTCCTCGGTGCCCACCCACAGGTGGCCGGCGGCATCCAGGCACAGGGCCCGCACGAAGTTGCCGGGTAGGCTGCGCTCGTCGCGGGGGTTGGCTTTGAAGGCCGTGAAGCGGCCCGTGGCGGGGTCGTCGAGCCGGCACAGGCCGCCGCCGCCCGTGCCTACCCACAGGCGGCCGGCCCCGTCGCGCAGCACGCAGCGCACGAAGTTGTTGGGCAGGCCGCGCGGGTCGTCGGCCCGCTGGCGATAGGTGGTGAAGCGCCCGCTGCGCGCGTCGGCCAGTCGGCTCAGGCCGCCCTCGGTGCCCACCCACAGGGTCCCGTCCAGCGGGTCGCGGTAGAGGCAGCGCACGAAGTCGTCGGCCAGCGCGTCCGCCTCGCCCGCCGTGTGTCGGAAGTGCTGAAAGCCCAGGGCCCCCGGGGCGCGGTAGTCGAGCCCCTGGCGCTGGGTGCCGGCCCACAGGCCCCCGTCGGCGTCGGGCAGCACGCAGCGCACAAAGTCGTCGGCCAGGCTGGCGCGGACCCCTGGGTGGTGGCGCAGGCGCTCGGCCACGGCCCCGGTGCGCGGGTCGAGGCGAAGTAGGCCCTGGCGCTCGGTGCCCACCCACAGGCTCGTGGCGGCCGGGGCCACCGCCCACACCGGCCCCGTCGGCAGCAGCGCGAAGGGCGAAGGCCGCACGTCGAGCCGGAGCAGGCCCGCGCCGGTGCCCGCCCACAGCTGGCCGGCGCGGTCGGGCGCCAAAGCCAGCACTTCGCCGGCCAGCCGCAGCGAATCGGGCGCCAAGGCAGCCGGGGCAGCGGCGGTGGCTGGGGCAGCGGCGGTAGCTGGGGCAGCGGCGGGGCCCACACCGGCCGGTGGGGGCCCCACCGGCCAGTAGCGCAGCCCGGCGGCGGTGGCCACCCAGGCCCCGCCGCGGGCGTCGGCCCACAGGCTGCGCACGGCTGGCTGGCCGGGGCCGGGCCGCAGCAGCTCGGCGGCGGGGCGGCCGGGCCTCAGGTAGCGCAGGCCGCCGCCCTCGGTGCCGGCCCACAGGCCCCCACCGGGCGCGGCGGCCAGCGCGCTCAGCGGCGTGGGGCCGGCTGGGCCATAGCGCGGCTCGGGGCGCAGGGTGCCGGTGGCGGCATCGAAGCGGCAGAGCTGACCCTCGCCGGTGCCGGCCCACAGGGTGCCGGCCACGTCGCGGGCCAGGGCCCGCACCGAGTTGCGGCGGGCGGTACCGGCCGGGGCCCCAGCCGGGGCGTACCAGTAGCGGCGGAGGCGGCCGGTGGCGGGGGCGTAGTGCCAGAGGCCGTTTTCGGTGCCAATCCAGACGCCGCCCGCGGGGTCGGCGAGCAGGGCGTTCACGAAGTAGTGGGCCGCCGAATCGGAGGGCACGCGGCCGAAGCGCTCGGTGCGCGGGTCGTAGTAGCACACGCCGTCGCCGGTGCCCACCCACAGGCCGCCGCGGGCCACATCGGGGGCCAGGGCCCGCACGAAGTTACCGGCCAGAGCCCCCGGCCGCCGCGCATCGGCCCGAAACGTGCGGAAGGCGCGGCCGTCGTAGCGGCTTAGCCCGTCCTGGGTGCCGGCCCACAAAAACCCCTGCCGGTCCTGGGCCAGGCACTGCACTGTATTGTCCGCCAGGCCGTCGGCCGTGCTCAGCAGGGGCGCGGGGCCCTGGGCGCGCCCAGCCGTCGCCAGCGCTAGCAGCCCGGCCAGGGCCAGGGCCCTGGCCCGCCCGGCCCATTTCGTTGCAACGAACCCCCGAACCCGCATGGCACACCGCTGAAGTAAACGCCTGACCTAGAAGCCGCTGCCCAAGGCGGCGGCGGCCGCAAGGTAATCCGCAATTCTTGCTTCCGCGCTGCCCAATAAGCTGGGCTTTAGGGCATTTATCTCCGGCGCTGTAGAACGGAGTGGCACTCCGTTCGACGTTCGCCTGGAAACGGAGTACCACTCCGTTCTACACGTCTTCTATACAGGCTGTGCGCCAGTTGGAAAACTGCGCTGTGGGGCCCCGGCGGCTAGCTCGCGTTCTTCGGATAGTCGTAGAAGTAGAACTCGGCGTTGGCGCGGGCCACCTCTTCCCAATGGTCGGTGCTGAAGCGCAGGCAGACAACGGCCGCGGTGGGAAATTCGTTGAACGGGCTGGGCGAAAGGGCGTTGGCGGCGTCGGTGATGGTGGGGTTGTGGCCTACTAGCAGCGCCGATTCGGCCGCGTCGGGCAGGGCCCGGATGATGGCAACCAACGCGTCGGCATCGGCCCGGTAGATGGCGGGGTCGACGGTGATTTTCTCGTGCGCGAAACCCAGCTCGCAGGCTACCAGCACGGCCGTGCTCAGGGCCCGCACCGCCGAGGAGCTCACCAGCACGTCGGGCTTAATGCCGCGCTTGGCCAGGGCCTGGCCCATGCGCGGGGCGTCGTCGCGGCCCCGGTCGTTGAGCGGGCGCTCCTGGTCGGTCAGGTCGTCGAAGCTCCAGCTCGACTTGGCGTGGCGGAGGAGGTACAGCGTTTTCATGGCGCGAAGCTAGGCCGGCGGTATTAATCCAAGGTTTCCCCGGCCAGCACTTCCCGGATTTCAGCAAACAGCGGCCGTTCGCCCACCGCCGGCCGGGTGCAGCGGGCCTGTAAGTTCCACAGCGGTTGCAGGGCCGCGGCCGGGGCCCCGCAGCGGTCCAGCAATTCTTCGAGCAGGCAGCCGAAGGCGCGGACTTCTATGCGCTGTAAGGCCAGGGCCGTGGGGCTGTCGGGGGCAAAAAAGCAGGCCGCCCCAAAGTCGCCCAGCAGGCAGTCGCCGGTGCTGGTATTCAAAATGTTGTGGGCGTATAAGTCGCCGTGCAGCACGCCCTGCGCGTGCAGGTGCGCCGCCGCTGAAGCCACGCCGTGGGCCAGGTGCAACAGGGTCCCCAGCGCGAAGGCGATGCCGGGCGCGTACACGTCGCGGGTGCAGGTGGCCAGGCTGGGCGGCCCGGCCAGGTTGCCAAAGGCGGGATCAATCAGGGCCATAACCAGGCCCTGGGCCCCGGCCGGGTGGTCAACGATTTGGCCGTGCACCTCGATGAGGTGGGGGTGGGCCCCGGCGCTGATGCAGGCGGCCATCTCGCTGTGAGGCAGGCCGTCACTGGTCACCGCCCCCTTGAAGAGCTTCACCGCTACGTCGGCCACCGGGGCCCCCAGCGGGTGCCAGCGGGCCCGGTAAATGATGCCCGACGCGCCCTCGCCCAACTGCTTCTCCAGCCCCAGGCTGTGCCACTCGATGCCCACAATGGGGTGTCGGGCTAGCGCGGCGGCCTCGGCCTCGGCGCAAAACGGGTTGCCGGCGTAGGCCAGCCAGGCCAGCCGGGGCAGGCCCAGCAGCCAGGCCGGCAGCGCCTCGAAGCGGTTGGCGGCGATGCGCAACAGCTCGAGCCGGGTGCAGGCGGCCAGCGCGTCGGGCAGGTGCGTGAGGCGGTTGCCGGCCAGCATCAGCTTTTGCAGCTGCTGGCATTGGCCCAGCTCGGGCGGTAGGCTCTCGAGCTGGTTATCCGTCAGAATAAGCCAGCGCAGCGCCGGCGAGAGGGCCCCCGCGGGCAGCGTCCGAATCTGGTTGGCCTTGAAGCCCACCATACTCAGCTGCGGGCACTGCCCGAGCACGGCCGGTACTTCGGTAAACAGGTTATCGGAGCAAAACAGCACCCGTAGCCGGTGCAGCCGCCCAAAATCGGCGGGCAGGGCCGCGAGCCGGTTGCCCGACAGGTTGAGGACTTCGAGCGTGTCGGCCAGGTCGAAAATCTCGGGCGGGAATTCCGTCAGGTCCGCCGCCAGGTCGAGGCGGGTGGCGCCGGCCAGCTGCCCGGCGCGGAGTTGGGCAAGGGTGTGCATGGCGCAAAGGTCGGGCGCAATTGGTGCGGGCGCACGGGTGGGCAACGCATGGGTAATTGCGGCACAAAATGTTTTGGTAAATAGGTGTTTAGGAAATCCAGACCTATTTTTGAAAAGTGCGGAACGGCACTTAAATTAGGGTGTTCTTGAAAAATTCTAAGCTTTGAAGTTGGGTAAAACTTGCGCAACGTTTGCGGCATGGCCGCTGCGTAGCTCCCGATGAACATCATTTTATAGCTACCTACCTGTTTTTTCACGCGGCCGGTTGTTTGCCTAAAAAGGAGGCGAGGCGGGTTGTTTTCAGCGACGCGATATGAGTATTGTCTATTTTGATTCGACGATGCCCGAGCCCCAGGTTCGCCAGAAGCTCTACGAGGGCAGCCTGTTTGTGTACTCGCCCCGCCCGAGCGTGCAGGCCTTGTGCGACTTTGCCCGCGCCCTCACCGAGGAGGCGTTTGGCCACATACACCCCACGCTGGCCCAGCACCACCTGGCCCCCAGCGAATACGCCCAGATTCTGAACCAGCTGAAACCCAGGTTTATCAACCACCCGCACTCGAAGCAGCTCATCCAGAACATTCTGCGCGAGATGGGCTTCGACCTGGACAAAACCTACTTCGACGTGCCCCGGATGCGCACCGCCACCAGCCACGGCTACCTCACTACGGGCATCGCCTACTCCTTCGACCCGCACCGCGACACGTGGTTTTCGGCCCCGATGAACCAGCTGAACTGGTGGATTCCGATGTACGACATCGAGGCCGACAATTGCCTCACGTTTTACCCCAGCTATTGGGACCAGCCGGTGCGCAACGAATCGGACGGCTACGACTGCCGCGACTGGTACGCCGAGAGCCGCCGCCTCCAGGTCGGGGGCCTCCCGGACGAGCGCAAGCGCCCGCGCCCGCTCGACGCCGTGGACCACGTCCACGAACTGCGGCTGGTGGGCCAGGTGGGGGGCCTCATCCTGTTTTCGGGGGCCCACTTGCACGGCACCGTGCCCAACACCACCAACGCCACCCGGTTCAGCATGGATTTCCGCACCGTGCACCTCGACGACGTGGCCGCCCATACCGCCGCCCCCAACGTGGACAGCCACTGCACGGGCACACTGCTGGGCGATTTCCTGCACCCTGTTACCCTGGCCCCCGTGCCCGGCGAGCTGGTTGCCCGCTACGAGTCCGGCACGCCGGTGCAAGCCGAAAGAACGCCCTCCGTGCGCCCTAAAGCCGGGGTCCCGGCTCAATAATCCGCGCCCTTGTTAAGCCAAAAAACCCGCCGTGCCTGGTTGCGCACGGCGGGTTTTTTATTTGGGAAAAATGGGCCCCCAGACCTAGCTGACGCTGTGGAACAAACGGCTCCAGCGGATTTTGTGGAGGAAATCGGCGTAGGGGTCCACCGACAGCCACACGAGCACGGCCTTGCCCACCACGAGGTCTTCGGGCACGAAGCCCCAGAAGCGCGAGTCGAGCGAGTTGTGGCGGTTGTCGCCCATCATGAAGTAGTAGTTCTGCTTGAACGTGTAGCTGGTCAGCGGCTTGCCGTTTTGCAAAATGGTGAGGTCGTGGCCGGTGGCGCGCAGGGCGATGCCCGCGTTGTGCTCGTAGCGGAGGATGAGCTTGTAGTACACGGCCGCGTTTTGGGGCGTGAGCTGCACGGTTTGGCCCTTCTTGGGTACCGCCAGGGGCCCGTAGTTGTCCTGGTTCCAGTGGCGCAGGCCGGGCGTGGCGGGCGCTACTTCGGTGGCCGGGTAGTCGGGGTTGTCGGGGAAGAGCGCGGGGCCCCAGGGCGCGGGCTGGCCGGCGGGCTCCACCTCGGCCACCACGCCGCGCACGTAGGGCTGGGCCCGGAAAAACGCCGCCGCCGTGGGCGTGCAGTCCACCTCGTAGCCGGGGCCGTAGCGGGCGTTGTTTTGCAGCGCGGGCTTGCCCTCGTTGTCGTAAATCAGCTGATCGGCGGCCGTCAGGTGGTAGTCCGTCACGCGCTGGGCGCGGAAGTCGCGCTGCACATCGTCGTTGTTCTCGGTGGTCTGGATGAAGTACTTATGCTCCAGCGCGCCCTGGCTGGGGGCCACCTGGCCGTTCACCAGTAGCTGGCCGTTGCGCAGCTCAAACTGGTCGCCGGCCACGGCCACGCAGCGCTTCACGTAGTTGTCGCGCAAGTCGGCCGGGTACTGCGCCTCAAACGGCACGTGAAACACCACCACGTCGTTGCGCTTAATTTCCGAGAAGCCCGGGAAGCGGTAGGTGGGCAGCTGGATGAGGTCGGAGTAGCTTTTGAGGTGAAACAGCGGGTCCGTCTGGTGCGTGAGGGGTACTTGCAGCGGCGTTTGGGGCGTGATGGGGCCGTAGTGCAACTTGCTCACCACCAGGTATTCGCCCACCAGCAGCGTGCCTTCCATGCTGGGTGAGGGAATGACGTAGGCCTCGGCCGTCGACCAGCGGAAAAGGCTGGCCACCACCACGGCAAACAGCAGCGAATCGGCCCACTCGCGGGCGGTACTCTTGGGCGGGGCGGGGGCCCCGCTGGGCTTCTTTTTGAAAAATGCCATGCGGACGAAGGGGTTAGGGGCAAACGGAACGCCCAAGGTATCGGAATATTTCGTCCGTCCGCTATTTGAGTTTAGTCGGTTTCGGGGCTGGTGCATTCAGTGTTGTAGAACGGAGTGGCACTCCGCTTGGCATTCGCACGGAAACGGAGTGCCACTCCGTTCTATAATGCCGTCCATGACTGCTCCAGGGGCCCCACAAAAAAGCCTGCCGCCCATGGTTATCAAACCAAAAGCGGCAGGTTTGCAATCCGGGTGGAGGCCCGTTAACCGCTTAGAATGCGGTATCCTTGTCTTTGATGCGCTTGTAGAGGTAGAAAACGCCGGCGGCCAGCAGCACGCCGCTCAGCAGCCGGTGGCGTGCGGTGAAGCCTTTGGCCACGTCGGCGCCGGTTCTGTCGCCACCGAAAATGGAAGATGCCATATCGCCCAGCGTGCTGCCCGGCTTGGCGCTGCTGTTGCCGCCGAAAAGGGAAGATACGATGCCGCCCAGCGTGCCGCCCGGCGTGTTGTTGTTATCGCTCATCAGTGAAAAAGATTTAAGGGTATGACGGGCATTTTACGCGGGACGTACGGCTGGTGTTGCCCGCCGCCGCCGGGCGGGTCATACATTCGCGGCGGGCCCCTGCCGGGGCCAAGTATCACTTTTTCCACTCCATGATGCACTTACTCACGATGCGCGCCTGGCTGGCCCCGGCCGTGGCCGGCCTGCTGCTGGCCGGCTGCCAGGGCAAAACCACCACCGCGGACACCGCCGCCGCCGGGGCCCCCGCGGCCGAAGCGGCTCCCACCGATACGGCCAGCGTGCCCACGCCGAACGACGGCATCACGCCCGCGCTGCTGGCCCGGCACATCAAGGTGCTGGCCTCGGATGAATACCAGGGCCGGCGGCCGTTCACGGCGGGCGAGGACAAGGCTACCGCCTACCTGGCGGCCGAGTTCAAGAAGCTGGGGCTGAAGCCCGGGGGCCCCGACGGCACCTACTTCCAGCCGGTACCGCTGGTGGAAATTGCCGGCCGCCCCGACTCGGTAGCCACCGTGACCGGCAACGGCAAAAGCCTGGCCCTCAAGTACCGCACCGATTTCATGTTCCTGACCGAGCACGAGCAGCCCACGGTGGAGATTAAGGATTCGCCGCTGGTATTTGCGGGCTACGGCGTGACGGCCCCCGAGTATAAGTGGGACGATTACGCGGGCCTCGACGTGAAGGGCAAGACGGTGGTGGTGCTCATCAATGACCCCGGCAACGCGGGCAACGACACTACTATGTTCCAGGGCAAGGCCATGACGTACTACGGCCGCTGGGGCTATAAGTACGAGGAGGCGGCCCGCCACGGCGCCACCGGCCTGCTCATCATCCACGACACGAAACCCGCCTCCTACCCCTGGACGGTGGTGCAGAGCAGCAACGGCGGCGCCAAGCTGCACCCCACCACGCCCGACCACGGCGCCAGCAAAGTGGCCCTCGAAGGCTGGATGACGTTGGACGCCGCCAAGCGCATCTTCGCCGCCGCCGGCCAGAACTACGACGCGCTCTACGCCGCCGCCAACACGCGCGGCTTCAAGGGCAAAGCGCTGGGCCTGAGCCTGACGACCACGCTGCACAACAAAATCATCTACAAAACCTCGAAGAACGTGGTGGCCGTGCTGCCCGGCACCACCCGGCCGAAGGAGTACATCATTTACTCGGCGCATTGGGACCACCTGGGCATCGGCCCGGCCGTGAAGGGCGACTCGATTTACAACGGGGCCCTGGACAACGCCAGCGGCTGCGCCGGCCTGCTGGCCATTGCCACCGCCTTCGAGCAAGCCAAGGAAAAGCCGCAGCGCAGCATCGTGTTTCTGGCCGTAACGGGCGAGGAGCAGGGCCTCCTGGGCTCCGATTATTACGCCCAGCACCCGCTGTTTCCGGTGGCTAACACGGTGGCCGACATCAACATGGACGAGCTGCTGGCCTTCGGGCCCATGCGCGACCTCACCATCACCGGCTACGGGCAGTCGGACCTGGACGACTACGCCCGCGCCGCCGCCAAGGAGCAAAACCGCTACGTCATCCCGTACCAGCACCCCGAAACCGGCAGCTTCTACCGCTCCGACCATTTCAGCTTCGCCAAGGTGGGCATCCCGGCGCTCTACGCCAGCGGCTCGTTTGAGAGCCGCCTGCACGGCAAAGCCTTCGCCGAAAAGGAGCGCGAAGACTTCGAGGCCAACAATTACCACCAGCCCTCCGACCAGTACAATCCCGCCTGGGACCTGCGCGGCGCCGCCCAGGACGCCCGCTTGCTGTTCCGCATCGGCCAGAAGCTGGCCTCGGAAACCACCTTCCCGCAGTGGAAGCCCAGCTCCGAATTCCGGGCCGTGCGGCTGAAAAGCCGGCCGCGGTAAGCGGTTCGTCAGGCTTGTTCCTGATAGTAGAAAAAAGGACGCCAGATGAGCATGACCGTCTTTATTGGGGTCCTCTCAGGAAACGGAAAATACAGCACGTTAAGAAGCTGTGGGATTTGATTAAATCCCTTTTTGGCGGTCATGCTGAGCGCAGTCGAAGCATAACCGTTTTATTAACTGATGTTACGTAGTGGCCGTTCCTGGCACGAGTTGCGCTGCGCTAAACGCGCGCCAGGAACGGGCTAAGCGCCCTTTCTCCACTTCGCTGTTACCCACCACGCTTACCGATGAAATTTCTTAGTACTGCTGTCGGCTTACTCCTTTGCGCAACTGCTTTCGGGCAAGACATCCGGTCCTACGTAGCGACGAATACGGTGCCGGTCGCCACGCTGGATGTCACGTCGGACGACTACGGGGATTTAGCGGCCGTTGGCCAGGCAATCGGCGAGGCCCGGGTCGTCATGCTGGGCGAGCAGGACCACGGTGACGGCCCGACGTTTCAGGCCAAAACGCGCCTGATAAAGTACCTGCACGAGCGCAAAGGCTTTACCGTGCTGGCCTTTGAGAGTGACTTCTACGGCTTGACTACGGGCTGGGACAAGCTGGCCAAGCAACCGGATTCCATCCGGCACTTTTTGCAACGGAATATTTTTCCTATCTGGACGGGTAGTGCGGATTGTCGCTACCTGTTTGAGCAGTACATCCCGCAAAGCTTTCAAACCGCAAACCCGCTCAACGTTAGTGGCTTCGATTCGCAGCTTTATCTTATGTATAGCTACTTACATCTAAGAAAAGATTTAGACAGCTATTTGGTTAGCCAGGGTATCGCCAACAAGTTTCCCTCCCCGAGCGACTACCAACAGTTTCTAGAGGCGGTGCAAGGTCTGATTGCCGAGCCGCGTACGCCCGGAACATTTCGCTCCGGTATGCGCAAGGCCCTGGAAAAGGGCCTGCAACTGGTTAGCCAAGCTCAACTCGCCGCCCACGACGCCTCTGGTTGGCCGTGCGTGGTAGCTAGCCTGCAATCTTACATCGTGAGGAGTTACCCGCTGTTGGCCCGGGATAAGGCGATGGCCGACAACCTGAAGTTCTTGGTGACTACGCAGTACAAGGACGCTAAAGTCGTTGTCTGGGCCGCCAATGCCCATATTATGAGGTATGCTGACCAGCAACCAGGCAAAGGCTGGGCCTTTGACTTGGTAATACGTCATAAAATGGGCTCGAATTTCGTGCAAGACCCGCAGTGGGCCAGGCAAACGTACGTGCTGGGCTTTGCGTCTTACCAGGGCACCGCCGGCCGGCTGGGCACGGCTCCATACCCGGTGCAGGTGCCCGACAAGAATGGCCTGGAAACCTGGATACCGGCGAGCATGGCTTATGGCTTCCTTGATTTTACCCCGTACAATAAGCAATTTAACTACCCAACGACTCCCTTCTTGATGAAAAGTCCTGGTCATTCCATGCCTCCGGCACCCATTCCTCCTATTGCGTGGAATTTGGTGTACGATGGCCTTTTCTTTATCCGCGAGATGCAGGCGACGAAAAAATGGGATTAGGTTTCGGCGCGCCGGTTCGCCCCTGGCCCGGCGACCGTTTGAGCAGCAAGCGGCCACGCCAACCAAGTTGACTGATTGAGTTTGCCCCAAGCTTCCGTGCCGATGCTTTAACGTGCTATTTTTTTCGTTTTCTGAGAGGCCCCCTATTGATTCAAATAGCCACTAAAAAAGCCCTGGGCGGCGACCATTTGCACGGTCGCCGCCCAGGGCTTTTTTAGTGGCTAAACGCCGGGCCGGTAATTAGGGTGGCGCCTGGGGGCCCCGGCCTACTCCGCCTCGTATTCCCCGTATTCGCCCGCCGCCAGGTGCGGGTAGCGCTGCTGGTGCAGGGCCGCCACGCGCTGGCCCAGCAGCTGGCGCAGCTCGTCGAGGTTTTCCTTGGTTTGGGCCGAAACGAACACTACCGGGTCGTGCAGCTTGGCCATGTAGGTGGCCTGGAGCTGGGCCAGGGGCGGGCGGGCGGCGGTTTCGCGCTCGGCTTCGGCAGCCTCGGCGGCGAAGTCGTCGGCCAGAATTTCGTCGGGCCGGTACTGGTCTATCTTGTTAAACACCAGCAGTATCGGCTTGTCGGCGGCCCCAATTTCCAGCAGCGTATCGTTCACCACCTGGATTTGCTCCTCGAAGTTGGGGTGCGAAATATCCACTACGTGCAGCAGCAGGTCGGCCTCCCGAATCTCGTCCAGGGTGCTTTTAAAGCTCTCAATGAGCTTGGTGGGCAGCTTGCGGATGAAGCCCACGGTGTCGGAGAGCAGGAACGGCGTTTGGTTGAGCACGACCTTGCGAGTGGTAGCGTCGACGGTGGCGAAGAGCTTGTTTTCGGCGAACACCTCGGCCTTGCCCAGCGCGTTCATCAGCGTGCTTTTGCCCACGTTGGTGTAGCCTACCAGCGACACGCGAATGAGGCCCTGGCGGTCTTTGCGCCGGGTGGTGGCCTGCTTGTCCAGGGTTTCGAGCTTCTCCTTGAGGAAGGCAATCCGGTCGCGCACGATGCGGCGGTCGGTTTCGATTTCCGTCTCGCCGGGGCCCTTCATGCCCACGCCGCCGCGCTGCTTGTCCAAGTGCGTCCAGAGGCCGGTGAGGCGGGGCAGTAGGTACTGGTACTGAGCGAGTTCGACCTGTGTTCGGGCCGTGGCCGACTTCGCCCGCAGGGCAAAAATGTCCAGAATCAGCAGCGATCTATCCACGATTTTCACCTTCAGCTCGGCCTCCAGGTTGCGCAGCTGCGAAGGCGAGAGGTCGTCGTCGAATACCACCATGCTGGTGCTGTTGTGCTTCACGTAGGCCTTGATTTCGGCCAGCTTGCCCTCGCCTACGTAGCTGCGGATGTCGGGCTTTTCGAGGCGCTGCACGAAGCGCTGGGTGGCGGTGGCCCCGGCGGTTTCGATCAGGAAGGCCAGCTCGTCCATGTACTCGGTGGTCTGGGCCTCGGTTTGGCGGCGCGGGGGCACGCTCACCATCACAGCGGTTTCGTGCTCGGCGGCCGTGGCATGCACGCGGCTTTTGCCCGTGCCGGCCGAGGTGTGGGCCTGGGTGGTGTCGGTGTTGAAGTTGCGGGTGCTGCCGGTATTGCGGCTGTTCGAGTTCGGTTTATTGGCCATATTGGAAAGGCGTTGGGCGCGGCCCACAGGGGGCCCGGTACGGCGGGGGCCCCGGCGGGGCCGCCACGAAAAATGAATCTACGGCCGCCGCCGCGCAATGGCCGAACCGGAGCCCCGGGGCCCTACTTCAGCGTCTGCGAATACGCCACCACCTGGGCAACCTGGGCGGCGCTGAGCTTAGTTTTGAAGGCTGGCATCTTGCCCAGGCCGTTAGTGACCAGGTAGGTGCGCCCGAAGGCATTGAGGTTGCTTTTGGTCAGGTCGTGGGCCCCGTTCAGGCCCAGCTTGCCGTTGGCGCCGTGGCAGCGGGCGCAGTTCTGCTGGAACAAGGCCTGGCCCGGCGGCACGGGTGGCGCGGCCCGCAGCACGGCCGGGGCCCCCAACAAAACGGGTAGTAGCAAACGAAACATCATACGGCCATAACAAAGATTACGGCCACAAAGGTCGGCGCGGCGGCATGCTTCTGCCGATCTTTGCCTCATTAGTGAATGAGCGAAGGAGTGAATGAGTGAAGTGGGAGTCTCCTAACTCATTCACTCCCTCGCTCCTTCGCTCCTTCGCTCCTTCACTGATTGTCCCGAATGCGCGTCGCCATCGTCCTCAACACCAGCTGGAACATCTGGAATTTCCGCGCCGGCCTCGTCCGGGCCCTGCAAGCCGCCGGCCACGAGGTGCTGGCCATTGCCCCGCCCGACGACTACTCCGCGCGCCTCGAAACCGAGCTGGGCTGCCGCTTCGTGCCGATTTTGATGGAAAACAAGGGCACTAACCCCGCCAAAGACGCCCAGCTCACGCGCCGCTTTTACAAGATTTATAAGCGAGAAAAACCCGACGTGGTGCTGCACTACACCATCAAGCCCAACATCTACGGCACGCTGGCGGCGCGGCTGGCGGGCGTGCCCAGCATCAATAACGTCAGTGGGTTGGGCACGGTGTTCCTCATCCGCAACGTGGTGAGCCGCGTGGCGCTGGGCCTGTACCGGGTGGCGTTCCGGTTTCCGCGCCGGGTATTTTTCCAGAACGCCGACGACCGCGAGCTTTTCATTGCGCACGGCCTGGTGCGGGCCGAAATTGCCGGCCTGCTGCCCGGTTCGGGCGTCGACACGGCCCGGTTCCGGCCGGCTGCCGCGTTCATGCGCAACGAGCCGTTCGTGTTTTTGATGGTGGCGCGGGTGCTCTACGAAAAGGGCATCCAGGAATATTTTGAGGCGGCCAAAATCGTGCGGCAGGCCGCGCCCGGCACGCGGGTGCAGCTGCTGGGGGCCCTGGATGAGGCCGGCGGCGTGGGCGTGGCCCGGGCCGTGTTTGAGAGCTGGCTCGAAGCCGGCGACATCGAGTACCTGGGCCGCTCCGACGACGTGGCCGGCTACCTGCACCGCGCCGACTGCGTGGTGCTGCCCAGCTACCGCGAAGGCACGCCCAAAACCCTGCTCGAAGCGGCGGCCTGCGGCAAACCCTTGGTAACCACCGATGTGCCCGGCTGCCGCGACACCGTGCAGGACGGCCAAAACGGCTACCTCTGCCAGGTACGCTCGGGCCCCGACCTGGCCGCCAAAATGCTGCAAGTGCTGCACCTGGGGGCCCCAGCATTGCAGCAGATGGGCCATGCCAGCCGCGCCCTGGCCGAAACCCGGTTCGACGAAAAGCTGGTGCTGGACCAGTACCTGGCGGCCGTGGCCGCCGTGCCAGGGCCCAAAAAATAATCTGTCTTCTAAGTGCTATTCTATAGTTTTGCTGCCCTATGCAAGTCAAAAAATACGCCATTGCCGGCCCCATCGAGTTCACTCCCCGCTTGTTTGGCGACCCGCGTGGGGTGTTTTACGAAACCTTCAGCGCCCGCCTGATGCAGGAGGCCGGCCTGCCCGCGGGCCTCGACTGGGTGCAGGACAACCAGAGCAAGTCGCAGCCGGGCGTGTTGCGGGGCCTGCATTTCCAGCGGCCGCCGCACGCGCAGGCCAAGCTGGTGCGCGTAGCCCAGGGCCGCGCCCTGGATGTGGTGGTGGACATCCGCCGCGGTTCGCCCACCTACGGCCAGCACGTGGCCGTGGAGCTGAGCGCCGCGCTGGGCAACATTTTTTACGTGCCCGTTGGCTTCGCCCACGGCTTCGTGGCCCTGGAGGAAGACACGCTGTTCCTCTACAAGTGCTCCGATTATTACGCGCCGCCCGCCGAAGGCGGCCTGTTCTGGAATGACCCGGCGCTGGGCATCGACTGGAACGTGGAAAACCCCACGATTTCCCCCAAAGATGCTATTCTGCCTGCACTGGCCGATTTGGACAGCCCGTTTTAGGGCCCCCAGGGGCTTTTGTCTGAGGGTTCTAAAGCGGGTTTTATAAAGGGACTTCGCTGCGCGCTGCATGACATTCAATATTAGCCGGGGCCCTAATTATCAATACGCCACGTCGTCGCCCAGGAAATCCAGGCTGGGCATGCCGATGGGGGCCCCGGGGGGCGTGTCCACGCTGGGGTTGGGCACGAACTTGTTGGGGTCATCCTCAAACCGGCGGATTTGGGCCAGGCCGAAGAGCAGGCTGGCTTTGTGGCGGGGCGGGGCGGCGGCCAGGTGGGCGCTCATCCACTGCTTGAGGTTGGTAATTTCGAGCAGGCTCTCGCCGCGCACGCTCTCGGCGGCGTCGGGGGCGGCGGCGAGTTGCAGCAACGATTTCAGGGTGAGGTTATTGACCAGCACTTGTAGCTCGCCTTGGTAGCCGGCGGGCAGGGGCGCTTTCCAGGTTTGGGCCAGCATTTTATCCACCACGGGCATAAAGCCGGGCTGCCGGGCGTCGCGGGCGTGGTACTCCACGAGGCGGGCGGCCCGCTCGGGGTTCAGCACCGAGGCGATGGTGAGGCCCGCGGCCGTTTCGGCGGCGGCGATGGGGTCGAAGGTGGGCCCGGTGTGGCCGCTGAAGGTTTCCAGGCTGCCCGGGAAGCCCGAGGGCCGGGGCGGAATCTGCTTAATCAGGGCCTCGGGTAGGGCCAGGGCGGCGGGCGTCACGGTGGCCATCAGCGCGTCGAAGGCCCGCCACTGTTCAGCCGGCGCCACCATCCGCGTAATCACCTGGCCGTCGCCCTTCACGGCGTGGGTGAAGTAGAGGCCGCCCAGCGACTTAGCCGCGGCCTCCACCTGGTAGCGGTGCAGCAAGTACATGGGTACCAGCACTTCCTCCAGCGTGGCCATGGGGGCCCCGGCCGGAATGGCGTTGGTGGAGAAGCCGTCGAGCACGTGGCGGCGCACGGTCATCAGCGTGTTCAGCTGGGTTACGGCGTTGGTGCCGTCGTCCCACTGGTTGGCGGTGGGGTGCACATAGCCGCCGATGTCGGGGATGAAAATGTGGCCCTGGGCCAGCGTTTCCTTCAGGATTTTTTCCAGCCCGGCCGCCTCGTCGGTACCCTTCGGGAAGTCCTGGTAGCCCCAGAGAATGGCGCGCTTGTCCCAGCTGCCGATGCCCGTGGCGTAGGCCTGCGACACGTCCACGGTGCCGTCGGGCCGCAGCGAGAAGCGCGGAAACGGGTAGTCCATCACCGAGCCCCGCTCCTTGGTGCTGGAGGTGAAGTTGTGGTAGAGGCCCAGCGTGTGGCCAATTTCGTGGGCCGAAAGCTGGCGCACGCGGGCCAGGGCCATTTCGGCCATGGCGGTGGGCACCGGCTGGCCGGGCTTGTAGGGCTGGAGCAGGCCCTCGGCCAGCAGGTAGTCCTGGCGGTGGCGGTCGGAGCCGAGCGTGACCACGCCCTTGATGATTTCGCCGGTGCGCGGGTCGATGTACGACGAGCCGTAGGAAAACGCGCGCGGGTTGCCGGCGCGGTCCACCCAGTTCACCACGTTGTAGCGGATGTCCATCGGGTCGGCGCCTTCGGGCAGCTCCTTCACGATGAAGGCGTTGCGGTAGCCAGCGGCCTCAAACGCCTGGTTCCACCAGCTGCCGCCCTCGATGAGGGCGCGCTTGATGTCGGGCGGGGCCCCCCGGTCGATGTAGTAGGTGATGGGCGTCACCGGGTCGCTGAGGGCGGCGGTGGGGTCTTGCTTGGCCAGGCGGTGCCGCCGGGAGTAGCGCCGCACCAGCGGCTCGCTCATGGGGGCCGAAAAATCCTGGTACGCAAACTGGTTGAGGCCCGAGCGCGGGTCGAACCGCCGGGGCTGGTAGCCGGCCTCGGGTAGGGCCACAAACGACTGGTGCATCCGCACGGTCACGGCGTTGGGGTCGGGGGCGAGGCCGGGGCCCCCGTCGCCGAAGCCGCCGCCCGTCCCGCTGGCCCCCCCCACGAAGGTGATGATGGCCTCGAACTCGGTGTTCCGGGGGAAGTTGCGGGTATTATCGGGGTACACCGCCGAGCGGGTTTCGTCGAGGTGAAACGGCGTGGGGGCCCCGGCCGCACCGGCGCCCGCCCGCAGCCCGGCGAAGTTGCGGCGGCCCAGCTGGTCGGCCAGCTTCTGGCTGTCGCGCACCAAAAAGGGCGTCAAATCCACTAGCACCTTACTGCCCTCGATGGCCACCGGCGCGAAGCCCCAGATGATGGACTTGGCGAAGGCGCTTTCCACGGCCCGCTGCTGGTCGGGCCCCGGCGCCGAGGCTCGGAAGCTAAGGTTGGGCTCCAGCAAAAACACCTTGCCCCCGGTGCGCACGAACTTGGCCACCGCCGCCGCGGCCGTGCCCCGCTCGGGCCCCCCCTGGCCCACCCCGTCGGTGAGGGAGCTGAAGTAGAGAAACTCCTGGTCGAAGTGCTCCAGCTCCAGGTACACTTTGCCGGTTTTATCGTCGTAGTAATACGGGAAGTAGCCCTCGGTTTTTTTCAGGCCCTTGGTCACTGCATCGAGCGTGGCAGCGGGCTGGCCAGCGGGGCGGGCGCTGGCCGCGGGGGCCCCCGCGGAGGCATTCTTGTTAGCGCGTTGCGCCGTGGCCAGGCCACTGGTGGCCAGCAGGGCAGCCAGGAGTAAAGAAGGGTGCTTCATGCAGAAGGGGGGAGGAGTGGCCCCGGCACGCGGGCCGGCAATATGGGCCCCAAGCCGCCCACTGCCCGCAAAATCGGCATTAAAAACCAAAAAAATACCATTTCTCCCGGCCCAGCGGCGCGGTCCTGGAAACGCTGCCCGCAGCTACAGCAGCTCCACCAGGGTTTCGAGGGCCATGCCGCGGCTGCCCTTCACCAGCACTTGCCGGCCGCTGAGGGGCGCGGCGGCCAGCCAGGCGGCGGCGTCGGCCTTGGTGGCGAAGTGGCGGGCCTCGGGGCCCAGGGCCGGCCGGGCGGCGGCCAGCAGGGGCCCCACCAGCACGATTTCGGTCAGCGCCAGGCCAGCCAGCAGCTCGCCCAAAGCGCGGTGCTCGGCGGCGGCCTCGGAGCCCAGCTCGAACATGTCGCCGAGGATGACCAGCTTGCGCTGGCCGGCCGCGGCGGGGCGTTGGGCGAAGCTGCGCAACGCGGCGGCCATGCTGCTGGGATTGGCGTTGTAGGCGTCGAGCACCAGCTCGTTGCCGCGGGCGGTGCGCAGCAGCTGCGAGCGGTTGTTCTGGGGGTTGTAGGCGGCCAGGGCGGCGGCCACGGCCTCGGGCGGTACGCCGAAAAACTGGCCCACGGCGGCAGCGGCGGCCAGGTTGGGAAAGTTGTAGTCGCCGGTGAGCTGCACCGCCACGTCGGGCCCCTGGGGCCCCAGGCGCAGGGCCAGGGCGGGGTCGGCGGCGAGCAGAGTGGCGGGGAAGTCGTCGGCGGGCCCCGGGTAGGTGCGGCGCTGGGGCACGGCGGCGGCGCGGGCCACCACCTGCGCGTCGAGCGTGTTCACGAAGGCCAGGCCGCCGGTATCGCGCAGGAAATCAAACAGCTCGCCTTTGCCCAGGGCCACGCCCTCGGCCCCGCCGAAGCCTTCGAGGTGGGCCTTGCCGATGTTGGTGAGCAGGCCGTGGGTGGGGCGCGCCCACTGGCAGTAGGCCGCGATTTCGCCCCGGTGGTTGGCGCCCATCTCCACCACGGCAAAGTCGTGCTCGTCTAGCCGCAGGCGCAGTAGGGTGAGGGGCACGCCGATGTGGTTGTTGAAGTTGCCGAGCGTGGCCAGCACCCGGAACCGCTTGGCCAGCACGGCGGTGAGCAGCTCCTTGGTCGTGGTTTTGCCATTCGAGCCCGATATGGCCAGCACGGGCCCCCCGAACTGCTGGCGGTGGTGCGCGGCCAGGGCTTGCAGGGCCCCCAGCGGGTCGGGGGCGAAAAAGTAGTGGGCGGCGTCCTGGGCGGCCAGCGCGGCGTCGTCCACCACGGCCAGTTGGGCCCCCTTGGCCACGGCCTGGGGCGCGAAGTCGGCGCCGCGGAAGCTGGGGCCGTTCAGGGCAAAAAACAGGGTGCCCGGCTGGGGCTGGCGCGAATCGGTGCTGACCTGGCCGTGGGCGGCCAGGTAGTGCGCGTAGAGGGCGGGAAGGTCGAAGGCGGGCATGGGGCAAGCGGCGGCGGCCAAACCCGGCCGCAACGCCGGGGCAAATTAAGCCGCGAACTTTGTGCACTGCCCGCTTCTTACGTAAGCGCAACTGTACGTTGGGCCCCTGGCCGCTGGGGGCGGGCCCCGTTTCCATCAGGTTCTTAATCGTTTGCTTGTGCTGCGCCGCTATGCCTTTCTGTTGTTGATGCTGCTGCTGGGGGCCCCGGTGGCCCGGGCCCAAACCGCCACCTTTGGCGGGTTTGAGTACCGGGCGGCGGGGGCCGTGGTGGAGGGCGCCGATACGCTGCGGCAGGCCTGGGCCGGCGGCTTCAACACGCCCCAGTTCAGCAGCATCGACCTGGACGGCGACGGCCGCAACGACCTCTTCGCCTTCGACCGCCAAACCAACCGCTGCTACACGTTCCTGAACGCGGCGCAGCCGGGCGGCCGCCGCGGCTGGCAGTACGCGCCCGACTACGAGGCCCTGTTTCCGCCGGACCTGGCGGGCTGGGCCCTGCTGCGCGACTACGACTGCGACGGCCGCCCCGACCTGTTCAGCTACGTGAACGGGGGTGACATCCGGGTGCACCGCAACATGGCCGGGGCCGGCGGGCGGCCCAGCTTTCAGCTCACCACCAGCCAACTGCGCTTTTCGGGGGCCGGTGTGGGCACCAGCAACCTCACCATTGGCGGCTACAACATGCCGTCCATTGCCGACGTGAACGGCGACGGCAAGCTCGACATTCTCAGCTACGACTTCGTGAGCGCCACCATTATCGAGCTGTACCTGAACACCAGCCCCGACGCCTGCGGGGCGGGCCTGACCTATAAAATCGACACTAACTACTGGGCCCAGCTGCAAGCGTGCAGCGGCTGCGCTGCTTACCAGCTGCCGGGCCTGGCCTGCCGGGGCGGCTTGGCGGCGGCCAAACCCGCCCACACCGGCGGCCACAACCTGCTGGTACTCGACGTGAATGGCGACGGCGTGTACGACGTGCTCGACGGCCGCGACAACTGCCCCGAGCTGGTGGCGCTGCTCAACCAGGGCACCAACCAGCTGGCCAAGCTCACGGCCAGCAGCATCCGCACCGATTTCCCGTCGGCGGCCAACCCCGTGCGCCTGCCGGTGTTCCCGGCGGGCTACTTGATTGACACCGATTTTGACGGCATCAACGACCTGGTGGTGGCCTCCAATACGCTGGATAACAGCCAGGATAACGTGAGCCAGCGCGACAACGTGCGCCTCTACCGCAACGCGGCCGCCACCGGGGCCCCGGCGTTCGGCTACCAGCCCCGCGGCTTCCTCACCAACGACGCGGTGGACGTGAGCGAGGCGGCGGTCCCCACCTTCGGCGACCTCGACGGCGACGGCCTGCTGGACCTGCTCATCGGCAGCAACGCCGACCGCGTGGATGGCCAGTACCGCGCCAGCCTGACGTACTACCGCAACGTGGGCACGGCCGCCAAACCCGTGTTCAGCCTCGTCTCGCGCGACTACCTGGGCCTGGCCGCCAAGGGCAGTGCGGCCGCCCCGTTCCTCGCCCTCAAGCCCGCACTGGTGGACCTGAACCGCGACGGGGCCCTGGACCTGGCCTACGCCGCCAACTACCAGGGCGTCAACCGCATTTACTACATCCTGAACACGGCCGCCGCAGGCCGCCCGGCGGTATTCGACCCCGCCACGGCCAACTACTTCAAGCCCCAGGGTGCGGCGGGCAGCGGCGTGCTCCCGTCGTTTATGGGCGACATGCCATGCTTCACCGACGTGGACGGCGACGGCTACGTGGACTTGCTCATCGGCACTGATGATTATACCGAGCCCGGCCAGTCGCTGCGCTACTTCCGCAATCAGGGCCCCGGCGTGGCGCTCGAAAACGCCTTTGTACTGGTAAATAACGACCTCGGCCAAATCCGCGACGCGGCAGGGGCCCGGCCTTATCACCTCAGCCCCACCGTGGCCGATTTCGACGGCGACGGCCGGTCCGACCTCGTGACGGCCGACAACACCGGTGCCGTCCGCTTCTTCAGCAACTACCGCGCGCTGCTGGCCGGCCCCGCCGCGCCCCGTACCAACCTGTTTTGGAACGCCCTGCTGAGCCAGTACGAAGGCAACCGCCTGGGCCAAAGCGCGCTGGTGCGCTACGGCCTGGCCGCGGCCGACGTGAACGCCGACGGCGTGCCCGAGCTGTTCATCGGCACCGAAACCGGCGGCCTCAGCAGCTACGCCGTGCGCCGCGGCACGCCCACGCCCACCCGCCCCGCGGCGGCTGCGGCCTTGGGCCTGGCCCTGTACCCCAACCCCGCCCGCACCCAAGCCACCGCCGAAACTGCCCAGCCCACCCGCGTCTCGGTGCTCGACGCCACCGGCCGCGTAGTTAGGGCCCCCGACGCCCTGGCCCGCCAGCACGACCTAACCCTTGGCGGCCTGGCCCCCGGCCTCTACCTGGTCCGCGCCGAAGCCGCCGACGGCACCGCCGCCACGCAGCGCCTGGCCGTGCAGTAAGGGGAAGCGGTGGACTCAAATTGCCGGACTTACACTAAGGGTCAAATGGAGATGCAAGCGTGGGTCAATGCTGTTCAAGGTGCAGGATTCTCGATACGAACGCAAGATTTGTTGCACGTTGCGTGGATAGCAAGTTTTATGGACCGTTTTCAACTAACTTCGATGGCGGTTCGCACCAGTTAAGTAGCGAGCTGGATTGTTCAGCCAAAAGAGCATCTAGAGGTTGCCAAACGTAAGTCTGCTCATGGCCACAAATCCGGACTTAGAAAGCAAGGTTATCCAACGGTTTATCGTCAAGAGTAAACAGGATCGTTATATCCAGTTCGTGAATTCGTCTAATAATCGAAAAAAGTTTATTGCAAACTTGGCTCATTTCCGCGACTTGGAAGCCAGCGTCTTCGAGCTGGTAAGTGGCATCGAGGAAGAAGTAGTTCGACAGGCGCTAGCCCAACAAGGTATTGCCACTCGCACGTGTTACGTCATCAGCGAAAATTCCCAAATTGATGCCCGGGTACTAGATATCAGCGAAGCTATGCGCGAGACGGTCGGGCATCAAATGGGGACGATGCTCGTCTTTGGTGACGCAGATGCGCTGTACTACGAGTCGGAAACTATGAAAATTCGCTACATCAGCAAGCCGAGGTAGATCCGTCGATTGTTAACGCAAACGGTGGTGTGAATTACCATGCACACCCCAAGCGGGACGTTCACGGCACCTAAATGTAGTGCGCTTACCCAGCACACGTTACACTCCCGCCAGCGTGAACTCATCCCCGTCCTGCAAGGCCGGGAACTTCGCCCGGAACTCCTGCAAGCCCTCCCAACTCAGCGTGCGGGTGAGGCAACTGGGGGCCCCAGCGGCTTCGGCTACGTACTCGCCGCGCATGTCCAGCAGGGCTGAATCGCCGGCGTAGGCGTGGCCGAGGCCGTCGGTGCCGATGCGGTTCACGCCGGCCACGTAGGCCAGGTTTTCGAGGGCGCGGGCTTGCAGCAGCACCTGCCAGGGGCCCCGGCGCACGGCGGGCCAGTTGGCCACGTACAGTAGCAGGTCGTAGGGCGCGGCGGCGGGGTTGCGGCTCCACACGGGGAAGCGCAGGTCGTAGCAAATGAGCGGGCAGATGCGCCAGCCGCGCCATGCCTCCACCAGCGGGGCCCCCTGGCCGGCGGTGTAGGTGCGGTGCTCGCCGGCGAAGGTGAACAGGTGGCGCTTGTCGTAGTGGGCCAGGGTGCCGTCGGGCCGCGCCCACAGCAGGCGGTTGTGGAAGGCGTCGCCATCGCGGATGATGACGCTGCCCGTCACCACCGCGCCCAGGCGGGCGGCGGTGGCGCGCAGCCAGGCCACGGTGGGGCCCTGCATGGTTTCGGCCTGGCCGGCGGCGTCCATGCTGAAGCCGGTGGTGAACATCTCGGGCAGCACCACCAAGTCGGTGGGCGCGGGCAGGGCCCCCAGCAGCTCATCGAACTGGGCGCGGTTGGTGGCTGGGTCGTGCCAGTGTAGGTCGGCTTGGACCAGGGTTACGGTGAGGTCGTTCGGCATGGAGTGGCTTGCGGGTCAAGAGGATGCGGTTGGTAAAGGACGGGCGTTTGAGCCAACTCAAATGGCTTCTAAGAAGGGGTCCGGAAGGGAAGAGGCGCCGGGCCCCCAAGGTATTGACTGGCGGCGGTTTCTGGGGCCCCGGCGCTGCTTTGGGAGCAGGCCCCAGAATTTTTTTCGCTGGATTAATTCTAAATAAGGAATTCATTCTGTTTCTTTGCAGGAAATCTGGATTAATTCTAAATAGCTGAGTTTTGCAAAATCTTCGACTCCTGGGCTTGGCCACCGCATTTGCCGGGTCCGCCTTCACCGCTCAGGCGCAGCAGGCGGCCGCCATCCGGGGCCGCGTCACCACTGCCGACGGCCAGCCTGCCCAGGCCGTGACGGTGGGCCTGAAGGGCCGCGGCCAAGGGGCCATTACCAACGCTCAGGGCGAGTACGTGCTCGACCGCCTGCGGCCCGGTTCCTACACGCTGGTCATCTCGGCCGTGGGCCTGAAGGCCGAGGAAAAAACCGTGACGTTGGGCCCCGGGCAGCCATCGGTTTCCGTCGATTTTGCGCTGGCCGAAAACGCCCAGCAGCTCCAGGAAGTGGTGGTGAGCAGCGGGCGCACCAACAAGTTCAGCCGCACCAACAGCGACGATGTGGCCAAGATGCCGCTCAAAAACGTGGAGAACCCGCAGGTGTACAGCACCGTGACCAAGGAACTCCTGACCGAGCAGCTGGTCTTCACCGCCGACGACGCCACCCGCAACGTGCCCGGCATCCAGCGCCTGTGGGAATCGACGGGCCGCGCCGGCGACGGTGGCAGCTACTACACCATGCGCGGCTTCGTGACGCAGAGCCAGTTGCGCAACGGCCTGGTGGGCAACGTGGCCACCACCATCGACGCGGCCAACCTCGAAAAGCTGGAAGTCATCAAGGGGCCCTCGGGCACGCTCTTCGGCAGCGCCCTCACCTCCTACGGCGGCCTGCTGAACCGCGTCACCAAAAAGGCCTACGACAAGTTCGGGGGCGAGGTGAGCTACTCGGCTGGCAGCTATAACTTCAACCGCGTAGCCCTCGACCTGAACACGCCGTTGAACCCCGCCAAAACCATCCTGTTCCGGGTGAACGGGGCCTGGAACTACGAAAACAGTTTCCAGGACGTGGGCTTCAGCCGCACTTACGCGCTGGCCCCCACCCTCACCTTCCGGCCCACCGACCGGCTGACCATCACGCTCGACGGCGAGTTTCAGCGGAACACGGCCACGGGGCGCACCTTTTTCTTCCCCAACTCTGCTATCAGCCTGCTGGGCTTCGACCGGGCCGACCAGGCCCCCATCGACTACCGCAAAACCTACAGCGGCGCGGGGCTGTGGACCGCCAGCCGGGCCACCAACCTGTTTGGGCAGGTGAACTACCAAATTTCGCCCACCCTGCGCTCGTCCACCAACTTCGCGTCGAGCAGCAGCTACTCCAACGGCTTCGGGCCCTACTTCGGCATTGTGGGCAACGGCAAGGGCATCGGCCAGGATTCGCTCCAGCAGTCCGACCAGTCGAGCCGCGACAGCCGCGCCCGCCTGGTGCAGGTGCAGCAGCTCTTCAACGGCGACTTCCAGCTGGGCAATATGCGCAACCGCGTGGTGCTGGGCTTCGATTTCCTGCACGTGCGCAACGACCAGTTCCTGTTCGGCAGCACCTACGCCACCGTGCCTATCAGCTCGCCTACCTACGGTTATGGCGCCTTCAACGGGGCCAACATGACCCGGCTCTACAACACGCAGGCCCCCAGCTACACGTACCCGGTTTTCAACGAAACCAATACTTACAGCGCCTTCCTCTCGGACGTGCTGAACCTGACCAACCGCCTGAGCGTGCTGGCCGCCGTGCGCATCGACCGCTTCGCCAACAAGGGCGCCGACGGGGCCAACGCCGGCTTCAACCAAACGGCGGCCTCGCCCAAGTTCGGGGCCGTGTACCAGCTGGTGCCCGCGCAGCTGTCGGTGTTTGCCAACTACCAGAATTCCTTCGCCAACCGGGGCACCTACTTCGGCTACGACGCCGCCACCAACGCCCTCACCGCGCCCATCACCGCCAAGCTGGAGCACGCCAACCAGGTAGAGGCCGGCGTGAAGTTTGACCGCCTGGGCGGCCGCTTCACGGCCACGCTGAGCGTGTACGACATCCGCGTGCAGAACGTGCTGCGTACCGACTCCAACCCGCGCGGCGCGGCCCTTTTTGCCCAGGTGCAGAGCGGCGAGCAGGTGAGCCGCGGCGTGGAGGCCGATGTGGTCATCAACCCCCTGCCGGGCCTCAACGTGGTGGCCGGCTTCGCCTACAACCACGCCGAGCTGACCAACGACGTGCCCGCTACCGAAGGCCGCCGCCCCGGCACCGCCGGCTCGCCCACCCTGGCCAACCTGTGGGTGAGCTACCGCCTGCCCACCGGCCTGCTCAAGGGCCTGGGCCTGGGCGCCGGCGGCAACTACGCCAGCGATAACCTGGTGGTGAACGACGCCAACGCCGGCCAGTTTACGCTGCCCAGCTACGCGGTGCTGAACGCCAGCGCCTTCTTCGACCAGCCCCGCTACCGCCTCGCGGTGAAGATGGACAACCTCACCGACCAGCACTATTGGATCGGTTACGGCTCGATGAACCCGCAGAAGCTGCGCAGCATCATCGGCTCGGTAGCGTTCAAGTTTTAAGGTTGAGCCGTTTCGGGGTTAGTGAATGTAGGGGCGGGGCTTGCCCCCGCCCGAAGGCCGCGCCCGCCATACAATTCCGTTCCAGGACGGGCGGGGGCAAGCCCCGCCCCTACACCTGTGCAGGGGCTCCGAAACCGCTGTAAGGCCGGATAGCAGGCCGTCAGAGCGATTAAAAGGACGTCATGCAGCACGCCTTTCTCTGTTTCGCTTGATAATCTCACGGCCTTAGGGCCCCGGCAACTCACTCCATCTCCCCGCCATGACCCTCAAGCAAGCCATCGGCAAACTGCACCTGTGGCTGGGCCTCGGCTCGGGGCTGGTGGTGCTGGTAGTGAGCTTGACGGGGACCATCTTCACGTTTCAGGACGAAATACGGGACGCCATCGAGCCCTGGCGGCTAGTGGCCGCGCCGGCCCACGGGGCCCTGCTACCGCCCTCGCGCCTGCACGCAGCCACCGTGGCGCAGCACCCCGGCGCCGTGCCGTTGTACACCACGTACTACGGGCCGGGCCGCTCGGCTACGGTGTATTTCTCCGATCCGGCCGGGGGTAGCTACCTGGCTTCGCTGAACCCCTACACCGGCCGGGTGCTGCGCGAGCAAAACCTGGCCACCGACTTCTTCACCATCGTGCAGGCCCTGCACATGTACCTGCTGCTGCCGGTGGCCGTGGGCGAGTGGGTCGTGGGCGTGGCCACTGCCATTTTCCTGGTGGTGCTGGGCACTGGCCTGGTGCTGTGGTGGCCCAAGCGCCGGCAGGAGCGCAAGCAGCGCCTCACTATCAAGCGGGGTAGCAAGTGGCGCCGCCTGAACTACGACCTGCACCAGGTGCTGGGCTTCTACGTGGCGGCGGGCGCGTTCATTATCTCCCTCACGGGCTTATTCATGAGCTTCGGCTCGTGGCTGCAAGCGGCCAGCACCCTGGCCAACGCCGGCCGCCACTACCCCCGGGAAGAGGCCCCACCCGCCGTGGCTGCGCTGGCCGCCGCCCGGGCCCCTGCCCAGCCGCTGGTAGACGCGGCCTACGCCCAGGTGCGCCAGCATTCGCCCACGGCCAACATGGTGATGATCGGGTCGGTCACCGATCCCAAGCAGCCCCTGTATTGCCTCACCTACCAAAAGGCGCTGCACTACTACCACCGCGACGAGTACTACTTCCACCCCGTGTCGGGCCAGCTATTGGGGGCCCTGCCCCACGCCACCAAAAGCCCCGGCAAGAAGCTCGGCGACCTGAACTACGACCTGCACACCGGCCAAATTTTAGGCCTGGGTGGCAAAATCGTGGCCTTTCTCATCAGCCTGCTTTCGGCCAGCCTGCCCGTCACCGGCACGCTGCTGTGGTGGGGCCGTCGCCATAAAGCCAGGAAGCCGGCGCTGGCCCGCGCGGCGGCGGTGCGGCGCTAGATGCGCAACGGGGGAACCTCACCCCCGGGGCCCTGTTCTCACGTTGGCCCCGGGGGGGCCTAAGTACTCACGCGTAAGTAAGCGTATTGAATTGAACGTCATGCTGAGCGCAGTCGAAGCATCTCTATCTCGTAAGTAAATAATTACTATTGCGATAGAGATGCTTCGACTGCGCTCAGCATGACCGCCTTTTTTGCTACGGTCACTTTTGCGCGACTACTTAATCCAGCCGCTGGCGCAGGCGGGCGGCGGCGGCTTCCAGCGTGGGGGCCTCTTTGGCAAAGCAAAAGCGCACCAGGCCGGGGTCGTAGCCGTCGTGGTAAAACGCGGATACCGGCACCACAGCCACGCCCCAGCGCCGGGCCAGCTCCTCGGCAAATTCCACGTCGGGGGCCTCGGAAAACGCCGCGTAGCCCGCCAGCTGGAAGTAGCCGCCCGGCACTGCCAGCAGGTCCCAGCCGGTACCGGCCAATAGGCCCCGGAACAAGTCGCGCTTGGTCTGGTAGAAGCCGGCCAGGCCGCGGGCGTGGGCGTCGGTGGCGTCGGCCTCCAGCGCGTCGGCCAGGGCCAGCTGGGTGGGCGTGCTCACGCTGAAGGTGACGAACTGGTGCACCCGGCGCAGCTCGCGCGTGAGGGCCGGCGGGGCCACGCAGTAGCCCACCTTCCAGCCGGTGGCGTGGTAGGTTTTGCCAAACGACGAGAGTACGAAGCTGCGCCCGCGCAGGCCCGGGTGCTGCCGCGCACTGCGCGCCGGGGCCCCATCAAGCACCAGGTGCTCATACACTTCGTCACTGAGCACCAGTGCGTCGGTGCCGTCCACGAGGTCGGCCAGCGCGTCCCAGTCTGCATCCGAAAACACCGCCCCGCTGGGGTTGTGGGGCGAATTCACGAGCACTAGCCGGGTGCGCGCCGAAAAGGCCGCCCGCACCGCGGCCCAGTCGGGCCGGAAGCTGGGCGTGGGCAGGCGCACATAGCGCGGCACGCCCCCTTGCAGCCGAATGGCGGGCCCGTACAAATCATACGCCGGCTCAAACACCAGCACCTCGTCGCCGGGCCGCACCACGGCCGCCAGCACCGCGTACAGTGCCTCGGTAGCCCCGGCCGTGATGGTGATTTCCGCATCGGGGTCGGGCGCCGGGGCCCCCGGGCGCAGGCGGCCCACCTGCGCAGCAATAGCGGCCCGCAGCCGCGGCAGCCCCGGCATGGCCGCGTATTGGTGGCCGTCGGGCGAGAGGGCGTGGCGGGCCAGGGCTTCGCGCAGAGCCAGCGGCGGGGCGTAATCGGGGAAGCCCTGGGCCAGGTTAAGGGCCCCGGTTTCCTGGGCCAGCAGGGTCATGCGGGTGAAGATGCTGGTGCCCACGTCGGGCAGTTTGGAGGCAAGCATTTTGGTAGCTTTTGGTGGCGGCTTCTGGCTGAGGATTGGGAACAGTAGGCCCCCGTATGGCCGTCAAAAGCCGTTAGCTGCCAGAGTTGTTCCCGAATAGAAAATTGCACAAAAAAGGCCGTCATGCAGAGCGCAGCGAAGCATTTCTACTGTGCCACTAATTAATGATTGCTGCTGCGGGAGAGATGCTTCGCTGCGCTCTGCATGACGGCCTTGCGGGGCCCCAACTCCCACCACCACTCCTAACTAAAAGCCAACATCCATTAGCTAACCGCCTCACAGATACAATGTGAACGTAGTGCCGGCGTCTACTACGCTGGCTACTTCGAGGTGGCCGCCGTGGCTCTCCACGATGCGGTTGACGAGGTAGAGGCCCATGCCCGTGCCGTCGATGTGGGCGTGGAAGCGGGCGAACTGCTGGAAGAGCTGGGGCCCAAACCGGTCGAGGTCGATGCCCAGGCCGTTGTCGCGCACCGTGAGCACGGGGCGGCCGGTTTCGGCGTCGGGCACGGCCCCCACTACAATGCGGGGCGGCCGGCCGGGGGCGGCGTACTTCAGGGCGTTACTGAGCAGGTTGAAGAGCAGGCTTTGCAGGTGGGCGCGCACGTAGAGCACGGTGGGGCAGCGCGCCACGTCGAGGGAAATATCGGCCCGCAGGCGCGTCACCTGGTTTTGCACGCTGTGCACGACGGCGCGTACCATGGGGGCCAGCTCTACGGCCTCGGCCGGGGCCGGCTGGGGGCGCTGGAGCTGCACCACAGCCGTCAGGTCGTCGATGGTGTCGTAAATCTGGGTGAGGGCCCGCTCGAAGTAGGAGATGAGCTGCCCGGCTTCGGGGTCGCGGAAGTAGGCCGTGCGGGTAAGCTCCTCAAAAATGCCCGCCATGTTGTTGATGGGCTGCTTGAGGTCGTGGCTGGCGGTGTACACGAAGTTGTCGAAATCCTGGTTGGCGCGGGTCAGGCGCTGGTTTTGCTCCTCCAGCAAGCCCTGGGTACGTACGGCGTCGTCCACGTCGGTACTGGTGCCGTACCAGCGCACAAACTGGCCCCGGGCGTCGTAGAGGGGCTGGCCGCGGTGCACAAACCAGCGGTACTGGCCCGTGCGGGCGTCGTACAGGCGCGTGTGGAGCTCAAAGGCGCGGCCGCTGGCCCAGTGCGTGGCCATTTCCTGCACGGCCGCGGGCCGGTCTTCGGGCGGCAGCAGCTGCGCCCAGCCGTCCTGGGCTTGGTCTAGGGGCAGGCCCGTGTAGTCCACCCAGTGCCGGTTTACGAAGGTGAAGCGCCCGTCGGCGGTGGCGGCCCATACCAGGTGCGGAAGGCTTTCGACGAGGAAGCGGAAATCCTGCTCGCGGCGCACCAGCTGGTGGGTGAGGGTGCGCAGCTGGTGGATGTCGGTGTTGGCGCCGTACCAGCGCAGCACATGGCCGCGGGCGTCGCGGGCGGGCTCGGCCTGCACCAGCACCCAGCGGAAGGCTCCGTCGTGGCGCAGCAGGCGCAGCTCCACCTCAAATGGGCTGCCCTGGGCTACGGCCTGCTCCCAGCGGGTCAGCGCCTCTTCCTGGTCGTCGGGGTGCACGGCGCGCCGCCAGTCGTTGGGGGCCCCGCGGCCGGCCGGGTCTTCGCCCAAAAACTCGGCGGTGCGCTTGTTGAAAAACTCCAGCTGGCCGTCGGCGGTGGCGGTCCACACCTGCTGGGGCAGGTGCTCGGCGAAAATGCGCAGGCGGGCCTGGCTGTGCAGCGAGTGCGGGTCGGCGGGGTGTAGCGCGTCGGTTACGTCGAGCAGGCTCAGCAGCAGGCCGGGGGGCGAGCGGCGGTACGCAGGCAGGGCTTGCAGCGTGGCCTGCCAGTAGCGGGCCCCGGGGGCGGCGCGCTGCGGGGTGGGCGTTAGTACCTCGGGCTTGCCTGTGGCCAGGGCTCGGGCCAGGGCGGCGGGCCACTCGTGGGCGGGAGCCAGCAGGGCCTCGGCGGCGGCGGCGGCGTGCAGCAGCTCGGCCAGGGGCCGGCCCGGCAGGCGGGCCGGTTCCTGGCCGGGCAGCAGGGCCAGCAGTGCATCGTTCAGCACCTGCACCTGGCCGCCGGGGCCCAGCAGGGCGTGGGGAGCGGGCAGGGCGGCAAATACCAGCTGGAAATCGAACCCGGGAGAAGGCGCAGAAACAGGGGGCATGCGGCAGCAGGCAAGGTGAGGGCAAGGAACGCAAAACCAAAGGTAACCGCCGGCTGCAAAGGCCCGCCTTTGGGCCTAAAAAAGCCCCCGGCCGCGGGACCGGGGGCAAAGCAGCTAGTGGAGTCGGGGCCCTATAGCACCGGCTTTAGCAGGCTGGGAAACAGCTTGCGCACGTGCTCCACCTTATGGGCCGACACGTTCTCGATGTATGGGCTGTCGAGGTGCAGGCGGTAGTAGCCCTGGTGGTAGCCCTCGGCGGGCCAAAACTGCTGGAGCGGCACTACCTGGGTCACGATTTTGCCGTCGTACTCCTTCGAGCCGTTCACTTTGGCGATGGTCGTCTCCAGCACTTTCTTCTCGGCCGGGGTGCGGTAGAACACGGCCGAGCGGTACTCGGGGCCCGTATCGGGGCCCTGGCGGTTGAGCTGGGTGGGGTCGTGCGAGGCGGTGAAGAAGATATCGGCCAGCTGCTGGTAGCTGATCACCTTGGGGTCGTAGTAGATGTCGACGGCCTCGGTGTGGCCGGTTTCCTGGCCCGCTACCTGCTCGTAGGTGGGGCGGGCCACGGTGCCGCCGGTGTAGCCGCTCACTACCTGCTTCACGCCTTTTATTTCTTCAAACGCTTCTTCCTGGGCCCAGAAGCAGCCCCCGGCGAAGGTGGCCTGCGCCAGGCTGGCGGCGTTGGCCGGGGCGAAGCCGGCGGTGGAGCGCGTGAGGGTTCCGGGCTTGGCTTGCGCCTGGGCCTGCGGCGAGCCGCAGGCGGTAGCGCCGGCCAGCAAGGCCAGGCCGGCGGCTAGTTGCAATAGGTTTTTCATGGGGAAGCAGGGGGTGAAAGCTGAAGTACGAAACGGCGCGGCCCGCCGGATGGGGGCGGGGCCTGGTCCGGTAGACGGCCCCGCGCGGCGAACCTTGCACGGCCCACCGCGCGGATGCTCCTTCGTTAACAAAGAGCCCGCCGAATAGGCTCCCGAAGCGCGGTAATTTGCAGGGAGTGAGCGCTGGATGGTGGCAGGCTTCACAAACCATTTAACTACAATTTGTATATAGCGTTACCTTTCAGCCCGGGGCCCTGGCTGCGGCTTCCTTTCCTTTAATTTTACCATTCCGCACTATGCCTACGCCCTACCCGGTGCCGCATCGTTTTCGTTGGTACGCCCTCGCCGGCCTGGGCCTGCTGGGCCTGGGCACGGCCGCCCTGCGCCCCGCCGCTGGGGCCCCCGACGAAGTAATCCGCCGCCTGGTGCAAGGTGTGCAAATGTTCTATGCCGATGCCCGGCCCGAAAAGGCCTACCTGCACCTCGACCAGGACGTGTACTCGGCCGGCGAAACCGTGTGGTTTGGGGCCTACCTAGTGGACGGCCAGCAGCACCGCCCCGACTCGCTGAGCCAGGTGCTGCACGTCGAGCTGGTATCGGCCCGCCACCAGGTGGTGCTGCGCCAGGCCCTGCACCTGGCCGGCGGCCGGGCCCCCGGGGCTCTGGCCTTGCCCGATACGCTGGCCCCCGGCACCTACCAGCTGCGCGCCTACACCGGCTGGATGCGCAACTCTGGCCCCGACTTTTTCTACAGCCGCCACCTGCACGTGTGGCCCGCCCCAGCCGCGGCCGACGCCCCCACTGGGGCCCCCGTTGCGGCGTGGAACGTGGCCGCCGCCGCCCGCGCCGAGGCCCGCCACCTAATTGCTCCGCCCGATGTGCAGTTCTTTCCCGAAGGCGGCAATCTGGTGGAAGGCCTCGAAAGTGTGGTGGCCTTCAAGGCCGTGGACGATGCTGGCCAGGGCCTCGACATGAGCGGGCAAGTGCTCGATGACCAGAACCGGGCCGTAGCCACGTTCCAAAGCACGCACCTAGGCATGGGCACGTTCCGGCTGGTGCCGCAGCCCGGCCGGCGCTACCATGCCATGGTGGCGGGGCCCTGGCCCGAGGCTATAAGTGTGCCCCTGCCTGCCGCCCAGGTCAGCGGCTACGTCCTGCACGTGGCGCCCGAGTTCAACGCATTCCGCGTGAGCATTCGCCAGCGCGGGGCCCCCAGCGGGCGGGTGCTGCTGCTAGCCCAGGTGCGGGGCGCGGTGGGCTACCTGGGCCAGGGCGAAGTGGTGGGCAACGACGAGTTTACGGTGCGCATTCCGCGGGCCAAGTTTGCGGCCGGCATTGTGCACTTCACGGTGTTCGACGGGGCCGGGGTACCCCAGGCCGAGCGCCTGGCCTTCGCCCCCGAGGTCGCCCCGTTGCGCGTGGCCCTCGCCCCCGACCGCCCCACCTACGGGCCCCGCGAGCCGGTGCGTGTGCAGGTGAAGGTGACCGACGCCGCCGGCCAGCCGGTGGGCGCCACCCGGCTGTCGGTGGCCGTGGCCGATGCCGCCGGAGCCGCCGCCGACGCCGAAACTATTGCCTCAAACCTACTGCTGACTTCCGACCTGGCCGGCTACGTGGAGGGCCCCGGCTACTACTTCGAAAACCCCACCGCCGAAACTGCCGGGGCCCTCGACGCCCTGCTGCTGACCCAGGGCTGGCGGCGGTTTGCATGGCCCAGCGTGTTGGCCGGCCCGCCGCCCCGGCCCGCATTTGGCTTCGAGCAGTCGCTGGGGTTGCTGGGGCAGGTAGCCTTGCCTAATGGACAGCCCGCGCCCAACAGCCAACTCCTGCTGGTGCGCAGCGCGCCCAGCCGCTTGGTAGTGCCGGGCACTACTGATGCGCAGGGCCGCTTCTTATTCAGTGGCCTGGGGGGCTACGATAGCAGCCGGTTCGCATTGCAGGCGCGCACCGCGCGGGGTGGCCGGGCTTTGGTGCTATCCCTCGACGCCGGCCCGCCCGTGGCCCCCGTGGCCCTGCCGGGCCTGCCTCCGCTGCCCTCACCCGCCGAAACCGAAGCTGCACGCGGAAGCCAGGCGCAGGCGGTGGCCAACCGCCGCTTCCGCCGCGACACCGTCGGAACGGTGCAGCTGGACAACGTGAGCGTGAAAACCAAGAAGCTGGCCGCTTTAAACAGCCGCCTCTACGACCCGCACAACGCCGCGGTGCTGCGCATGGACGACCTGCCGCCCGCGGCCGTGAGCATGACGGCGTTTCAGGTGCTCCAGGGCCGGATACCGGGCGTGAACGTTACCGGGGCCGAACCCAATATGGTGGTCCAAATCCGGGGGCCGTCAACTATCCACGGCGGCGACCGCCCGCTGTTCTTACTTGACGGGACGCCCGTGGCCTCGGACGCGCTGGCCTTCTTCCCGGCCCACGACATCGAAACGATTGAAGTACTGAAGGGGACGGCGGCGATGGTGTACGGTAGCCGGGCGTTCAATGGCGTGGTGGCCATCTTCACGAAGCGCGGCGGCCCCACTAATGCCCAGCGGCAGGCGGTGGCCCCGGGTGTGCTGAGCATCCGCACGGCTGGCTACGCCTGCCCACGGCAGTTCTACCAGCCGCGCTACGACCGGCCCGTGCCCGCCGCCGCGCCCGCCGACCCGCGCCGCCGCACCCTGTACTGGAACCCCGACGTGCGCACCAACGCCGCCGGCGAGGCCGAGCTCACCTTCTACACCGCCGACGCGGCCGGGCGCTTCCAGCTCGTGGCGCAGGGCGTGTCGGCGGCCGGGCAGCCGGCCCTGGGGCGCGGGGCCCTGCAAGTGGCCCTGCGGCCGTAAGGCGGCGGGCACGGCCGGCCCGCGGCAAAACCTATTCGGCGTAACTTTGTCCGGACAGTGCGCGCCACCAATGGCCGTGCTTTTTGCTCCCGTTCTGCCCGCATGGCTACCGCCCCCACCGCTTTTACCGTGGCCACCGCCACCGAGCCGCACCGCGTGCGCACCCGCCAGATTGTGCGGGCCCACCCCGAGGTGAAGCAGCTCATGACCCGCACCCCCGCTACCCTCCTCATCGGGGCGGGCTGCGTGGCGGCGCAGGTGCTCATCGCCTATTTCCTGCGCGACCAAGCCTGGTTCTGGACCATTCCGGCCGCGTATTTGGTAGGCGCGTTTTTCTCGCACACGTTATTTGTAGTTATCCATGAGGCGGCCCATAACTTGGTATTCAAGGGGTTGTGGAAGAACGTAGCTACCGGCATCCTGGCCAACTTCCCCTCGATTTTCCCCACAGCCATCAGTTTCAAAAACTTCCACATCAAGCACCACGTGTTCCAGGGCGTGCACGAGCTGGACGCCGACTTGCCCGACTGGTACGAGGCCAAGCTGATCAAAAACTACAGCATCGGCAAGGCCATCTGGCTGTTTTTCTTCCCGGTGTTTCAGCTCATCCGCACTATCCGCTGCCGCGAAGTTGCCACCGTCGACCGCTACGTGGTGGCCAACATTGTGGCCCAAATTGCTTTCGATGTGGCGATTGTGTATTTCTTCGGCTGGACGGCCCTGCTATATTTGTTCCTCAGCTTTTGGTTTTCGGTGGGCCTGCACCCGCTCGGGGCCCGCTGGATTCAGGAGCACTACCTCACCCTGAGCGATACCCAGGAAACCTACTCCTACTACGGCCGTCTGAACGGCGTGAACCTGAACGTGGGCTTCCACAACGAGCACCACGACATGCCCAGCATTCCGTGGAACAACCTGCCCAAGCTCAAGGCCGTAGCCCCCGAGTTCTACGAGCCGCTGCTGGCCCACACCAGCTACACCAAGCTCTTTTTCCAGTTTCTGTTCGACCAGGAAATCAGCCTCTACTCGCGCATCATGCGCAAGGAGCGCGGCACCGCCACTCTCAAAGACCAGAGCGTGCCGGACAAAGAACTGGTCACCGTTTAGGGCCCCTGGGGCCCCGCCAAAAAAAGGGCAGCCCGCAGCGGGTTGCCCTTTTTTTGGCGCTTAAAAAATACTTTCGGTGAGCCGTGGGGGCTACCTTTGCCTTGCCTTTCCCGCCCATGAAAACAGCAATAAAAAACGCCTTCGGCAAAGTAATCATGACGGCGGAGTACGACGCGGCCAACCGGCTCGTGTACAACGAGTGGTTCGGCTACCAAACCCGCGAGGGCGTCATTATGGCCGCCAACGCGGGCCTGGCAGTCATCGCCCGGCACCGCTGCCCGCGCCTGCTGAACGACAATACCGCCGTGCTGGGCCCCTGGAACCACGCCGTGGACTGGATTGCCCAGGACTGGACGCCCCGCGCCATTGCCGCCGGCCTCACGCACTTCGCCCACGTCGTCAGCCCCGAGTCGTTCGCTGCCCTTTCGGCCCAGGCCATGGCCAGCGGCACCGCCGGCAGCTTCCAGATGCGCATTTTCGGCAATGTGCCCGAGGCGCGGGCTTGGCTGCGCGCGGCCCGGTAGCAGCCGCGGGCTACGGCGCCACGGGCCCGCAGGGCGTGGCCGAAAAGCTGGTGAGCACGACGTGGGGTACGGGCAGCGGAATGCCCATGTGGTTGCATGGCCCGAAGTTGCTGAACCCCTGTGTGTCGCCGGTGCAGGTGAAATAAATGCGTTGCCCTGGCGTATTGAACCGCGCCAGCTCAGTGCTGTTGAGGGCCCCAATAACGTTTTGGTAAGTAACTTTAGTAGAGTCTTTGGGCGCAAACCCTGCGCCCACGGGCTTGCCAATCGGGAACTGCGCGTCCACGTTGATGATGAGGCCATCGTAACAGCTGGAGCCGAGGACGGTGCCCGCGTAGCACTGCGGCTGAAGGTCTTTATCGTGTTTGCAGCTAAGCAGCGCACCGAATGCAAAGGCAAAGAGCAGGAGTAAGTGTGGGCGCATGGAGGAAAAGGGAAGTGAAGGAAAAGCAAGAGGCCTAGCGCGTGGTCGCGCAGGGCGTGGTGGACACGTTGCTGAGCACCCGGTGCGGGACGGCGAGCGGGGCCACATTGATAAAGCAGTAGCGCGGGGCGGGGGCTTCCGTGTTGGCCTGGTAGGTAAAATAAATGTGCTGGCCCCGTTTGCCTAATATGCCCGACGGGTGGTTGACCGCTGCTATCACATTGTTATCGCCAAGGCTATCAGCCGGCCACCCTGCTGGAAGCGGTTTGCCGATGGGAAATTGACCGTCAACCTGAATTAGCGTACCATCCACGCAATGGTCGCGCAGTATTACACCCGAATAGCACGCGGGTGCCGTATCGGCGTCGTGCTTGCAGCCGGTGGCCAAAGCGTAAAAAGCGAGAGCGAGCAGTAGTAAGTGTGGGCGCATGGTCTGGAAATTTAGGACGAAGGGAAAGAACCAAAAATAAGAGCTACCTCCCCCGCCAATGGTTGCACTACTCCCCGCCAGCCTCAGCCGCAACTCACCGAAACTAAGTAGCTTGCCGGGCGGGGCCGTGGCGCGGGGCCAACGGTTCGCCCGCTTTTGCTGAATGATGCGTCGTTTGTTGCTGGGGGCCCTGGGGGCCTTGTTGTTTGCCGGGGCCGCGGGGGCCCAGAGCCTGCCCGTCATCGCCCAGAACCCGCCTGACCTGCGCTGGCGTGAGCTGCGCACGCCGCACTTCCAGGTGCTGTACCCGGCGGGGCTGGACGCGGCGGCGCAGCGCACGGCCGGCCGGCTGGAGGCCGTGCACGGGCCCGATGGGGCCACGCTGGGCGTGCAGGCCCGGCCCCTGGCGGTGGTGCTGCAAAACCAAACCACCGTCAGTAATGGGTTCGTGACGTTTTTGCCGCGCCACGCTGAGTTTTTTACGACGCCTGAGCAGGGCCAGGGCCTGGGCACCGTGGACTGGCTCGACGGGCTGGTGGTGCATGAGTTCCGGCACGTGAACCAGTTCGATAAGGCGCGCCAGGGCGTGGGGCGCGTGCTGGGGCCCCTGCTCGGCGATGGGGCCCTGGGCGTGGCGGCAGTGGGCGTGCCGCAGTGGTTTTTCGAGGGCGACGCCGTGGGCACCGAAACCGCCCTCACGCGCAGCGGCCGCGGGCGCATCCCGTACTTTGGCCTGGGCCTGCGCACCAACTTGCTGAGCGGCAGGCGGTACAATTATCAAAAAGCGGTGAGCGGCTCGCTGCGCGACTACGTGCCCGACTGGTACGTGCTGGGCTATTTCATGACCTCGTACCTGAAAACCCACCGGGGCCCCGACGCCTGGGCCCGCGTGCTGGACGACTACTACCGCTTCCCATTCTACCCGTTCTCGTTCTCGAACAGCCTGCGCCGCACCACCGGCCTGCGGGTGGAGGATCTGTACGATAGTACGATGGCCGAGCTCGACTCGACCTGGCGCGCTGAGCAAGCCGCCCGGCCCGCGCCCATGCCGGTGCGCGAGCTGGCCGGGCAGGCCGATACGCGCATCTTCACGCAGTACCAGTTTCCGCAATATGTGACCGACAGTACAGTGCTGGCCCTGAAAAGCGGTTTAGATAATATCCCGCAGCTGGTGCTGCTGGGCCGCCACGGGCGCGAGCGGAAGCTGTTCACGCCGGGGCTGATTAACATTCCCGAGCAGCTTTCGGTGGGCGGCGGGGCCTTGGTGTGGCCCGAGTTCCGGCAGCAGCCGCGCTGGGGGCAGCGGGTGTTTTCAGAGCTGAAAATCCTGGACCTGGCCACCGGCCGGGTGCGCGCCGTGGGCCGGGGCGGGCGTTATGCCGCCGCCGCGCTTTCGCCTGACGGCCGCCGCCTGGTGGCCGTGCGTACCGATGAAAGCTACCACCACGCGCTGGTGGTGCTCGACGCCCGCTCCGGGGCCCTCATCCAAACCCTGCCCAACCCGCGCAACGACTTCTACCAGCAGCCGCGCTGGCTACCCGACGGCCGCCGCGTGGTGGCCGTGGTGCTGCGCGCCGCCGGCAAAACCCTGGAAATCATCGACCCCGCCACCGGCGCTACTCAGCCCCTGCTGCCCGTGGCTAACGTGAACCTGACCAATCCCCAGCCCTGGGGCGACTACGTGCTGTACAATTCGCCGCAGTCGGGGGTGGATAATATTTACGCCGTCAGCCTGAAAAACGGCTTGACTTACCAAGTCACCAACCGGCCCTTTGGGGCCTACCACGCGGCCGTTTCGCCCGATGGCCGCACCCTGGCCCTGCACGACTACCGCGCCACCGGGGCCCGCATCGTCGAGCTGCCCCTCGACCCCGCCACCTGGACCGCCCTGGGGGCCCCCGCCACCGCCGACGCGCCGGGGCCCTACGCCGCCGCCCTGGCCGCCGGCGAGCCGTCGGGGCCCCGCATCGCGGCGCTGCTGGCCTCGCCCGATTCGAGCGGGCCGCGCTACGGGGTGCGGCGCTACCGGCCGCTGGCCCACGCGTTCCGGATATTCGGCTACGGCGTGGTGCAGAGCCCGGCCGGCAATGCGGTGAGCGTGGGCGTGCGCTCGCAGGATTTTCTGAGCACCACCCAGGCCTTCGCCGGCCTGAGCTACGACCAGACGGAGCGCACCTTCGCTGGCACTGGGGCCCTAAGCTACCAGGGCCGCTTCCCGGTGCTCGACGTGGAGGCAAGCTACGGCGGCCGCAACTCGACGCGCTATTTCGACCGGGCCGCACCGCTCGACAGCCTGCGCCCGGCCCGCTGGCAGTACGCCCGGGTGCTGGCCGGCGTGCGGGTGCCGCTGGTGCTCACCCGCTCGAAGTACTTGCAGGCCCTCACGCTGGGGGCCTACTACCTGCACGAGCGGGTGTACAACTACCCCGCCACCCTGCGCAACCGCGACGAAACGGGCCCCACCACGCCGCTCCACGCCCTCCAAACCTACCTCTCCTACGCGAGCCAGCTCAAGCAAAGCGCCCGCGACGTGGCCCCCCGCGGCGGGGCCACGCTGCTGGCCACCTACCGCACCACGCCTTTCGGCACGGCCTTGCAGGCCAGCCAAATAGGGGCCCAGGCGGCCGTGTACCTGCCCGGCCTGGCTCCCCACCACGCCCTGCGGCTGCGCGCCGGCTACCAGTACCAGCAGCAAGGCCAGTACAATTTCACGGCCGCCATTTCGTACCCGCGGGCCGAAACCAGCTACCTCAGCTTCGACCGCCTCGCCGCCGCCAGCGCCGACTACAACCTGCCCCTGGCCTTCGTGCACTGGTCGGTGGGCCGGGTGCTGTACGTGCAGCGCCTGCGGGCCGACCTATTCGTCGACGTGGCCCGCGGCAGTAGCCTGGTAACAACGGTGCCCGTGAACGGCCCGCCCGTGCGCACCCCCGCCACCCAGGACTTCCGCAACGGCGGTGCCGACCTGCTGGCCCTCTTCAACGTCTTCCACCTGCGCACGCCCGTCGAAGCCGGCGTGCGCATTGCCTACAGCAGCTATTTGCAGCGCGTAGTGGTGCAAACGCTGGCGTTTAATGTGCGGCTGTGAGGTAGGGTGGGGGCCCCGTTCAATGAGGCGCTTCGTTGCCCAGGGCCCCCAACCTGACCCCTACCGCACGTGCTTAATATCGTCGTTGTCCTCACCGCGGCGGGGGTTGGTGAGGCGGCCGTTGCCTTTGTAGCGCAGGTCGGAGCCGCCCGAGGCGTTGGCGGTCAGCTCGCCGTCCACCCACACGTCGGCGTCGGAGCCGCCGCTGGCGCTGATGGTGGCTATGGTGCTTTGCAGGCCGAAGCCGTGGTAGTCGGAGCCGCCGCTGAAGCGCATGTCCTGCCGCTCGACCTTGCCGGTCAGCGTTACATCGGAGCCGCCCGATGATTCGGCGCGTACCGTTTTGGCCTGCAAGGCCAGCGTCACGTCGGAGCCGCCGCTGGCCTGGATGCTGAAGTCGTCGGCCGAAAGCGGGGTTTGGCCGTGGGCGTCGGCCCCGCCGCTCAGCGCGAGGCCCGTCAGGCGCGGGGCCGTGATATACACCCGCACGCTGCGCTGCCGGCCGCTCAGACCGTTCCACGAAGTCATTTTTTGCCACGAGAAACCCTGCTCCCAGTGGATGGACAAGGTGCCGTTGCGCACCTCCGTCACGATGTGGGGCAGGGCGTCGGGCATGGCCTCCACCGCCACGGCCGCCGCGGGGCCCTGCGTGAGGTACACGTCGATGCCGCCGCTGGATTCGACCTGCTGGAAGCCGCCGCTGACCGGGCGCGCCTGCCGCTGCTGAGCCAGCGCGCCGGTGGTGGCAAGGGCCACGGCCACAGCCGTGCCAAATAGGCGGGTAAGGGGAGAAGTAGCCATGCGAAAGGGTTGATTAGTAAGGCGTGAGCAGCAGGTAAGGTATGGGGTTTGGCGATGGCTACCGCCGCTGGGGCCCCGGCGTTACAAGGGCCCCAAAATATATTTCCGGCTGGATCCGAAACGAGCTCCGGGGCCCCGCCCCGCCAAACGGCCTTACTTTGTAAAAAAGCCATTCCCCCTATGCCTGCTCCTGCGAACGCGCCGGCCGTGCCCCGCCTCACCTATCTGCGCATCAAAAATTACCGCGCCCTGCGCGACGTGGAATTCCGCGACCTCACCCCGCTCAGCGTGTTCATCGGCCCCAACGGCAGCGGCAAATCCACGGTGCTAAAAGCGCTGGCTTTTTTAGCAGAAGCGGTGAGCGGGAATTTGGAAAAAGCATGGGAAAGTGAAGATAGATTTAAAGGTATGCTGACGCGGGGAATTAATGATGACATTGTGTTCGAATTAGAATTCCAAGAGTTATTAACTAAAAAAACGATTTTTTATAGTCTTATCGTACGAGAATTAAATGGTAAAATATTTGTCGTCAAAGAGATTCTAGCTGAAAGAGATAAATTAGGTAGACTCGATTTGACATTCATATATGAATTAATTAATTTACAAACTCAAACTTCTAATTTTAAGGTTACAAGTAGAGAATCAGTTAAAAAGACAACCACTAAGAATCCCTTTGGTGTTGGCATAGGAACCCATATTAGTGGATCTTCACATGGGAAATCAGAGTCTCAAATAGATTTTTTATCTTCAATCGAGAGCCCTCTGAAAAATCAAGCGGCTGCTTTTATTGCATTTATAATATCATACCGCTACGTTCACCTCACCGACGATCACCTAAAAGGCTACTCTGACAAGGGGCCCCGGGAGCGGCTTTCCGCCAATGGCGACAACCTGCCCAATGTGCTCTATTACCTGCACCTCAAGCACCCCGAGGTGCTGGCAAAAATTACGGCGCAAATGCGGCGCTGGGTGCCGGCGCTGGCCGACATTGTGCCGGAAATAACCTCCGACGAGCGGCTGCTGCTGCGCTTCAAGGACACGCCGTTTGAGAAGCCGCTGCCGGCCCAGTACATGTCGGACGGCACCATGCGGCTGGCCGCCTTGCTCACGCTACTCTACGAGCCCGACGCCACCGGCTTGCTGGGCATCGAGGAGCCCGAAAACGAGCTGCACCCGCAGCTGTTAACCCGGTTGGCGGAAGAACTAATTAAGGCCACCGAAACGCGGCAATTGCTGGTGGCCACGCACTCGCCGGCCCTGCTGAATGCCCTGGAGCCCGAGCAGGTTTGGATTTTGCACCGGGGCCCCGACGGCTACACGCAGGCCACGCGCACGGCTGATATTCCGCACGTCAAGGAAATGGTGGAGGACGGTTCGCCGCTGGGTTATTTGTGGACGAGCAATTCTTTCATAGTGGGTAACCCGCTTGCTGCCGCGCCCGATGCACGTTGAGTTTTTGCTGGAAGAAGAATCGGCCGAAGCGGCCCTGCGCGTCCTGGGGCCCCGGTTGCTGCCCAATTGTACGTTTCAGTTCATTCCGCACCAAGGCAAAGACGATTTGCTGAAGCGCCTGCCGGGGCGGCTGAAAACGTACGCCCGGCGGCTACCTACCGAGCCGGAGCTACGGGTCGTCGTGCTGATGGATGCGGACGCGAACTGCCGCGCCCGTAAGCAAACCCTGGAACGGCTGGTGGCCGAGGCCGGAATAACGACGAAAACCGCCGCCGCCGCGGGCCAACCGTTTCAAGTAATCACGCGCTTGGCCGTGACGGAGTTAGAAGCGTGGTTTCTGGGCGACCCGGACGCCATCCAGGCAGCGTACAGCCGTGTGCATCCGAACCATTTCAAAGGTATTCACACCGTGCCCGACGAAATACCCGACGCCTGGGAAACCCTGTGGCGGGTGCTACAGCGCGCCAACCTGTACCCCACCGGCAAGGCCAAAGTGGAATGGGCCGAAACCATCGCCCCGCACCTCGACCCAGCCCGCAACACCTCCGCCAGCTTCCGGGGTTTCTGCGCGGGGCTGGGGGCCCTGCGCTAGCTCCTCACTTCTTGAACCAGGCCAGCAAACCGGGCTTATAGGAGCTGCCGATGGGCAGCGCGCTGCCCATCGGCCAGCACCACTTGCTCGGGCTGGAGCAGCTTAATGTGGGCCCCGGCCACGATGAACGAGCGGTGCACGCGCACGAACCGCCCGCCCAGGGTTTCGGCCATTTCCTTCATGGTTTCGTGCAACAGGTGGGTTTTGGCGGCCGTCACCAGCTTCACGTAGTCCTTGCAGCCTTCCACGTAGAGGATGTCGCGGTGCGGTATTTTCAGCAGGCCGCGGGCGTCCTTCACCAGCACGTGGGCCTCTTCGGGAGCGGCGGGCGGGGCGGGCTGGGCGCGGGCCACGGCCTTCAAAAACCGCTCGTAGCTGAAGGGCTTGAGCAGGTAGTCGAGCACGGCCAGCTCGTAGCCCTCGCAGGCGTACTCGCGGTAGGCGGTGGTGAGGATGGTTTTGGGCGGGCTTTTGAGAGCGCGCAGGAAGCTCAGGCCATTCATCAGCGGCATCTCAATGTCGAGAAACAGCAGGTCGACGGGGTGCTGCGTGAGGTGCTCGTGGGCCTCCATGGCGTGGCGGCAGGTGCCGGCCAGCGCCAGGCCGGGCGTCTGGTCGATGAACTGGGCGAGCACTTGGTGGGCCAGCGGCTCGTCATCAACAACAAGGCAGCGAAGGGTGGGGGCGGTCATGGCTGGTTGTTCGTTGCTAGTTGTCAGTTGTCAGTTGTGCAGGAGGTCGTTAAGACGTCATGCTGAGCGCAGCGGAGCGGAGTCGAAGCATCTCTAGCGCACACTATACTCATCGCGAATTGGAATGCGAAAGGAGTCAACAAAAAGTACTAAACTTGTTTGATGAAGGTAAGCTTGAGCGCGCCGGAACGGGCGCAACTGCGGCAGTGGCAAAAGCAGCGGCGCGACAACGAGGGCAATGTGAAAGTCACGGTGGTGCTGATGCTCGATGCGGGCTGGCCCGTGAGCACCGTGGCCGAGACCCTGGGCCTGGACGAGGCGACGGTTTACCGGTATGCCGCGGCTTTTGCCGAGTTGGGGCTGGCCCAGTACCTGGCCCACGAGCAGCCCGGCTACTGGGGCCTGCTGACCAGTGCCCAACTGGCCCACTTGTGCCGGGAAGTCAATACGCACCTCTACACGGATTGTAAAAACCTGCAAGACTGGCTGCGGCGCACCTATCAAGTGGCCTACTCGCGTTCGGGCCTGACGGACCTGCTGCACCGGCTAGGCTTCACCTACAAGCTGACTACGCCCGTGCCCTGCCAGGCCAATGCCGAGGCGCAGACCGATTTTCTGGACGAGTTGGCCGTGCGCGAAGCCCACGTCGAGCGGGGGGAGGCCGTGTTGTATTACGCCGATGCCGCCCACCCCACCCACAACACGCGCTGCACCCGCGCCTGGTGCGAGGTGGGCAAAGAACGCCCGCTGCTCACCGTCAGCGGGCGGGAACGGGTGAATCTGAACGCCGCGCTCAATGCTTACGACCCCACGCAGGTGCTGCTGGCTGAAACCAGCTGCGTCAACGCCCAAAGCACGCGGCGCTTGTACGAGCAGCTGCTGGCGGCGCACCCCGATAAGGCCCGTGTCTACGTCATCTGTGACAACGCCCGCTACGACAAAAACAAGGAACTGCGGGCCTGGCTGGCTGATAAACTCATCTGCCAGGTGTTTCTACCGCCCTATTCGCCCAATCTGAACCTGATTGAGCGCTTCTGGAAATACCTGCGCCAGAAGATTATTAACACCACTTTCTATCGCACCAAGGGCCCGTTTCGCACCGCGGTGCTCGACTTCTTCGACCGACTCCCTGAGTTCGGAGACGACCTCGCGTCCCTGCTAACCCGTAAATTTCATATTCTTGACGCGCAGCCCACTTCGTGACGAGTATAGCTACGGCTACCACACCGATGTGCTCATCGACACCTACACCAAGGACGACGCCACCCAAATCGTGGTCAACTCCTGCCAGAACTTCCGTAGCGCCAGCGAGCTGAACGCCACGATGACGCTGATGAAGCCCCTGCTGAACGACGAGTGGCAGACCGTGACCACCCTGGGCGCCACCTACGCCAAGGTGAACGCCGGCCCCTGGGCCCTGGGCCTGGGCGCCACCCGCCCCGCCGCCTTCCTCTCCACCAACCACACCCTGGTGCTGCCCCGCGGCTTCAAGGCCGAAGTGTCGGCCATGTACATGTCGCCGATGACCTTCGGCGGGCTCGCCATCCGGGCCAGCTTCGTGAGCAGCGCCGGGGTGTCCAAAACGGTGCTGCACGGCACTGGCACGCTCACGCTCAACGTTACCGACCTTTTCAACACCCAGCAAAGCCGCTTCGACGTGCTCGCCGGCGGCGTCAATTCCTCCAACGTCACCAAAGCCGAAAGCCGCTTCATCAAGCTCGGCTTCAGCTACAAATTCGGCAACAAGAACGGGAAAGCCAGCCCGCGCCGCGACACCGGCACCGAGGCCGAGCGCGCCCGCATGGATAATTAGCAACTGTTTACGAAGCACGCAAGGCAGGCCCCTGGGCAGCGTAACCTCTAGGCTGTCATGCTGAGCTTGTCGAAGCATCTCTCCCGCAGCAGTAACCCAATCGATTGGATTACTGCCGCGGGAGAGATGCTCCGACAAGCTCAGCATGACTGTTCTATCGTAATGGTCTGGTTTGAATAATTATAAACCCCCAGGGGCCCAACGCAAAAGCGGCCGCAGCTCCTGGAGCTGCGGCCGCTTTTGCGTTGAAAACCAACTGTATTCTTAAGTGGCGGCCGGAGCCGGGGCTGGCGCCGGCGGCGGGGTGGCGCTGGCGGCTTTCACGCGCACGGCGGTGGGGCCCTTCTGGCCCATTTCCACCTCGAAGTTCACTTTGTCGCCCTCCTTGATGGGGCCCCCGGCCAGGCCGTTGGCGTGCACAAAGATGCTTTCCTGGGTCTGCGAATCCTTGATGAAGCCGTAGCCCTTCGAGTCGTTGAAGAAGGCCACGGTGCCGAGGCGCACTGGGTCTTCCTGGGGCAGATCTTCCTGCCGGGCGATGCCGATGCGGATGTCCTCAGTCTTGATGATGCGCTTCTTGGTCGGGTCGGGCGGCGTCGTGGAGATGTTGCCGTTTTCGTCCACGTAGGCCAGCATCTCGTCCAGGCTCTGGCCGGGCTTGGCGTTGGCCTTGCGCTGCTCGCGCTTTTCTTCCTTGTCGTTTTTCTTTTTTAGCCGCTTTTTCTCGTTCTCTTTTTTACCGAACGTTTCTTGTGCTCTTCCCATGGGTTGTTGTTAGTTCGGCGTAGCTGCTTGGCCTAGCCAAAGCGAAAAGGTTAAAGCGGCTAATTAGATTCCGCCGAAAGGCGAAAGTTACGAAAAAAGTAGTTAGCTTAAAACCCTTCGGGGCCCTAACCGCCGCATCCGGCGAAAGCTGCCACCTCGCGCGCCTCGCCCGGGGCCAGGTCGCTGAGCCACACACCGCCCACCCGCACGCGCACTAGGCGCAGGGTGGGCAGGCCCGCGGCAGCCGTCATCTTGCGCACCTGCCGGAACTTGCCCTCCGTGAGCACGATGGCCACCCAGCTGGTGGGCCCGTGCCGCTCGTCGCGGATTTTGCGGGTGCGTGGCGCGAAGGGCGGGGCCTCGGCCAGCCGGCGCGCCTGGCAAGGGGCCGTGTGGTAGGCCATGCCGTCGGCAGCGCGCAGCGCAAAGCCCGTGCGCAGCTGCGCCAGGGCTTCGTCGGTCACGAGGCCGTCCACCTGGGCGTAGTATTCTTTTTCTACGCCGGGGCTGCGCACCTGCGCGCTTAGGGCCCCGTCGGTGGTGAGCAGCAGCAGGCCCTCGCTGGCCTCGTCGAGGCGCCCGATGGCCATGGTGCCGGGCGGGAAATCGTGCAGGGCCCCCAGAAACTGCTTGTTGCGCTCGCCCTTGAACTCGCTGCGGAACTGGCTGAGGCAGCCGTAAGGCTTGTGCAGCACAAAATGCCGGTGCGGCACGGCGGGGAGGCCTTCGGGAACGGCCGTGTCATTGGGCAGCGCTACCTGCAATTTTCTTATCTCCGTTGGTAGTTGGCTTGGGCTGGGCATTCGGCAAAAACAGGGCGCGGCAAACCGCAGGCCGCCGCGAGCCCGTGGGCTAATAATTGGTGTCCTTTTTCGTTAAGGTGCAGCTGGTCTACGAATAAGTCGTTGCTGTTGCCCAGCAAGTGGTACGAATCAAGCCACTGCACGTTGGGCAAAGCCGCCACCCGTTGCCGCAATAGCCAGCCGCCCCAACGCCGCAAGCGTGTCGCAACCGGGTCGATGCACGGTAGCGGAGAAACCATGACAAACGACGTCGTGGGGTGCTGCCGCACGTAGGCATTCAAGGCGCGGAAGGCCCGCCGGTGCCGCGCCGACAAGTGCCACAGCGCGGCCGTGAGAAAGCCAATGCCCACTAAGCGGGTGTAGCGGGCAAGGCGGCCACGCGGCGGTGCTGGTATCATTTCGAGCGAGGAATGCGCGGAGGGAGAGGACTGACCACCGCCGCGCTGCTTCTTGGTTTCTGACCGGTTGGTAAACTCGCGCCTGAACTGCGCAAGGATGGACCGCAGGCTGGGCGAAAACTCGTAATTTCCTAGCTGTAGCACCATGAGCGAGGGGCCCGCCGCTTCGAGCTTGGCCAGCTGCTCGGGCAAGCATACGAACTGCAAATTAGGTATTTGCATCACCAACGTACCAGCCAATTTTTCAGCGAGTAATTTGGGAAAAGCGCGGTCTGGACCGATGGGCCAGCCCACTACATGGCAGCCGCCCATGACGATAATTTCAACTGTTTTCATAGCAAAAAGTGGTGCCGAGTAGCGGCGGTGTGGGTCTTTTGAAGCCGCAACATAACATTAGTTTAACATAGGGTCATACGCAAGAGATATTTTACAGATGAAACTTGACTTACCACTGACCCCAAATAGCTGAATCCTGCTGCAAACCCTGGTAAAAAAAGCCCCGGGGCTAATCCCACCGCACCACCGGCCGTCAGCAGAGCCAGTTCGACTTTCCCTTCAAAATTCCATCATGGCCGACAAACCCATCATTTTTCCGCCCCAGAAGCAAGACGCCGGCGCTGGTAAGCCCGGCTTCGAATAGAAAATGACCCCCAGGGCGGAATTCATCCGCGAAGGCTACAAGGGGGCTGAGAAACTCAAGGGTAAAATTGCCCTCATCACGGGCGGCGACTCGGGCATTGGGCGGGCCGTGGCCGTGCACTTTGCCGTGGAAGGGGGCCGACGTGGCCATCTGCTATTTTCCCACCGAGCAGCAGGACGCCGAAAAAACCCAGGAGCTGGCGCAGGGCCACGACCGGCGCTGCCTGTTGCTGCCCGGCGACCTCAAGCAACGCGAGTTCTGCAAGGAGGTTTTGGTGCGCACCGTAGCCGAGTACGGCCAGCTTGATGTGCTGGTGAACAACGCCGCTGAGCAAAACTAGCACGATACGCTGGAAGACATCACGGACGATGAGCTGGATAGCATCTTCAACCTCAACATCATCGCCATGTTCCGCATCACGCGGGCGGCGCTCAAGCACCTCAAGGAAGGCGCGGCCATCATCAACACCACCTCGGTGAACGCCTACAAAGGCAACGAGATGCTGCTCGACTACACCTCGACCAAGGGTGCGATTGAGGCGTTCACGCGGGCCCTGTCGTTGCAGCTCATCAAGAAAGACATTCGGGTAAACTCGGTGGCCCCGGGCCCCATCTGGACGCCCTTCATCGTGGGGGTGTGCCTGCTGAAGCTGCCCCTGTTCGGGCACGACACCCCAATGGGCCGCGCCGGCCAGCCTTCGGAAGTGGCCCCAGCCTACGTGTTCCTGGCTTCGGAAGACGCCTTCTACTTCTCGGACCAAACGCTGCACCCCAACGGCTAACCGATGATAAATCCTTAAAAATTAAGTAATAACAGGTCATTAAGGCCGGGCCTGGGTAACCCCGCGCCGGGCCCGGCCGTATTAGTTTCCTAAAACTGCAAAAGAGCGGTTTTACAATTCTTAATCTTGCCTTTATGAACACCAAACTGCTGGGCCTGTTGGCCGTCGCCGCACTTACTACCGCTTCCTGCTCGCAAGAGAAAAAAACCGAAACCACGGAAACCACCGCCACCGTGCCCGCCGACGCGGCGGCCACCCAACCGATGGCCGTGGATACGCTGGCCTACCGCAGCTCGGCCGCTGCCCTGGCCGCTCGCGTGGCCGCCGACCTCAACCCCGCCGATACGGCCCTGCCCACCAAGTTGCGCCCCATTTACTACACCCGGGGCCGCGTACTGCGCGACATTGAGGCCCGCAAGGACACCGCCGGCGTTTACGCCGCCACGAAGGCCACCAACGACCAGGCCAGCAACGCGGTAAAGGCCGCTGTGCCCGCCACCGAGTACAAAACCTACACCACTAAGCAAAGTGCTTACTACGTGGGCCCCTACACCAGGGCCGTAGCAGAAGCCACCGAAACCAAGCCTAGCCTCGGCGCCCGCGTGGGCCAGGGCTCGGGCATAAAGAAGCTCGAAAACAGCGAAGACGAAGGCAAGGTGAAGTACGAGAACGGCGCGAAAATCAAGCGTAGCGACGATGGCTCGCTGAAAATTAAGCGCGCCGACGGCACCAAAATCAAAATCGACGAAGACGGCCACCGCACCGTGAAGAAGCCTCTGCTCTAATCAGCACGCACGGCGCAAGCCCCGCATTGTCCCGAAAGCCCTCCCCTGTACGGGGGAGGACTTTTTTTTGGGCCGCAATTTGCCTGGGGGCCCTGCCGGCCCGCTGCAACAACCGGCGCCGGCCGCGGCGCGCCAAAGGCAGTGTAGGTGCAATGCCTTGATAATCTATTCTTAACAGTGTGCTCATGACCCTTAAAACTTTGGTTCTGCTGGCCGTGGCGGCGCTGGCTACTGCCGCATGCTCGCAAGAGAAGGAGGCTGAAAACACGGCCGCTACCTCGGCGTACTTGCCCACCAACGGGGCCCCGGCCGCCGCCGTTTCGGCCCTCGACACCATGCAGCTGCGCAACGACGCCGACGTGGTGGCTATGCGCGTGGCCCGCGACTTGCAAATCACCGACCCCACCTTGCTCACGCGCATTCGCAACGAGTACTACGCCCGGGGCCGGGCGCTGCAAGGCTACTCTGCCCAGTACGCCGCCGATACGGCTGGGGAATACGCCGCCGTACGGGCTACCAACGAGCAAACCAGCCGCCGCCTGAAATCGGCCTTTACCCCTCATCAGTACCAGGCTTACGCCAGCCGCCAGGCGGCCTACTACGCGCCGCCGCGCCCCGGTGCGGTGGCGCCCGTGGCCGCCCGCCCGGCGGCCCTGGCCGTGCCCCCGCTGGGCGCCAAGCCCCTCGGCGCCAAGGGCCGCTACCGGGCTCCGGGCGCCAAGGTGACGTTCCAGAAGGTGAAGTACGCCAACGGCGTCAAGATCAAGCGCAACTTCGACGGCTCGCTAAAAATCAAGCGCGCCGACGGCACCATCATCAAATTCGACAAAAAAGGCCACCGCACTGTGAAAAAGCCCTTGTTTTAAGCCGGTACGCTGGGCCCTGGGGCCCTAAAAAAGGCCGTTTCCCGCCCGGGAAACGGCCTTTTCGCGTTAGCTGGCGAGTATTACCAGCGCCAGGTGAGGCTGGCCCCGGTGAAGGGCCCGTACACGAACGGCGCGGGTTGCGCCCGCCGGTACCAGGGCTTGGGCAGGGCCAGGCCGGTGGCCGGGCTGAGGCGGGTACGGCCGTGGGCCACGGCAATTTTGGCGAAGCCGTAGCCTAAGGCAATGCCCAGCGGATAGTCGGAGGACCAGTGCACGCCGTTGTTGAGCATGGCCGCGCCCAGCACCGTCATCAGGCCGTAGCCCACGGGGCGGATGAAGCGGTACTCAGGGTAGTTGTCGGCGATGACCGTGACCGTGGCCATGGCCGTAGCCAGGTGTCCGGTGGGGAAGGCATCGTGCTGGGGTACTGCGTTTTGGTAGTCGTTGTAGTTGGGCAGCAGGTTCCACTCGCCCCGGGGCTTGGTCGATACGTTGGGGCTTTGGCGGCCGGTGAGGTGCTTGAGCAGCTGCGTGGCCAGGCCGGTAGTGAGGATGGCCTCGCCGAGCTGGCTGGAGGTTTGCAGGGCCCGGTTGTCGTGCCCGAAAATGCCGTAGGCCAAAAAGCTGCTGGCAATGGTGAGGTGCGTCCAGCCGTCGCCGAGGAAGTACAGCGAGGTGTTGAAGTTATCGGGCGCGTTGTACTCGATGGGCAGGTTGATGCTGCCGATGTGAAAGGGCAGGCGAAACAGGTTGCGCTGCTTGTCTTCGGCGGTGATGCCCAGGCCGCGGCCGCCGCGCTGCACCCCGTCGGTGATGAGCTGGTCGAAGGCGTACAGCACCACGCTGCTGCCCACGATGCCTACCAGCATGGGCACGTTTTTCTTCTTGAAAGCGTAGCCCGGCAGCTCTGCCACGTCGCGCGGGATGTGGTAGAGCCACTGGAAGGGCCGGGGCTTTTCGTAGTGCCAGGTTACGCCCGGGGCCACCGTATAATCGGTGCGGCGGGCGTGGCGGGGCTTGGCGGGCAGCGAATCGGCGGGGGCCCCCGCGGCGGTAGCGGCGGTGGGGCGAACGGTATCGGCCAGTGCGGCGGGGCGGGGAGCGGCCACCGAGTCGGGGCGCGGGGTGGGCGCGGCGGCGGCCGAACCCAGGGCAAGCAGCAAGGTCAACGGCAGCACAAGAAGCTGCCAGGGCCCCCGCCGATGCGGGTAGCAAATTAACATGTTGATAACGAAAGCAATAAAATAAAACGCCGGGCAAATAGTACGCGGCCGCCCGCAGGCCGCCGCCGGGGCCCCGGCCGGGGCAAAGATAACGTGCGCATAACATCGGCCGGGGCCCCGGCGGGTTGGCGGGCCCCGGCGTACCTTTCAGCGAGGGGCCCCGGCCCCGTTGCTGCCCACCTGCCCTGCCCTTATGAACCCCGCCGCCGTCCCCACTGCGCCGCCCGCGCCCGTTGCCGCCTCCAACCCGTACCAAGCCCCGTTTGAGGCGCTGCGCCACCGGGCCCCCGCCCTGCGCCAGGAAGACGTGGCTGCCCGCCGCACCCGCCTGCGCCGGCTGGGCGACTGGCTGGCGGCCAACCGCACGGCCATCCAGGAAGCGCTGTACGCCGACTTCCGCAAGCCGCCGTCGGAAACCGACATCACTGAAATCTGGGCCGCGCAGGTCGAGCTGAAGCACACTGCGGCGCACCTCAAGAAGTGGATGGCCCGGCGCCGGGTGGGCACGCCGCTGGCCCTGGCCGGCACCCGCGGCTGGGTGCAGGTCGAGCCCAAGGGCGTGGTGCTCATCATCGCGCCCTGGAACTACCCCTTCTACCTGGCCGTCGACCCGCTGGTGTCGGCCATTGCCGCCGGCAACGCGGTGGTTATCAAGCCCGCCGAGCAGACGCCTGCCACCGCGGCCCTGCTGCGGCGCATGGTGGAGGAGCTGTTTCGGCCCGATGAAGTGCTGGTGGTGGAGGGCGACAAGGACGTGGCTACCGACCTGCTGCGCCTGCCCTGGGACCATATTTTCTTCACCGGCTCGCCCGCGGTGGGCAAAATTGTGATGCGCGCCGCCGCCGAGCACCTTAGCGGCCTCACCCTGGAGCTGGGCGGCAAGAGCCCGGCCATCGTGGACGCCACCGCTAACCTGCGCGACGCGGCCGAGAAAATCGTGTGGGGCAAGTTCCTCAACGCCGGCCAAACCTGCGTGGCCCCCGACTACCTGCTGGTGCAGCGCCCCGTGCTGGGGCCCCTGGTGGAGGAGATGAAGGCTGCCATCGGCCGCTTCTACAACCCCGCCGGAGCTGGCATCAAGGCCTCCGATTCGTACGCCCGCGTGGTGAACCCCCACCACTTCGGCCGCCTGGCCGCGCTGCTGGAAGACGCCAAAACCCGCGGCGCCACCGTGGCTACCGGCGGCGCCTTCGATGCGGCCCAGCAGTACCTGGAGCCCACCGTGCTCACTAACGTGCCCGCCGGGTCCGCCGTGCTCGAAGAAGAGATTTTTGGGCCTCTGCTGCCCGTGCTGACCTTTGATGAACTGCCCGACGCGGCCGCCTACATCAACGCCCGGCCCAAGCCGCTGGCCCAGTACGTGTTCACCACCAGCCCGGCCAACCGCCGCTACCTGCTCGGGGCCGTGGCGGCCGGCGGCGCGGCCGTGAACGAAACCATCCTGCACCTGGCCCACCCCGAGCTGCCGTTTGGCGGCGTGGGCACCTCGGGCTTGGGCAAGGCGCACGGCCACGCCGGCTTTCTGGCCTTCAGCAACGAGAAGGGCGTGCTGCAACAGCGCGTGGGCTTCACTGCCCTCAAGCCCATGTACCCGCCCTACACCAGCCGGACCAAGCGCCTGATTGGCTGGTTGCTAACGTATTTGTAGGGCCCCCGGGGCCCCGGCAAACGTACCTTTGACGAGTTAATGACAACGACTATGGGACACGTTGAACCGCAAACGCGCCGCTACACGCCAGAAGAATACATGGCCCTAGAGGAGAAAAGTGAGGTGCGCCATGAGTACTTCGACGGCGAAATATTTGCTATGGCGGGGGCCAGTGCCCCTCACAACCTGATAAAAGGAAACATGATAGCGGCCTTAAGGCCAGGGGTACGGCAACGGGGCTGCCGGGTATTTGATGAAAATATGCGCCTGGCTGTGCAGGAGAGGAAATATTATACCTACCCCGACATTATGGTAAGCTGCGACCCGGACGACCGCCGCGACCCGTACCTGATTCGCCAGCCCATGTTAATCGTGGAAGTTCTATCGCCCTCCACCGCCGAGTACGACCGGACGGAGAAATTTGCGCAGTACCAAAAGCTCACCAGCTTGCGCCATTACCTGCTGGTGTCGCAGACCGCATGGGTGGTGGAGTGGTTCCGGCGCGACGATGCCGGGCAGTGGATTTACACGCTGCTGAGCGAGCTGGCCGATGTGCTCGAAATCCCCGACCTGGGCCTACGCCTGCCGCTGGCTGAGTTGTACGATGACACCGATGTAGCCCCGTTGCGCATGACGCCTTCGCTTCTTTAAAACAGCCACAGAGCTTACACAACCGGGCGATTTGTAACCCCAGTGGGGCGGCCCGTCGGCAGTAAAAATAATGACTACTAAACCTAAAGCCCCGGCGGGGCGACCCTAATGAATGGGTCGCCCCGCTGGGGCCTTAGCGTTGTTGTACAGTTACTACCGACGGGCCGCCCCGCTGGGGTTATAATTCGCCTGGTTGCATAAGTCTTGAGTCGCTCAGGCAGCGTATCGTAGCAAGCTGCGGCGCTTATTGCCGCGCCATTTCGGCTTGCACCTGGGCTTGCTTGGCCTTGAACTCGCGGTACTTGGCGGGACCCATAATCTTTTGCAGTTCGGCCTGGGAGGTGATGTTGATGCGCTTAAGGGCGGCGGCTAGCTCAGGCGACTGGGCGGGGTGCTGCTGCTTGGCGGCATTGGCTTGCTCCACGGTGCCGTTGAGAACGGTGCGGATGCGGCCCGTTTGATTGGGGGCGAGCTTGAGCACGGTGGCCATGGCGTCGGCCAGGTCGCGGGCGGCGGTGACGGGTGTGGGCGCGGCCGGCGCGGGGCCCACTTCGGTTACCGGGGCCGGGGCCTTCGCGCGCTTGTGAAACACCGAGCAGCCCGAAGCCGCCAGGCCCAGGGCCAATACTAGGGTAGAAAAACGGGCAGAATGCATAAGCGGGAAAATAGCCATACCCGCACGGTTACGCAAAAACCGCTCCTGGGTACGCTGCCCACCTAAAAAAACGGTTTCGGGGCCCCTGGCTACTGGTTCCCATGGCGCAGGCGCCGCTCAATCTTGCTACGGCGGTGCGCAAAATTGCGCCGCTCGAATTCGCCGAACCGCAGCGAGTCGATGCGGGCGTCGGTCAGGGCCTCGATGCGGCGCAGCTCGGTGTGGCGGGCGCGGCCGTGCAGGCGCTGCCGCGCGGCGGCCCGCAGGACCAGCCGTTGCGCAATGGCGTCGTTCAGCCGGGCGCGGCGGGTGGGCCCCAGGCCGTTGATGAACCCGTACACGCCGCCCCTGCAGTTGCCAAACAGCACCACCACCAGGGGCAGCAGCACCAGCCCAAAGCGCGCCGGACGTTTCATGCCCAAAGCAACGCATTTTCAGCCAATAGATTAGCGCGCCTACTGCACTGCCACCGCGCGGGCCGCTACGGGCAGCGTGGCCTTCAGGCCCTGGGCCGTGTAGTGGGCCAGGCCCATAATGGTGAGCATGGGGTTCACGCCCGAGCACGCCGGGAAGGCCGCGCCGTCGGCCACGTACAGGCCGGGCAGTTCCACGGTTTCGCCCGTGATGCGCACGGGGTGGGTGGCCGCGTCGCCGCCCATGCGGGCGGTGCTCATCTGGTGGGCGCTGTAGAGGCCAAACTGATTTGGCCGCCAGCCCAGATGCGGCAGTTGGGCCAGCCGCTCAGGGTGGCACAGGGCCCCATTTTCGGCCTTCAAAATGGGCAGTGTGCCGTGGGGCAGGTAGATGGTGTGGGCCCCGGCGGCGGCGTGGATTTCGGCCGCCGCCCGCACGCCGGCCAGCAGGTTGCCGCGGTCGAAGTCCGACAGCGTGTAGTCAATCAGTGGGGCCCCTTGCCGGTCCACGCGCACGCGGCCGCCGTCGCGGTCGCGGGTGAGGGCGATGAACGAGCCGAGGTGGGCGGCCCCGGCCATCATTTCGCGGTGCTGGGCCCCGCTCAGCCAGGGTAGCACGGTGCTCAGCAGGCCGGGGTGAATGGGGGGCGTTTCGAGCTTCACGCCGAAGTTGGTGCCGTGCCGGCGGGTGTGGGCGTCGTTCACCACGCTCATGCTGGGGCCGTGCCACGAGTGCATGGCCCAGGGGTACTGCGCGGCCACGATGAGGGTGGGGTGCAGGTGCAGGTGGCGGCCCAGGTGCGGGTGGCGCAGGCCCGAGCGCAGCAGCAGGGCCGGCGTCTGGATGGCCCCGGCGGCCACCACCACGCAGCGGGCCCGCACCTGCACGCGCACGGCGGGCCCGTCGGCGGGGGCGTACACGGCCTCGGCGCCGGCGGCGCGGCCGTGGGCCCGGGTGATACGTTCAACGCGGGCATCGGCCAGCAGACGGGCCCCGTGGCGGGCGGCCAGGGGCAAATACGTGTTCAAGGTGCCCTGCTTATGGCCGTGCCCATCGCCGAGCGACGAGTACCCCAGGGCCCTAAAATGCGCGTCGGAGCCATCTAGGTTTCGCTCGTTGCGCGGAATCAGCTTTACGTCCTGGCCCAGGCGCCTCGAGCCGTCCCATAGGGCTTGGTTTTGGCCGTTGTGGCGGGCGTAATCGGTGTTCACGCCCAGTGTCTCGCTCACAGCGTCGAGGCTCTGCTGGAAATCGGGGCCCGTGAAGTGGGGCGCCTGGTGCTCGTGGGCCCATTCCTCCAGCACGTAATCGGGGGTGCGGAAGGCGCCGGCCCAGTTCACGGTGGTGCCGCCGCCCAGGCACGAGCCGGCCAGGATGCCCACGCCGCCGTCGTGGGTGCCGAGGGTGCCGCGGGCGTCGTACAGGGCCCCCATCATGTCGGTTTCGCGCTGCGTGAAGTCGCGCCCGTGGTAGTAGGGGCCCTTTTCCAGCACCAGCACGTCGAAGCCCGCGGCGGCCAGCTCGCCGGCCACCACGCCGCCGCCCGCCCCTGAGCCCACCACCAGCACGTCGCAGTCGTAGGTCGTATCCACGCGGGGCCGCAGCGTTTCGAGGGGCCGGGCGGTGTCGGTGGGGGCGTCGGCGGGGCCGGGGTAGCCCAGGGCGTCCCAGGCGGCGGGGCGGCCGGGCCGGCTGCCGCCGTAGTATAGGAACAGGCACAGCTTGCGCAGGGCCTGAAACCCCTTGCGCAGCGGCGGCAGCCGCGAGGCGGCCCAGCTTTGCAGCAGCTCCTCGCGCTGGGCGGCGCTCAGCTGCGCAAACGGCCGCAGGGGCCCCAGCCAGGTGAGGCCCACCACGGGCTGGCCCAGTAGGTCGAGCAGCTGCCCGAACTCGGCCTGGGCCCCGGCGGGCTGGGCGCGCACGGCGGCCGCAAACTGGTCGAGGTCAACGCCCTCGGACCCGGCGGGCAGGCCGGGGGCGGGCGGCAGCAGCGTATCGGCCACGGCGCGGACCACGGCGGCGCGGGCGGGGGTAAGGTCGAACATCGGGCAAAAAATTTGGGACGGGAACGGTCCGGAAAAGATAGGCATTTTCGGGCAAAGTAGTAGGCGTGCCGAGTAGTTTGGGGCGGCTTTGGGCCCCGGCGCTACTTTTGCGCCATGCCCGATCTTGTTCGTACCCCCGAAACCCGCCACCGCGTCCACTTCCAGGACTGCGACATGCTGGGCCACCTCAACAACGCCCGCTACCTCGATTACTTCCTCAACGCCCGCGAAGACCAGGTGGCCCAGCACTACGCCCTGAACATGGGCGAGCTGGCCCGCGAACAGCATGCGGCCTGGGTTATCACCAAGCACCACCTCAGCTACCTCAAGCCGGCGCGCCAGGGCGTGGAGGTGCTCATCCGCACCCAACTCATCCACTTCGACAATTCCAACCTGGTGCTGGAAATGCAGATGCGCGCCGCCGACGGCCTGCGCCTGCTGGCGCTGCTGTGGTCGGAAATGACGTTCGTGAAGATGCCCGCCGGCACTCGCCTCGACCACTCCGACGAGCTGATGGACCTGCTCAACCAGGTGGACGTGGAAGGGGTGGAGTACGACCCCGATGGCTTCGACGACCGGGTGAAGGCCGTGCGCCAGGAGTTGAAGCAGCTGCGCCGTGCCGCTAGCGGTGAGGGACAGGGCCCCGCGCCCCGGCAATAAGCCGTACATTTCCTTTTGTTACCGTTCGTTATTTTTAATGCAATATGTATCCGTTATTTTCTTTGATTATAAGCAGGTTGCCAAATAAGGGCTTGGTAAAGTTTAGTTATTTCGGGGTGCTGCTGGTGCTGCTGGCAACGGGGGCCCGGGCCGCGCCGCTCGGGGCCCCGGCGGCGGCCGGGGCTCCGGACACGGTGACGCACGACGATGCGCACCGCATCGAAATCGGCTACACCACGCTGAGCGGAATTTCTGGGCAGGTGCGCGACGTGTACGACCCCCGCGACCTGGCCGATGAGCTGCCCGGCGTGTGCGAAACCCTGAAAGCCATCCAGCACGGGGTGGAGGAAACCGACCAGGTGGTAGACCTCAAGCAGTTGCAAATGTGCCAGTTGATGCTGGCCACCACCCAAGACCAGCTCGTGGAGTGGCGCATGGCGCTGGGCGGGGCCCACGAGGCGCTGGAAGCCATGCAGGCCCGCCTAAAGGCCCTGCCCGGCCCGCCGGCCCGCGCCCCCCACCCCAACGCGGCCGCCCTCACTATGGAGCGGGCCGATTCGGCGCTGCAAGGGCGGCAGCAGCTCATCGCGGGGCTGCTCACCAAGCGGTTCCAGCGGGTTAAGGTGCTGCAAACCCAGGTGGCGGCCAGCTACATCCAGTCGCTGGAGCTGCAAGACCGCGTGGGCGACCTCATGCGCCGCTTCGGGCGCGCCACCATCAAGGCGACCTACCCGCCGCTGTGGGCCGCGCGGCCCACTCCGCCGCCCCCGCCCGACCCCGACGCGGCCCAGGACGAAGTTTATCGGCGCGAAATTATCGGCTATTACTTCGCCAGCAACTGGGATAACTGGGCCTTCATGGCCCTGATTGGGGTCGTATTTTACGGTTGGGTGGCCTTTAACTACCGCCGGGTGAACAAGCGGGCGCTGGCCATCGAGCCTTCCTTCCACTACCTGCGGCCGGGGCCGGTGGCGGCCACGCTGGTGGTGGTGTTCAGCCTGGCCCCGGCCCTGGAGCTGCACCCGCCGCCCGTGTACCTGGCCCTACTGCAAGCGCTGCTGCTCGGGGCCCTTACGGCGGTGTTTGCCCGCAGCTGGCCCCGGGGTGCGTTTTGGTACTGGCTGGGGCTGGTGGTGTTTTTCGTTGCCCTAGTCGTCATCAACGCCAACGCGGCGGCGGGCCTGCTGGCGCGCTGGGGCCTGCTGCTGCTCGACATGGCGGCCGTGGGCATCGGGGCAGTGCTGCTGCGGCGCGTGCGGCACGCGGCGCGGCTGCCCTGGTTCGTAGTGCCCGTCACGGGGGTGTTCATGGCCCTGAACGGGCTGGCCGTGGCCTGCAACGTGTTGGGGCGCTTGAGCATGGCCAAGATGTTCAGCACGACGGCCATTTTCGGGCTCACGCAGGGCATTGGGCTGGCTGTGCTCATCGAGCTGCTTACCGAGGCCTTTTTGCTGCAAGTGTTGTGCAGCCGCTCGGCGGCGGGCGGCGCGGGACACTTCGACTACGACAAAATCGGTCCCCAGCTGCTGCGCCTGCTCACGGTGGTAGCGGCGGGCCTGTGGGGGCTGGTGTTTACTTCCAACCTGAACCTGTACGCCGGGCTCTATGGCGCGGCCGCGCACTTTCTCACGGCCCCGCGCCTGCTGGGCAGCACCGCCTTCACGCTCGGCAACATCGGGCTGTTCTTCGTCATCCTCTACGTATCGACGCAGCTCCAGCAGTATGTAGGCTATTTTTTTGGCGAGGTGGGCGACGCCAGCGACACTCCCGACGCCCGGCACCGCGGCTCGTGGCTGGTGGGGCTGCGGCTGCTGCTGGTGCTCGTGGGCTTCGCGCTGGCCACGGCCGCTACGGGCCTGCCGCTCAGCAAAATCGCCATCGTGTTCGGGGCCCTAAGTGTAGGTATCGGCTTGGGCCTGCAAAGCATCGTCAACAACCTCGTGTCGGGCATCATCCTCATCTTCGAGCGGCCGTTCCACGTGGGCGACTTCATCGAAGTAGCCGGCAAAGCGGGCCGCGTGCAGGACATCGGCATCCGCTCCAGCAAGCTTGCCTCCGTCACGGGCTCCGAAATCATCGTGCCCAACGGCGATTTGCTCTCCGGCCACGTCATCAACTGGACCCGCACCAACGACCACGTCCGCGTGGACTTGACCCTGAAAATTACTCCCGTCGTAGACCCCGACGCCGATGGGCAAGCCGACCCGCAAGCCGCCCTGCAAACCGCCCGCGAGCAAATCCAGGAAGAAATCAAGGCCAGTCCCTACACTATGAACACCTTGGCCCCCGAAATCCTGCTCAACAACATCAACGGCCAGATTTACGAGCTGCGCGTGCTATTTTGGATTACCAATATCCGCCAGCAGGAACTCACCAAAAGCGAAATCCTGGCGGGGATATACCGGCGATTCACGGCGCAAGGGCTGGTACTTAGTTGAAGTAAATTGCGTTCTCAGAACGATGCCCTGGGGCACTATACCAAGATTATCAATCTAAAAAGTAAGTAGCTATGCGTGATGTCAAATTATACTGCTCACGAAGTGAAATGCGAAAACGAAGTAGGGTGCAGGGCTTGCCCCCGCCCGTCATTGAACGGTTCCGTCGGCTTTCGTTCAACGACGGGCGGGGACAAGCCCCGCACCCTACTTCGTGACGAGTATAGTCTTGCGGGCGCTGCTGATGGGGATTGTGAGCATTACCGGATGCACGACTTTTCAGATTCCAGTGCAAAGCTTTCGGCAGCAATTGGCTGGGGTTAACGCAGCCAGTTTGCAACCCGTGAAAGTTGCCGGACCATATGGATTACCAATTATTTACCGTGCTAAGTGCTTGTTCAAAATTAACTAATGGATTGGTTGTTACTTTGAAGATGCAAAAACGCTACATTTCCTTGGACGCTGCGGAACGGACTACGCTGGAAGCTGGCCGTCACCATCACCCGCAGCACCAGTTCCGCGCCCGTTGCCAAGGCTTGTTGTGGAGCGCGGACGGGCAGTCGGTCCCCGCGCTGGCGGCCCTGCTGAACGTGAGCCAGGGCACGGTGTACGGCTGGTTTAACCGCTGGGAACAGGGCGGCTTAGCGGGCTTGGCCAACGCCAAAGGGCAAGGTCGGCCGGCTATCCTGCAGCCCGCCGACCAGCAGCGCGTGGAAGCCGCTGTGCGCGCCAACCGCCAGCAACTCAAAGACGTGACCGCCGTGCTGCGTCAGGAACTGCGCAAAGATTTCTCGGCCCTGACGCTGAAGCGTTTTTTAAAAAGTGTGGGGGCAAATGGCGGCGCTTCCGCCACGGGCTGAAACCGGCCCAGGACCCGGACGACTACGCCTTCAAAGCCCACCAGTTGCGCCAGGTGCAAGAGTTGGAGCAAGCAGGCGCGCTTGACCTGTTCTACGGCGATGAATCCGGCTTTTGTCTGACCTCGGCCATCCCGTACGGCTGGCAATTTCCCGGCGAACACGTTGCCACCCAGCCCCGCCATAGCCAGCGCTTCAACGTGTTGGGCTTGTTCAACGCCACCACCAACGAGTTGCACACCGCCGCCCGTGAGGGAAGCGTGGATGCGGCCTTTGTCATTGACACGCTCGACGCCTGGGTCGCGACCCGCACCCGGCCCACGGTACGGGTCCTCGACAATGCCCGCCTGCACCACACCGCCGCGTTTCAAGCGCGGCTGCAGGACTGGGAGGACCGCGACGTGCACATTTTCTACCTGCCCACCTACAGCCCTCACCTCAACAAAATCGAGACCCTCTGGCGCAAAGTCAAATACGAGTGGCTGCGGCCCGAAGCCTACGCCGATTTCAAAACCCTCAAAACCGCTGTGTGGCACATTCTCGACCGCGTTGGCCGCCAATTCACCATCCAATTTGCAACCTGACATTGCCGAAATAAATTTGAATAAGCACTTAATGTGAATACGCTCAAAACGATTAAGTGTGTTACGGCGAATGGGAGGGACGTAATGGTACCGAATAGCCCATCTATCGAAGTTCGGATTTCCCACCAAGGCAAAAAAAACATCTTCTATTTTGACCGGCTCTACGTTCGAGATAGCGCCGTCATCGGAAGTCAATCAACCTTTATACCGGGATTGACAAAGGGAATTCCGTTGCGCGATATTACTAAAATTGAGGTGCAGGACGGGCACAAGAATTTTCATTACGTGAATTAGAGCCGCAAAACTTTGATAAACCAAAGGGCCCCGCGGGCGTAATAGGGAAAGGGCCGGGACTATCCCCGGCCTTTGCCTTTTACCATTCCCCACTTATGTCCATCTTCAGCAGCGATAAGCTCAAGGGCAAGAAAATCGCCATCATTGCCACCGACGGTTTCGAGCAGGTCGAACTGACCGAGCCCAAGAAATACCTCGAAGGCGAGGGCGCTACCACTCACGTCATCTCCCTCAAAAGCGGCTCTATCAAGGGCTGGGACGGACCCAATAACGACTGGGGCGACAAAGTGAGCGTCGATAAGGTCATCACCGATGTGAAGCCGGCCGACTACGACGCCCTGGTGCTGCCCGGCGGCCAGATGAACCCCGACATCCTGCGCCTGAACAAGGACGTGGTGAGCTTCGTGCGCGAGTTTGCCGGCTCGGGTAAAGTAGTGGCTGCCATCTGCCACGGGCCCTGGACGCTGATTGAGGCCGACGTGGTGCGCGGCAAGAAAATGACCAGCTGGCCTAGCCTGAAAACCGACCTTAAAAATGCTGGCGCCTACTGGGAAGACTCGGAAGTAGTAACCGATAAAGGCCTCATCACCAGCCGCAAGCCCGAGGATATTCCCGCCTTCAACAAGAAAATCGTGGAGGAAATCCTCGAAGGCCAGCACGCCCCGCGCACCTAGGGGCCCAAGCTTTCAACTTGAATGTAAAACGGCCCGCTACTATACAGTAGCGGGCCGTTTCCGTAGCGCGAACCTAGTAGTTCGCCCCGCTGCCCAGTCGCTGAACGGTAATCGTTCGGCGGTAATCGGCAGGACGAAGCGAGCGCCGTGAACTATAAAGTTCGCGCTAGAAGCAAACGGAGTTACAGGCCGGCGGCGCGTAGCGGGGCCCCGGCCAGGTGCAACAGGGCCGTCATGGCCAGGTCGAATACGAACAGGAAGCCGCCTTGCAGCAGCACCGAGTGGCCAAAGCCTGCCAGCCGGGCAGGGTGGCCCGCGCCGGGCTCGGTGGCCCGGCGACGCAGCCAGAGGGCCACAACGACGTAGAGCACGTCGAGCCCGGTGTTGATGAGGAACAGGTTTTCGTCGTGGTGGTGGGCCCCCGCTTCGGCGGCCAGCGACCAGCCGGCCGGCGGCAAGCGGCGCAGCATGACGATGCCCCAGGCAGCGAGGCCGGCGTTCACCAGGGCCCAGGCCACGTTCATGAGGTGGAAGTAGTAGGGCTCCAGGCGGCGGTCGGCGCGGCCCACGGCGTAGCCGCTGCCCACTAGGTTAATGATGACCCAGGCGGCGAGCACCGCCAGGCCACGGCCCACAATTAGCTCGCGGGTTGCGTACAGGGCGTTGGGGTCGAGGACAGGCATGGGAAAAGAAAATAAAAAAAGCCGCCTGCCCCACCGCAACCCGGAAGGTAGCGCGCGGGCAGGCGGCGGTGGGGGCCCAGCCGGCCTATTGGGTGAAGCCCAGGCCCAGGTACACCTGGAAGGTTTGGTTGTGCAAGTTGCTGCTCGACAGGTCGGCCACCTTGTTGTTGCCGTACTTTATCGACACGCCGTCCTTGTATACATTGCCCAGGCCCAGGTCGTAGCGCACGCCGATGCGGGCGGGGCCCACGCGGCCCTCAAAGCCGGCCACGGCGCCGTAATCAAGCGCATTGAAGCCGCCGGCGGACAGGGCAAGGTCCTGGTCGTACACCCGGGCGTTGGTCAGCAGCGACACCTGCGGGCCGATGTGGAAGCTCAGGTTCTTGGTGAAGTTGGCTACGTACAGGATGGGCAGCTGCAAGTAGTTCAAGCGGGTGGTGCGCTGGCTTTCGTTATAGCTGGGGCCCCCCACCGAGTTGAAGTTGGCGATGTAGCCTTTGCGCGTGTACAGTAGCTCGATCTGCACGGACGACGTCTGGTTGAAGCCAAACTGGCCGTATACGCCGCCGTGGAAAGCGTTGAGGGAGGTGGGCCCGAGCAAGTCCTTGCCGCCGCCGTAAAGGTTGCTCAGATTATAGCCGCCCTTGATGCCGAAGCCGGTGTTGCGCGAGTCGGTGACGGCGCCGCCGGTGTAGTCCTTCGAGGAAAGGTCGCCGCCGGCGCGGGCCTGGGCCATAGCCGCCGGGGCCGCCGCGACGCCCAGCATAAGCGTGAGGAGAAGATTTTTCATAGATAAGGGAACAGATAAAGTGGTAGAAAACAGCGGTCCCGGCGGGGCCGCACATCGGGTATCGACGAGGCCCTATACTTCGCCCCGCCCAGAAAGTTGCCCGCCGGGGCCCCGGGGGCCTAAAAATCCGCGGGCCGGTGCTACCTTTGCCCGGCTCGCCACCCTCCGGCGCGGGCGCCTTTGGGGTATTAGCTCAGTTGGTTCAGAGTACCACCCTGACACGGTGGGGGTCACTGGTTCGAGCCCAGTATGCCTCACAAAAAGCCTTCCCGCCGCGCGGGGAGGCTTTTTGCATTTGGGCCCCGGCGCTTGGCGTAGCTTGGCGGTGCACCCCAACTGACCACATCCCAGGGCAATGTTTGAGTTGGTGTGCCTGGTGCTGTCGAACGGAGTGGCACTCCGTTTCCGTGCGAAGGCCGAACGGAGTGCCACTCCGTTTACAATCCTTCCGTACTGGCTGTACACTGACCTGAAAATTACTGTAGATGCTGCCCATTGCCTTCGCGCCCAGCTATGCCCACCCGCTGCCGACCGCCCACCGCTTCCCGATGCTGAAGTACGAGCTGTTGCCCGAGCAGCTGCTGTACGAAGGCACGGCCACGGCGGCCGATTTTTTTGTGCCCACACCGCCACCCGACGCCGATATTCTGCGGGTGCACGACGCCGGCTATTACCAGCGCCTGCGCCTCGGCCAGCTCACCCGGCAGGAGGAGCGGGTGACGGGTTTTCCATGGTCGCCGGAGCTGTTTGCGCGCGAAATCACCATCCTCGGTGGCACCATCGAGTGCGCCCGGCGGGCCCTCGTGCACGGCGCAGCGTTCAACATCGCCGGCGGTACCCACCACGCCTTCCGCGACCGGGGCGAGGGCTTTTGCTTGCTGAACGACCAGGCCGTCGCCGCCGCCTGGCTGCTGGCCAACGGCTTGGCGAAGAAAGTGTTGATTGTGGACCTGGACGTGCACCAGGGCAACGGTACGGCCGCTATTTTCCAGCACGAGCCGCGCGTGTTCACCTACTCGGTGCACGGGGCCCGCAACTACCCCGGCCGCAAGGAAACTTCCGACCTCGACCAGCCCCTGCCCGACGGCACCACCGACGCCGAGTACCTCTCCCTACTAGCCGCCACCCTAGGGCCCCTGGTGGCGCGGGTACGTCCCGACTTCGTATTTTACCTGGCCGGCGTGGACGTGCTGGCCACCGACAAGCTCGGCCACCTGGCCCTGAGCCGCGCCGGCTGCCGCCAGCGCGACGAGCTGGTGCTCCGCCTGTGCCACGCCCAGGGCCTGCCTGTGGTGGTGTGCATGGGCGGCGGCTACTCCGCCCACATCGCCGACATCGTGGAAGCCCACGCCAATACGTTTCGGGCGGCCGCCGGCCTGTGGGGCTGAGTTAGGGCCCTAGGAAACTGGCTATACTCGTCACGAAGTAGGGTGCGGGGCTTGTCCCCGCTCGTCGTTGAACGAAAGCCGACTGAACCGTTTAAGGACGGGCGGGGACAAGCCCCGCACCCTACTTCGTTTTCGCATTCTACTTCGTGAGCAGTATAACCAGATATACAGTCCCAGAGTGTGGTGGTGTAATTTCGGGGATGGGGAAATCTGAGTAAAACCAGGCAAGTGCCGTCTTCAGATTCCTCCTTCGCCGGAACGACAAAGCCTTATTCGGATAGCCTGTTAGGATCCCCAGCGGCCCGGCAGCGGCTGCCACTCGCGTAGCCGCTGCCGGGCCGCTTGCCGTGTATCTTGCGGCATGGCTTTTCTCTCCTCATCGCGCCGGTTGGTGCTGGCCGCCAGCGTTTTCCTGGTCGATACCGGTGCCACCGCGGCCCAAACAATGCCGAACGCCTACCAGGTCGTGCACACGCCTGATTCGGCCAAGGTGTACTTCTACGTCGAGCAAATGCCACAGCTGCCTGGCAAGGCCAGCATTGCGGCGTCCATCCAGCAGGGGGTGGCCCCGGGTAGCGGCTGCGGCGGCAAGGTGTTCGTGTACTTCGTAGTGGGCCCCAGCGGCACAGTGAAGGACGCCAAAGTCGTTAAAGGTCCGGACGGCGGCTGCAACGCGGCCGTGCTAGCGGCAGTGCGCAAGCTGCCGCGCTTCCGGGCAGGCCGGCAAAACGGTCAGGCCGTGGCGGTTTCCTACACGGTGCCGCTTACTTTTTAGCCAGTTGCCAGTTGCCAGCCGCCGGGGCCCTAACTCGGCCAGATAACCAGCTGCCACCGGAACGCCCAGCGCCAGCGCAGCTCATATTTTGCCAGGCCGGCTTGGGCCAGCAGCCGCACCCAATCGGCACGGCGGAAAGCGCGGGCCACCGACAGCGGTGCGTCGTGCCGCACCAGGTACGAGCCGCCGAGCAGCCGCGTCAGGGCCCAGATGCTGCCGTAGGCCATCCAGTGCCGGTGCAGGTCGTTGACGACCACCGCTACCTGCGCCTGCCGGGCCCACTGCCCCAGCAGGGCCCCCAGCTCGGCATCGGTGAAGTGGTGGCAGAACAGGCTGCACGTCAGCACATCGAAGGCCTCAGCCTGAAATTCAGCCGAGAAAATATCGAACTGCTGGTAGCTGATTTCGGGGTAATCGGCGCTTTTGGCGCGGGCGTAATCCAGCATGAATTGGTTGGCGTCGATGCCGACCAGCTCCACCGCCACGCCGTGCCGGCGGGCCCAGCGGGCCACGTGGCGCAGGGTGTCGCCGCCGCCGCTGCCCAGGTCGGCCACGCGCAGGGCCCGGCCCGCGGGGAAGCGGGGCCGCAGCCGGGCCAGCGCGTCCAGTACCGGCTGGTAGCCACCCAGCCAGGTATTGATGACTTCCAGCTCGTCGAGATTGCGGCGCAAATCGTCGGAGGCCAGCGTCAGGTCGTCCATCAGCTCGGGGCCGGGCGCTCGGTCATTTAACATTTAGCAGGCATTATGTAACACGCGCTTTTTGCTATTCGGCCGCCACGAGCGCGGCGGCAACTGGCTCCCCTTCCATCGAACGGACAGCCTTTTCGTTGTTAACTGTCAATTGATAACTGTCAACTGAAATCTCCAGCAGCATGGCCTCCAGCGTCAGGCCGGGGCCAAAGGCGAAGCTGAGCACCGGGGCCCCGTGGTCGGCGGGGGTGGCGGCGGCCAGCACATCGCGCAGCACAAACAGCACCGTAGCCGACGACATGTTGCCGTAGTCGCGCAGCACGCGGTAGGCGAAGCGATTATCGTCGTGGCTCAGGTCCAGGGCCTGCTCAATGGTCTCCAGGATCTTGCGCCCGCCGGGGTGGATGGCGAAGTGGTGAATGTCGGCGCGCCGCACCGGCAGGGTTGACAGCAGCTGCTCCGTGAGCCGCCCAATGCCACGCTGGATGAGCTTGGGTACGTAGCTGCTCAACGTCATCTCAAACCCAAAATCGTTGATGTGCCAGGCCATGTCGGCGTGCCCATCAGGCTCCAGGCCGCAATGAAACGCGGTGAGGGCCAGGCTGGGGGCCCCGTCGGGCAGCGGCTGGCCCTGCACCAGGCACGCCGCCGCGCCGTCGCCAAACAGTGCGTTGCTCACCAGGTGGTCGTCTTCGGCGCTTTTCTGGAAATGCAGTGTGCACAGCTCCACGCTCACCACCAGCACGCGGGCGGCGGGATTAGCGCGGCAGGCGGCATCGGCCAGCTTCAGGGCGTTCACGGCGGCGTAGCAGCCCATAAAGTTCACGCAGGTGCGCTGCACCGCGGCCGGCAGGCCCAGGGCCTGTACCAGCTCAATGTCGAGCCCCGGGGCGTACATACCCGTGCAGCTCACCGTGATGAGGTGCGTGATGCTGGCCATTTCCAGGCTCGGCACCTGGCGGCGGCAGTCGGCCACGGCGGCCAGGGCCAGCGGCAGGGCCTCGCGGCGGTACACGGCCATACGCTGCCCTACCGATGGAAATGGATTCAGGCCAGGCGTGTTCGGGAAGAAAGTGTAGTCGCCGTTGGTGCGGCCGTAGTCGGGCAGTACCGAATAGCGCTGGCTAATGCCCGACACCCGGTACAAGGCCCGGAGCCGGCGGGCGTCGACGTCGCCGAATTCCAGGGCCTGGGCCATAAAATCGGCAATTTGTTGCTGCGCGATGCAGTGGGAGGGGTTGGCGGTGCCGATGGCGCCTAAGTAGCTAATCATTGTGCGCAGTTTACGCAAAATACGGAAAGCGTGGGGGGAAAAGATTTCGTCCGGCCGGTTTGCCAGCATTTTCCTCAGAACGGGGCCCCGTGGGTGCGGCGCATCAGGCCCTGCACGGCGGCGGGCCAGTGGGCCAGGGCCCGCACCACGGCCTCGCTCAGCACGGGGCCCCCAAACAGGCCCTGCACGGCGCGCCCCACCCGCAGCCGGGTCCCAAACTGCGCCTGCCACGCCCGGGCGTAGGCCGCTTCCATGGCCGGGCGGCTGGTTTTTTCGGTCAGGAAATCGTGCGCGGCGGCACTGGCCAGGGCCCCGCCGTGCAGGGCCATGGCCATGCCGTTGCCGCACAGCGGTGTGATGAGGCCGGCCGCGTCGCCGCACATCAGCACGCGCTGCTCCACGGGCTGCTTCGGGGCAAAAGAAATCTCGTTGATGACCTCGGGCTGGTCGTACAAAAACTCGGCTTCGTGGAAAATGGCGCGCAGGTGCGGATTTTGGTGCAGCACCGCTTTTTCCATTGCCGCAATGGTGCCGCCGTGGGCCTTCAAATTATCGCGCGTGGTGAGGTAGCAGAAGCACAGCTTGCCGTCCTCAATGGCCGAAATGCCCGCGTAGCCGGCCCGGAAGTTGTGCAGCGCAATCACGTCGCGGGCGTGGCCCGGCAGGCGCAGGTGGTACTTCACCCCGAGGTAGGGCGAACGCTGCCGGAAAAACGGCCGCTCCAGCTGGCGGTCCAGGTTGGCACGCTTGCCGTAGGCTCCCAGCACCACGCGCGGGGCCAGCGCGCGGCCGTCGGCCAGGGCCACCGCGTGGCGGCCCGTGGCGGCATCAAACGCCACATTGGCCACCGTGGCGGGCAGGTAAAACTGCACGCCCGCCGCCACGGCCTTGTGGTACAGAAATTCGTCCAGCGCGTAGCGGCTCACCCCGAAGCCGCCTAGGTCCAGCGGGCTGTGCAGCACGCGCCCGGCCGGCGACGACAGCTCGAACCGGCAGATGTTGGCCAGGCCCAGCGGCGCCGGGTCGGCCCCGAGCCGGGCCAGATAGGGCCGCACCTCGTTGCTGACGTATTCGCCGCACACGCGGTGGAACGGGTAGGCCCGGCGCTCGGCCACCGCCACAGCGTGGCCGCGCCCGGCCAGGTCTAGGGCCGCGGCCAAACCGGCCAGGCCGCCGCCAATGATGAGAACATCCACTCAGCGGGGCGATAAAAAGTAGTGAGTAATCGGGAAAAGGTTTGATTCCATCAGTAATAATAGCTTTTTCATCAACAACATAGATATTTGGAATTATCTTTGTCAACTAAAATTAATTTCCATCGTTAACCTCATCAGCCCCTGTGTCATCCACAGCAAGCGGGCCGATTTGCTACCTCGAATTTTTGTATGATGCCACGCTTACTTGTCTTTTCTCTTCTTCTAGCCCTGGCCACTGGTGGCCTGGCCAGTGGGTTTGCCCCGCCCACGCTGCCCCAGCCCAGCGAGGCCCAGCGCACTACCATGCAGCAAACGCGCCCCGGTCCCGACGATAAGACGCTGGCCGTGTACCCCAACCCCAGCACCGGCATCGTGCACCTCACCATCAACGGCCAGGAAGGCCGCCGCGTCGAGCTGCAAGTGCTGAACGTGATTGGCTCGGTGGTGTATCACGAAACCATGACCGACCTCAACGACCGCGCCACCAAAGTGCTCGACCTGAGCCGCTTCGCCAATGGTTTGTACTACGTGAAACTTGAAGGCAACGGCGCTAACCAAATGTGTAAGCTCGTCATCCGCTAACGATTTCAACGGCGATGCCCCGGTTTTCGTGTGGTAAAGGCAACAAAAAAGCAGCCTAGCGGGCTGCTTTTTTTGTTTATGGGGCCAGAGGCCTTATTTGCTACGCACCGGCACAGGCACCAGCTTGGGTTGGGGGGCCTGGGCAGCACGGCGGGCAATGAGGGCGGCAGCGCCTAATAAGCCTAATACGAGGGTCAACATAGCGGCAATGAATGAATAGTGCGAATGAATCAACGGTTCCGCGCGGGACCGGTGTAGATCGCCCATATAACCCGGGGAACCGGCATTAAGTTGTCCCAAACCAAGTATAAGATTAAGGCCTGGCTAAGGTAGGGGAAATTTGTGGGGAGCAACAGGATACCGCCTCAGCGCACTTGCACGGACCGCTGCTTAATCATGCGGTAAATGGTGGATTTGCCCACCCCCAGGCGGTCGGCCGTGGCCAGCACGTCGCCGCCCAGCGCGTCGAGGCACTCCTGCACGAGCCGGGTGGTTTCCTCGCGCAACGTGCGCGCGGGCCCGCTGCCGGCCGCCGGGGCGGGGCCCCGCAGCGACAGGTCGGGGCTGCGGATCAGGTCGCCTTCGGCCAGCACGGCGGCTAGCTCCACCACGGCCTTCAGCTCGCGCACGTTGCCGGGGAAGGGGTGGGCCAGCAGCCGCTGCCGGGCGTCGTCGCCGAAGCGGCGCGGCGGCAGGTTGTTGCGCTGGCAAAACGTCTGCACGAAGGCCTCGGCCAGCAGCAGCACGTCGGGGCCCCGCTCGCGCAGCGGCGGCAAGGCAATGGGCAGGCCCAGCAGGCGGTAGTACAGGTCTTCGCGGAAGCGCCCGGCCTGTACCTCGGTCAGCAAATCGTGGTGGGTGGCCACCACCAGGCGCACGTCGAATGCCACCCGCTGGCGCCCGCCCACCCGTACCAGCTCGCGCTCCTGCAACACCCGTAGCAGCTTGGCTTGCAGGCTTAGCTCCAGGTCGGCCACCTCGTCGAGAAACAGCGTGCCGCCGTCGGCCTCTTCAAAGCGCCCCACGCGCCGCGCCACGGCCCCCGTGAAGGCTCCCTTTTCGTGCCCAAACAGCTCGCTTTCGAGCAGCTCGCGCGGAATGGCGGCCATGTTCACGGCTACAAACGGCCGGCCCGCCCGCTCCGAGCGCGCGTGGATGGCCTGAGCCACCAGCTCCTTGCCGGTTCCGGTTTCGCCGCTGACACTCACCGTGATGGTGGTGCGCGCCGCCTTGCTGATGAGTTCCTGCAAGCGCAGTATGGTGGGGTGCGCGCCCAGGATGGGCGCGCTGGCACCGGCGTTGCGGGCATCGAGCTGCTGGCGCAACTGTTCGTTTTCGCGGCGCAGGCGCACCTGTTGGCGTACCTGGCCCAGCAGGTTCCACAGGCGCTCGCCGGTCGAGGCATCCTTCACGAGGTAGTCGTGGGCCCCCAGGCGCAGCAAGGTTACGGCGGTGGCCACGTCCTCCTGCCCCGAAATAACCACGATGGCCGCCTGGGGGGCCCGCTCGCGCAGTTGGCGCAGCGTGTGTTCGCCGTCGGCGTCGGGCAGCGAGTAGTCCAGGGTGATGACGTCGGGTACCTCCCTGGCCATTTGGGCCAGGCACTCGCTGGCCGTGCTAAAGCGCTGCACGCGGTGGTCGGGGTTGCGGCCCAGCTGGTGGAGCAGCAACTCGCCGTACCACTCGTTGTCTTCTACAATAAATATGCTTAAAGGAAGAGGTGCTTCCATGCTAGCTAAAGGTATATCGAACGGTATTCAGGCCGTGGGGCTCGGCCCATCAACGTAATAAAATAGGAAATTTTCCTACAATAATTATATTTTATAGAATAACCTCGCTTCGAATTGAAAATTTATGAAAATACTTACCCAAGGGAAAATTAGCCACTTGGCTGCGTAAATGGAGTTTTATTTCTCGTTTTATAAAAAGACCATTCTCAATTTAGGAATATAAACTTTATAATGGGCTATTGTGCGCATCCTATGCAAGTAATAATTTGTTAAAGTATTGATTGATAGAGTTATGAATTATTGATTGAAAATTAGAGAAGCGATTGTGAAAACTGATGCTAACCAAGCTAAGTGCTACCGCATCAGTATTACTCTTCTAATAGGGGTGGGGCCATCGTGCCTGCCGTGCTAGCGCTCACGGGCAGCGGCGGCATTATGCTGGGCCCCGGTGGAGTTGCAGCCAGTTTTTAAAAACCGGCCTCAACAGTACCGGCCGGCCCGGCAACCGCGCCGGTGTGGTTGCCGGGCCGGCCGGTACTGTTGAGGTCGGCTTGCTGGATATTAACGCGCCGAATATTAACGCGCCGAAAAAATTTACCCTGCCGGCTGATGATGCGGCTGGTAACCTGGTGGAAAGCGCTACGGCCAGCAATCTGCCCATGCTTGGCTTGCTGCCCAATGGCTCGCCCGTGGTGGCCCTGGCCGTTGGGATCCCGGCCAGTAGTTCGCAAGTGTACCCCAGCCCCGCGCCGGCGACCGTTAGCCTGCGCTACGAAGGCACCGGGGCCGCCAGCGCCTACGTGTACTCGGAAATGGGCCACCACCAGGGGGCCGTGGGCTAGGTGCGAAGTAAATGGCCAAAGCTACGACCCGGAACGGCGGGCACGCAACCAGTCGCGGGGCCCCGAAAAAAGATTGGGTACTTGCGGCGGCAGTAAATCGGGTCGGAATTAATTAATTGACGCAATTCGGGAGGGCGATAAAAATTTCTATTGGATGAAATAAAAAATTAAATCTACGAAACAATTACCGGGCATAAAATTTGCGTAATTTTGCAGCATGATTCGCCCCAATCATCCCCCGATGGAGCGTGGAACAAAGCCGCAAGGCATTCTGCGAGAGGACCAACCGGTCGTTGCTTTCGGCGATTTTTCTGTTTTTCGCCTTGCTTCCGTTTCGGTTTTCCGAGACGGTTTTTTTATGTTCGTACGGCCCAGTTTCTAATTCAAATAGCCCCCCTATACCCATTCGTTTCTCACTTTGATGGATTCCAACACGCTCGCTCCGGAAGTAGCTGCTGCCCTTGCTTCGGCCCACGCTGGCAACTGCAACTTGAGCACCGAGCCCAAGCGGATGGCCGTGATTAAGGTGTGGGACGCCATGTTCCGCGGGGCTCGCAAATACGTGGAATCGGAGCATTTCCTGGCCGTGCACAACATGCCCCACATCGTGGGCGCGAGCGGCGCTTGCGAGAACACCGACACGCTGTTCACCATCGATTGGTACGACGGCAAGAAAATGTTCCTGCCTCAGTCGAACCAGCTCTACATCGAGATGCTGACCCAAAAGGTGGAAAGCGGCCGCGTGTACGGCGAAATTCAGAGCTTCCGCAAGGAGCTGAAGGCCGACAACTACCGCCTGGTTGACATCAAGTTCTTCAACGTGCGCAACAACGACGACGACCCCCGCGTGGTGAACTCGACCGACTTGCTGCTGCCGCTGGCCGGCGAGTCGGCCGGTGCGGACGAGCGCGAGCTTGACGGCGCTAAGCTGCGCCATAAGCTGAAACCCAGCTCGATGCCGGCCGGCCTCATCCGCCAGGGCATGAAGCTCAAAGACTTCGCGTGGTACCTTGCGCTTCCACCAGCAGAACGAAGTGCAACTGCACTCGGGCGCTGGCGTGGGCATGGCCCACGTGGCTCCGTTCATCCCAGGCCAGATCGACATCCGCTACTGCGCATCGTTCCTCATCAACCGCGAGAACGTTATCTAGTTGACCCACAGTAGCAAGCTGCCCGGTGCAAGCCGGGCGGTTTTGCTTCCGGGCCCCCGGTGGGCCGTGCGGGCGCCGCCAGCCCGCGCATTGGAATAATCAAACGTTTTACCCGTGGGCCCCTCGTGTCTACGATCTTATGCAACAGCTGATTACCCGCGTTCATTCGGCCAACTCGCTACTCTGCGTGGGCCTCGACCCCATCGGCACGGACGCCGAAGTGGTGGTGCGCCTGCGCCAAGTGGTGGCTGAAACCCACACTTACGCGGCGGCTTTCAAGCCGAATTTGGCTTTTTTTCTAAGTCGGGAAGCTGGCGTGGCGCTGCTTAAAAGCACCATCCAGGGCATTCCCGCAGATATTCCGGTGATTTTGGACGGTAAGTTTGGCGACATTGCCAATACGGCCGACCACTACGCCCGCTTCGCCTACGACGTGGTGGGGGCCCACGGCGTGACCGTGAACCCTTACATGGGCGACGACGCCATCCGGCCCTTTGCCCGGCCTGGCAAGCTGGTGTTCTCGCTGGCTAAGACCTCCAACAAGCCCGCCCACAACCTGCAAGACCAGGCCCTGGCCCACGGCGGCCACCTCAGCGACCTGGCCGCCCAGGTGGCCCGGCAGCTCGACGAGGAGCTGCCCGAGGCCATCATTGGCCTTGTGGTGGGCGCCACCGAGCCCGCTGCCATGGCCCGCGTGCGGGCCGCCTGCCCGCGGCAGTGGTTCCTGGTGCCCGGCATCGGGGCCCAGGGCGGCGACTTGGCCGCCACGCTAAAGGCCGGCCTGCGCAAAGACGGCAGCGGTGTGCTCATCAACGCCTCGCGCAGCATCTGGCAAGCAGCCGATGCCGGGAAGGCGGCGCAGGAGCTGCGCGACCAGATTAATGAGTTTCGCGTGGTAAGGGCTTAAACGTTATTTTTATGAAACTAAGGCCGTCATGCTTATCTGGCGTCCGCGCAGCCGAAGCATCTCTACTGCGGCAGTAATCAGTTAGTCAGCGGCAGAGATGCTTCGGCTGCGCGGACGCCAGATAAGCATGACGTTCTAGGATAGTTGTTCGAATAAAATCTCCATGACCCCAATCCTCACCCCCGACCTGCCCGCCGCCGAAGTGGCCACCATCCTGGAAGCGCAGCTGCGCCAGGAAGATGCGCTGCTTAGTGGCCACTTCAAGCTATCGTCGGGCTTGCACTCGGATACATATGTGCAATGTGCGCGCTTTTTGCGGCGGCCCGAGCTGGCGGCCCCGGCCATGGCCGTGCTGGCGGCGCAGCTGCGGGCGGCCGGCCTGGTGCCCGATACCGTGGTGGGCCCCGCGATGGGCGGCGTGGTGGTGAGCTACGAGCTGGCCCGCCAGCTGGGCGTGCCCTCACTTTTTACGGAGCGCGACGCGCAGGGCGAAATGACCTTGCGGCGCGGGTTTACGCTGCGCCCGGGCGAGCGGGTAATCATTGCGGAAGACGTAGTTACGACCGGCAAGAGCACGCTGGAAGTAGCGCGGGTTTTGGGGGAGATGGGGGTGGAAGTTTTGGCGGTGGCCTCCTTAATTGACCGGACGGGTGGTGCGGTGAAGCTTCCGTTCCCGAACTTTGCCCTGTTGGCGGTGAACGCTGCCGTGTTTGACGCCGACCACATTCCAGCGCATCTGGCCGGAGTGCCGGCCTTGAAGCCGGGCAGCCGGCCCGAAAAGGCCGCGTAAATTCATTGATTGGGAAGGCAGCTTTTTAGCGAGGACTTATGACTTTGACGGATTTGGAACCGACCACCCATACCATCCAACTCACCCTCAAGCCGGGCCAGCACGACGGCGACGGCCACCGGGTGGCGGCCGCGGCGGCGCGCCACCTGGGCCTGGCTACCGGCCGCGTGCGCACCGCCGCCCGCTACACGGTGCGCTACGGGACCCTGAGCACGGAGCAGCTGCACGCCTTTGCCACCCGCTGCCTCGCCGACCCCGTCCTGCACGACGTAACCCTGAACGAAGTCGTGGCCCCCGTGCCCGGCTTTGCTGCTTATATTCTGGTGGCCAGGGGCCCCGGCGTGACCGACGACGAGGGTACCAGCGCCCAGAATGCGCTGGCTGACTTTCTCAACGAGCCGATTGACACGCGCACGCAGCATATTTTCAGCAAGCGCCTGTACTTGCTGGAGCACGACCTGCCCACCGCCGACCTGCGCCGCCTGGCCGAAGAGCTGCTGGGCAACAAGATGATTAACCGCTTCGAGGTAGGCCGCGTGGCCGACGGCATCCGCGACTATACGCCGCGGCCCGGCGGCGGCGCGGAGGCCATTACCGAAACGATTTCGCTCACCGGCCTCAGCGATGGGGCCCTAGTGCAGCTCTCGAAGGACAACATCTACGCCCTGAACCTGGAGGAAATGCGCGCCGTGCGCGCCTACTACGCGGCCCCCGCCACCCAGGCCACGCGCCGCGCCCAGGGCCTGCCCGCCGACCCCACGGACTGCGAGCTGGAAATCATCGCCCAAACGTGGTCGGAGCACTGCAAGCACAAGGAGTTCAGCGCCGTTATTAATTACCGCGATTTGGCGACGGGGGAGGAGAAGCAGATTGACTCGCTCTTCAAAACCTACATCAAAGACGCCACCTCGGAAGTGGACCGCCAGCTGCGGGCCAACGGCAACGACTGGCTGGTTAAAGTGTTCAGCGACAACGCCGGGGCCGTGCGCATCAACGCCGATTCGCTGTTTGTGTGGAAGGTAGAAACCCACAATTCGCCCTCGGCCATCGACCCCTACGGCGGGGCCATCACCGGCATTTTGGGCAATAACCGCGACCCGCTGGCCACCGGCATCGGCGGGGCCCGGCTGCTGTTCAACACCAACGTGCTCTGCTTCGGCAACCCCGCCTACGACGGGCCTCTGCTGACCGGCCAGCTGCACCCGCGCCGCATTCTGGAAGGCGTGCGCAAGGGCATTGAGGACGGCGGCAATAAGTCGGGCGTGCCCACGGTGAACGGCGCCATCGTGTTCGACGACCGCTACCGCGGCAAGCCGCTGGTGTACTGCGGCACCGGGGCCGTGATGCCGATGCAGTTCGCGGGCCTCGACTCGTGGGAGAAAAAGATTGACGCCGGCGACCGGATTGTGATGGCCGGCGGCCGCGTGGGCAAGGACGGCATCCACGGGGCCACGTTTTCTTCGATTGAATTGGACGAAAGCGCCCCGGCCACGGCCGTGCAAATCGGCTCGCCGATTACCCAAAAGCTAGCGATGGATTTCCTGCTCCTCGCCGCCCGCCGGGGCCTGCTCAAGTGCAGCACCGATAACGGCGCGGGCGGCCTGTCGTCGTCCGTGGGCGAGCTGGCCGGCATCAGCGGCGGCGCGGTGGTGGAGCTGGAAAAAGTGCCGTTGAAGTATCCTGGCCTGCGGCCCTGGGAGATTTTTGTGAGCGAGTCGCAGGAGCGGTTTACGCTGGTGGTAGAGCCCGCCCGGATGGCCGAATTACTGGCTTTGGGCCTGGAAATGGAAGTGGAGGTGACCGATATCGGCCACTTCACCAGCGACGGCTCGCTGGACGTGAACTTCGACGGGCAGCCCGTGGCGCGCCTGGCACTGGCGTTTCTGCACGACGGCGTGCCGCGCAAAACGCTGGAGGCCGAATATGAAAAGCCCGCCGCCACCGAGCCGAAAATCCCGACCCAAACCGACTACACCGGCACGCTGCGCCAGCTGCTGGGGGCCCTGAATATCTGCTCCCGCGAATCGGTCATCCGGCAGTACGACCACGAGGTGAAGGGCCGCACGATTGTGAAGCCGCTGATGGGCGCCACCGGCCAGGCCCCGCAGGACGCGGCCGTGGTGCGCTTCAACTTCGAGAGCTGGGAGGGCGTGGCCGTGAGTAACGGCATTTTGCCCCGCTACGGCGATTTGGACGCTTACCAGATGTCGGCCGGCTCGTTTGACGAGGCGGTGCGCCAGATTATTGCCGTGGGCGGCAAATTGCCGAACCTGTCGCCGGGCGACGGGATTTTCTGGTCAGTGAACGACAACTTCTGCGTACCCGACTCGGTGTACGACCCCGCCATCAACCCCGACGGCAAGCAGAAGCTGGCCAAGCTGGTGCAGATGTGCGAGGCCCTGCGCGACGCCACGGCCGCCTACTGCATCCCGCTCACGAGCGGCAAGGACAGCATGAAGAACGACTTCAAGGCCGACGGCGTGAAGATTTCCGTGCCGCCCACCGTGCTCTACTCCATGACGGCGAAGATGGAGGACGTGCGCCGCGCCATCACCTCCGATTTCAAGGAGGCCGGCGACGTTATCTACCTGCTCGGCGAAACCTACGACGAGCTGGGCGGCTCCGAGTTCTACGCCCTGCACAGCGAGCTGGGGGCCCAGGTGCCCCGGGTGCGCTTCGCGGAAGCCAAGGCGCTGTACACGCTCATCGGCCAGGCCAACGACGGGGCCCTCATCCAGTCGTGCCACGACCTGAGCGACGGCGGCCTCGCCGTGGCGCTGGCCGAGGCCACGTTCGGCTACGGCTGCGGCGCTTCGGTGGAGCTGCCCGAAAGTGCATTGCCCCTGGCCACGCAGCTATTTTCGGAGTCGCACTCGCGCTTTGTGGCCACTATGGCCCCGGCCGATGTGGTGGCTTTTGAAGCGCTGCTGGGCGGCCGCGCCACGCGCCTGGGCGTCGTCACCGACGATGGCCAGCTGACCGTGCGCCACGCCGGCGAAACGGTCATTAGGGCCCCGGCGGCCGAGTTGCGGCACACCTGGTCAAACGGGCCTGTTAATCAATTGCTTGGCGTGGACGAGCTGGCGGGCTTCGGCGAGTCGGCTGGGTACTAATGGCACAAACTGCTGGGGCTTCGGCCCAAAACCTAAATCAGATGGCACAAGACTCGCAAGGGCTAGTACATAAAGTTCAATCACCGGCACAAGATGGCGCCGTGCGGGCCCTCGTGCTCACCGGCTTCGGCATCAATTGCGAAGAGGAAATTGCGGCCGCCTACCGGCTCGCCGGGGCCCAGGCCACCATTGTGCACCTCAACCAGGTGCTGCACGGCGCGGTGAGCATCCACGATTTTGACGTGCTGACCTTCCCCGGTGGGTTCTCGTTTGGCGACGACCTGGGCTCGGGCGTGGTGCTGGCCAATAAGCTGCGCTACCGCCAGACGGGCCCCGGCGGCCGTACCCTGCTCGACGACATCAAGCAGTTCGTAGCCGATGGCAAGTTCGTGCTCGGCATCTGCAACGGCTTCCAGGTGCTGGTGAAGCTGGGCCTGCTGCCCAACCTGGGCGGCGACGTGACGCCCGAAGTGACCTTGACGCACAACGCCTCGGGCCGCTACGAGGACCGCTGGGTGCGCCTGCGCGTCAATCCGCTGTCGAAGACGCCTTTCCTTAAAGGCCTCGATGTGCTGGAGGTGCCCGTGCGCCACGGCGAAGGCCGCCTCGTGGTGCCCGACGCCGCCACCCGTGGGGCCCTGCAAGCGGCCGGCCTCAACTGCCTTTCCTATATAGATGCGGCCGGCGACGGCACCAGCGAGTACCCCCACAACCCCAACGGCGCCGACCTCAACTGCGCTGGCCTCACCGACCCCACTGGGCAGGTGTTCGGCCTGATGCCGCACCCCGAGGCGTTCCTCTCGGCCTTCAACCACCCCGACTGGGCCCGCCGCCGCCGCCAAAACCCGGGGGCCCCGGAAGAGGGGGCGGGGCTTCAAATTTTCAAGAATATTGTGGAGCACATTGCTCAAAAGCACTCGGTTTTAGCCAACTAGGTCCCACAACATGAATACCCTCACGCACTTCGCTTCCTCCCAACTCCCGCCCTTGCACCGTGGCAAGGTGCGCGACAGCCTCCGGGCCCCCTCCGGCGACCGCCTTATCATCGTGACGGACCGCCTTTCGGCGTTTGATTCGGTGCTCGAAACGGCCATCCCCTACAAGGGCGCGGTGCTCAATGGCCTGGCCGATTTCTGGTTTGCCAAAACCGCGCACATCATTCCCAACCACGTGCTGAAATTGGTGGACGCCAACGCCATGCTGGTGAAGGAAGCGCAGCCGATTAAGGTGGAAATGGTTGTGCGCCAGTACCTGACGGGCTCGATGTGGCGCGGCTACCAGGCCGGGCAGCGCACGTTTTCGGGCGTGACGGTGCCCGACGGGCTGACCCAGAACCAGGCCTTCCCGCAGGCTATCCTGACTCCTACTACCAAGGAGGAGTCGGACCGCGAAATCACCCCCGAAAACCTGGTGAGCGAGGGCTGGGTGAGCAAGGAGCTGTACGACCAGATGGGCGAGAAGTCGCTGGCACTGTTCGCTTTAGGTTCGCAGCTGCTGGCCGAGAAGGGCATCATCCTGGTTGATACCAAGTACGAGTTTGGCTTGCTCGATGGCCAGTTGATTTTAATCGACGAGATGCACACGCCGGACTCGTCGCGCTTCTGGGCGGCCGACGACTACGCGGCCAACCCGCTCACTGCCACGCAGATGGACAAGGAGTACGTGCGCCAGTGGCTGATTGCCAACAAGAAAGACGGCCAGTACCCCCGCGCCCTCACCCCGGAAGTGACCCAGGAAGCCAGCCGCCGCTACCTCGACATCTACCAGCGCATCACCGGCCAGACTCTGCCCGCGGCGGAAACCGCCGAAGCCGGGGCCCCCGGCTCGGGCCGCCAGGATGCCCGCGCCCGCCTGGTGGCCAACCTGGTGCAAGCCGGCATCATGAAGGAAGCTTAGGTGAACATCGTGATGCGCTCGGCTGCCGCGGGCTTCTCGTACTCGGCCTCAGTGGGGCCCGGCCACCAACGTGAACGTGCCCATCATCAGCTGCCCGCCGTGGATGGACTACGCCGAGTTGGCCATGAATCTGAATTCGCCGGTCGTCATGCCTTCGGGCACGCCCAACCTCACCGTGGTACGCCTCGACAACGCCACCCAAGCTGCTCTTAATGAGCCCCGCCCGAGCGAGAAGTTGAGCCAGGAAATCATCGCTATCAAAGCTAAGTTGAAGGCAGCAGGCGCGGAATTAAAGGCGTTGTAGCTCTTTCTTTTTTACCCTATTCCATTATATGGCAATTTTCATTCGTCGGCTTGGTCTGGCTGACAGCCAAGTATATCAGGAGATTCGGCTGACCAGCTTAGCCGAGTCCCCGGCCAGCTTTGGGGCTTCTTACCAGGAAGAAAGCCGGTTGGATGGAGCGGGCTTTGCAACGCTTATTGACGCAGCGGCTAAAACGGCGTTCGTCCTGGGCGCTTTTGATGATGATGCGTTGATTGGCATTTGCCGGTTCACCCAGGAAGAAAGGCGCAAAACCCGGCACCGCGGCAGCCTCCAGTCCATGTACGTGCGCCCGGCCTACGGCGGCCAAGGCGTTGGAAGCCTGCTGTTGCAGCAAGCGGTGGCAGAGGCGTTCGCCAACCCGGACATCCAGCTGATTTTGCTGGGGGTGGTGGCGGACAACGCCGCGGCCAACCGCCTGTACGAGCGCCTGGGATTTGAAGAATACGGTGCCCTGCCGCACTACTTACTAGTGAGCGGCAATTATTACACCATGCGGTTTATGGCGTTGAAGCGCCCGGCCGTCATCCCCGAAACCCACGCATGAAACCCATCATTCTCCTCGGTTCCGGGGCCCGCGAGCACGCTATGGCCGCCAAGCTGACCCGCGACGGCGCGTCGGTGCAGGTGGTGCCCGGCAATGCCGGCATCCCCAACAGCCACCCCGGCCTTGACCCGCTCGACTTTGCGGCGCTGGCGGCCTACGCCCGGCACCAGGGCGTGCGGCTGATTGTGGTGGGCCCCGAGGCCCCGCTGGCAGCCGGCGTGGCCGACTACTTCGCCGGGACTGACATTCAGGTGTTTGGGCCGACCAAGGCGGGGGCCCTGCTGGAAAGCTCCAAGGTGTGGAGCAAGGACTTCATGCGGCGCCACGGCGTGGCCACGGCCCAGGCCTGGGCGTTCCGCAGCGACGAGGTGGCCGCCGCCCGTGCCCAAGCCGCCGCGCTGGGCGGCCAGGTGGTGGTGAAGTACGATGGCCTGGCCGCCGGCAAGGGCGTGTACGTGTGCGGCTCGCCGGCCGAAGCCGCGGCAGCGCTCGATGACTTGCAGGCGCACTACACCGGCGCATTTTCTTTCTTGTTAGAGGAGCGGCTGACGGGCCCCGAAATCAGCATCATCGGCCTCACCGACGGCCACGAGATGAAGCTGCTGGCCACCTCGCAGGACCACAAGCAGCTGCTGGCCAATGACGAGGGCCCCAACACCGGCGGCATGGGCGCCTACTGCCCCGTGCCGTTTGCCGACGCCGACGTGCTGGCCGATATCCAGCGTGATATTGTGGAGCCCACCCTGCGTGGGCTGCAAGCCGAGCCGTTCGAGTTCCGCGGCTTCCTCTACTTCGGCATCATGCTGACGCCCACGGGCCCCAAGCTGCTGGAGTACAACGTGCGCCTCGGCGACCCCGAGGCCGAAGTGCTGCTGCCGGCGATGGACAGCAGCCTGCTGGCGCTGGTGGAGGCGACGCTCGACGGCACACTGGCTCGCCAGGTGGTGCGGCAGCGGCCGGGCGCGTTTGTGGGCGTGGTGCTGGCTTCGGGCGGCTACCCGGTCAGCGGCTTCCCCACGGGCTTTCCCATCACGGGGCTGGAAAAATTGCCGGCCGGGGTGGAGGCTTTCCACGGCGCTACCCGCCGGAATACTGAGGGTCAGCTGGTTACTAACGGCGGGCGGGTGCTGGTGCTCAGTGCCCAGGGCCCCACGCTGGCCGCCGCCACGGCCCTGGCCTACGAGGCCGCGGCGCTGGTTGCGTTCCAGGATAAGTACGTGCGGCCCGACATCGCCCAGCGCCCCGCGCCAGTGCTAACCCAACGCGCCGTAAATTGAAGCTTGAAACCGCCATTATGACGACCTCGCCGCTCCCTGCCGGCCGCCGGCCCCCCGCCGCTACTGCCCGGCCCCCCGGGCCCGGGGCCCCCGCCAAAGCGCGGCTGGCCATCCTGCTCTCGGGCCGCGGCTCCAATATGCTGGCCGTGGCGCGCGCCACCCAAACCGGCATTTTGCGCGACCTGGCCGAGGTGGCCGTGGTGTTCAGCAACCGGCCCGACGCGCCCGGCCTCGCCGCCGCCGGGGCCCTGGGCTGCCCCACGGCAGCGCTGCCCAGCCAGGGCCGCCCGCGGGCCGCTTTCGACGCCGAAGCCGCCGCACTGCTCCAGCAGTACCGACCCGATTTTGTGGTGCTGGCGGGCTACATGCGCATCTTGTCGCCAGCCTTCATCCAGCCGTTTGCGGGCCGCATCGTCAACATCCACCCCGCCGATACCCACCAGCACCAGGGCCTGCACGCCTACGAGTGGGCCTTTGATAACCACCTACCGGAAACCAAAATCACCGTGCACCTCGTGGACGAGGGCCTCGACACGGGCCCCGTGCTGGCCCAACAAACGGTGGACCTGCGCGGGGCCGGCACGCTGGCCGAAGTAGAGCGCCGCGGCCTGGCCGTGGAGCACGAGCTGTATGCCCAGGCGTTGGCCGATTTGATTCGCAGCGGCCATCGTGCAGAAAAAGAACGTCATGCTGAGCGTAGTCGAAGCATCTCTCCCGCTGACTAATTAATTACTGCCGCAGTAGAGATACTTTACTGCGTTCAGCATGACGTTTTACAGGTAAACTTTTAATTCAAAAATATGTGCGGTATTGTAGGTTTCCACGGCCCCGACAACGTGGTGGGCGACATGATTATCGGCCTCACTGCCCTCCAGCACCGGGGGCAAGACGCGGCCGGTATCGCCACGTTTGACGATTCCTTTCACCTGCACAAGGGGCAGGGGCTTGTGAACGACGTGTTCAAGCCCAAGCACGTGAAAAAGCTGAAGGGCCACACCGGCATCGGGCACGTGCGCTACACCACGCAGGGCGCCAACGACTCCGACCTGGCCCAGCCCTTCACCACCAGCTACCCGTTCGGGCTGGCGATGGTGCACAACGGCAACGTCATCAACTTTCGCGACGTGGCCAAGCGCCTGCACGACCACTACCACGTGCTGCCCAAAACTACCAACGACCTGGAGCTCATCATGTACACCTTCGCCTCAGAACTGCGCGTGAAGGACCTGGACCACCTGAGCGTGGTGGATATTTTCGACGCCGTGGAAACCACCCAGGCGCTGGTGGAGGGCGCCTACGCCACCATCACCATGATTGCCGGGCACGGCCTGCTGGCCTTTACTGACCCGCTGGGCATCCGGCCGCTGGTGCTGGGCCGCCGTGACACGCCTGAGGGCCCCGTGTTTGCCTTCGTGTCGGAGAGCACCTGCTTTGATTATTTGGACTTTGAGTTTGTGGAAAACGTGGGCCCCGGCCAGGCCATTTTTATCGACAACAACTTCCAGGTCCACTACAAAAACCCCTACGCGTTGCCCAAGAATTTCTGCGCCTTCGAGCAGATTTACTTCGCCCGCGAAGACTCCGTGATTCACGGCCGCCTGGTGGCCCGCGAGCGGGTGCGCCTGGGTAAGTTGCTGGCCCGCAAGGTGGCCGACGCCGGCCTGAAACCCGACATGGTGATTGACGTGCCCAGCAGCGGCTACTTCGCCGCCTCCGGCTTGGCCGAAGCCATTGGCGTACCCTACCGCCGGGCCTTGGTGAAAAACAACCACATGGGCCGCTCGTTCATCGTGCCCACCCAAGCCGGGCGCGAGGACGTAGTGAAGAAAAAGCTCAACCCCATCCGCGACTTTGTGCGCGGCAAAAAGGTGGCCGTGGTCGACGATAGTATCGTGCGCGGCACCACCTCGCGGCGCATCGTGCGACTGCTGCGCGAGGCGGGGGCCCTGGAGGTGTACTTCATTTCGAGCGCGCCGCCCATCGTTTCGCCCTGCATCTACGGCATCGACATGGCCATGAGCACTGAACTGATTGCGGCTAACTATTCGGAGGACGAAATTTGCCGCTACATCGAAGCCGACCGGGTGATTTACCAGGATTTGTCGGATTTAGAGGAACTGTTCGCCGAGGAGCGTGGCCACGGCGGCTCGTGCTTCGCCTGCTTCTCGGGCAAGTATCCCACCGGCGACGTGACGCACTACCTGCGCCACGTGCAGGAGGAGCGCCAGAGCCACCGCGGCGATAAAAAAGGTAAGAAGCTGGCCAGCACTTCAGTAAGTGCTAAGGCTCCCGAACCCACGGAGCACTAGGCTTTTAGGGCCCCGGGCCCGTCATGATGAGCGGAGCGGAGCGCAGCCGAAGCATCTCTACTGCGGCAGTAATCCATAATCAGTCAGCGCGAGAGATGCTTCGCTTCGCTCAGCATGACGGCCTTTCGGTTTGTCTACAGTTAATCGTTTTTATTACTTCATGTCTACTTCCCCCTCCGAAAACCCCGCTGGCTACTCCATCGAAGAAGGTAACGCCGCCTCGCGCAACGCCTATGGCTGGGCCAAAAAAACCTTCGCCAACCGCACCGGCCTGCCCGGCGAGCCTGCCCAGGATTTGGACGGCGGCTTCTCGAACGAAATCCGGTTTGGGGCCGAGCGCCTGGGCATCAGCTCCGACGGCATCGGGACCAAGATTGAGGTGGCCGAGCGCCTGAACCGCTACGACACGCTGGGCTACGACCTCATCGCCATGACGGCCGACGACCTCATCGCCGCTGGCTTCGTGCCCACCAACTTGTCGAACATCATCGACGTGAACCACCTCGACTACGGCGTGGTGGACCAAATGATGCGCGGTCTGCACGACGCGGCCAACTTCGCGAAAGTGGCCATCACCGGCGGCGAGATTGCCGAGCTGGGTAACCGCATCGGCGGCTGGCCCGGGGCCCAGATGAACTTCAACTGGTGCTCCACGGCCATCGGCGTGCTGCACCCGAGCCTAGCCCAGCCTTTGAGCGGCAAAACCGCCCAGGCCGGCCACGCGGTGGTGGCCCTGCGCTCGCCCTCGTTCCGCTCCAACGGCTACTCGCTGGCCCGCAAAACCCTGCAAAAGCTGTTCGGCGATAACTGGCACGAGGCTCCCTACGACGGCCCCGACGCCGCCGAGTTCCCGACCTGGGGCGACGCCATGCTGGCGCCCTCACTCATCTACTCGCCCGGTATCACGGCCCTGCTCGACGCCGGCCTGCCGCTGCACGGCGTGGCCCACATCACCGGCGGCGGCGTGGCCGACAACTTCCAGCGCGTCCTCAAAAACGGCCTGGGGGCCCTATTGGATAACCTGTTCGCGCCGTTACCCGCCATGCAGCGCCTGTGCGAAGTGGGCGGCATCAGCCCCGAAACTGCCTACCTCTACTGGAACATGGGCACCGGGATGCTCGTCGTGACCGAAGCCGCCAGCGCCGCCGCCGTAGTGGCCGCCCTACAAGCCAGCGGCTACGACGCCCAAGTGGCCGGCCACCTCACCGCCGAAGCCGGCGTAACGCTGCGCGTGGGAGCGGGGGAATTGCGGTACGGTGCGGCGTAATCCTGGCCGCTTGGGGAAAGCCCCTTGGTGATGCAGCCTGCGCGAGTAGTGCCCAGTTCCGGAAATAATTAGGAAGCCTCGCCAGACATTGGCGGGGCTTTTTAGGTAAGGATGGCGCAGGTTTCCGGCCGGCAGCCGTTCAGCGGTATTACGGCGAGCGAGTCCCGCGGGCTGGAATCCTGCGGATACCCTGCATGGGCGCAGCTCCGCGCCATTGCAAGAAATTGCGGCAGAAGATAGGCCAACACGGAGGGTTTGGCGCAGGTTGCTTAGTTTTGTGCAAATTACTTCCTCACCATTCAGTGTTATATGAAACGTTTACCTTTTATTCTTCTTTTTATTATTTTCGCCCTACCGGGTTTGAATGCCCACGCACAATCTAAAAGAAAAAGCAGCAGCGGCGATTCGGGCTATAGCACCGGCATCGGTCTGCGTGGCGGCGGCTACTCTTCGGGACTTACCATTAAGCACTTTCTAAGCGGAAAAAACGGGGTAGCTATTGAAGCCTTGGTCACGACAGAGTACAAAGCCCGCGGTGCCCGCCTCACTCTGTTGGGCGAAAAGCACAAGGCTATTTCGGATGTGAAAGGCCTGCAGTTTTTCTACGGGGCCGGCTTCCATGCGGGGGCTTATCAGGGCCGTTATTACTTCGAAGATGCTCGTTATTACCAGGGCCATAAAGATGACGACTATATCCGGCGCTACGACTACCGTTACGACGACGCGACTTACATAGCGTTTGGTGCCGACTTGATTCTGGGCCTGGAATATAAACTGGCGGATTTGCCGTTCGTGGTAGGCGTCGATTACAAGCCTTTCTTTGAGGTCTATAATGGATATACCGGTTTCTACAACGATGCCGCAGTAAGCCTTCGCTACACTTTCTAGCCGCATCAAAAACAATCGAAAAAAGCCCCATCGGTAACCGATGGGGCTTTTTTCTTTACAAGAATCTGTTTGCCCCAGAGCTGAATGTATACTAAAAAATATATATAATTATACTTATTTATTTTGCTTATGTCATCTTCCCCCGCTGCCATGAGCACCATGCTTCAGTTCGTTGCCAACTACGATGACCTATCGACCGACAAGGGCTACCAGTTCAAGTTCCACTGCGACAAGTGCCGCAACGGGTACATGTCGCGGTTTCAGCCCAACGCCATCGGCATTGCCGGGGGGCTGTTGCAGGCGGCTAAGTAACTGGCCTTATTTAATCTAACATTGCTTCGATCGTAAAAATCTGTTGAACAGTATTTTGTATCTTGGCAATTGATGGTTTAAATAGGTTTAGCCTCTTAGCAGCTTTTTTGGGGGCTTAAGCGGGGCTGAGAACGCGGCCTACCACATCCAGCGGGCCATTGGGGGCAAGGCCCACGACGGGGCCCTGGAAACGGCTGTGGACGAGGGCAAAACCTACTTCAAGCAGTGCACGCGCTGCGGCCACTGGGTGTGCCCCGACGTGTGCTGGAACGGCAGCGCCGGCCTCTGCGAAGACTGCGCGCCCGACGAGCAGGAGGAGCTGCGGGCCCAGCAGGCCCAAGCCACCCGCGAGCAAATCCAGACCAAGACCCGCGCCCAGGACTACACCCAAAACCTTGATTTCCTGGGCCGTACCCCGCTGGTGCAGTGCGCCAATTGCCAGGCCAAGCTGGCCGCCGGCCAGAAGTTTTGCCCCAGCTGCGGGGCCCCCAACGCCGCGGCCCAGGTGCCGGGCCGGTTTTGCACCGGCTGCGGCACGGGCCTGAAACCCGACCAGAAATTCTGCGCCGACTGCGGCGCGAAAAACTAGGCGGCGTGGGCTGAATAGGGCCCCGGCCAGCCCCGGGGTCATGTTTTACGTTAGGGCGGGGGTGAAGCAATTTCTCCTCTTCTTTCTCCTGGCAGGTTTGCTGGAGGCGGGGCCCGCTAAGGCCCAGCCGGGCAGCCCGGCCCCGGCCCGCATCTGGGATACCAACCGCAACGCGTGGCTGTGCTACTTCTCCGATGCCCAAGTGTACCGGCGCTGGGGCCTGCACACTGAGTTCCAGTACCGCCGCACCAACGGCCTGCGCGACCCGCAGCAGTATTTCTACCGCACGGGCGTCAACTACGCGGCCTCGGAACAGGTGATGCTGACGGCGGGCTACACCTACCTGCTCTCGCTGCCCTACGGCGACTACCCCGACCCGGGCCGCACCGGCGAACGGCGCATCTACGAAAAGGTCGAAATTGACCAGGCAACGGGCCGGCTGGCCTTGGCCCACCGCTACATCCAGGACCAGCGCTGGCTGCGGCCGGAGGGCCAGGCACGGTTCGATTTCCAGCACCGCTCGCGCTACCGTTTGCAATTGAAGTTTGCCCTCACCCGGCCCAAAATTGAGCCCGGGGCCCTGTACGCGCTGGCATCAGATGAAATCTTCGTTAGCTACGGCCACAACGCGCCCAGCTTTTTCAACCAGAACCGCCTCTACGGCGGCCTGGGCTACCAGTGCACCAAGGCCTTGGCCGTGGAGGCCAGCTACCTCAACCAAGTGGTGGCGCACGACGACAACATCGTGTACGAAGACAACCGCACGGTGCAAGTGAGCTTGTATTTCAACCCTGATTTCCGGCCGGCCAGCCAGCGGTAGCTGGGCCCCAGTAGCGGCGCGCGCCAAAAACCGCGACCTTTGCGGCTTCATTTTTAGCAGCCGGCGGCTGCGTTTTATGCCTGTTTCTACTTCTTCTGCGCCGTCGAAAACGGCGTTGCTCACGGCTTTTGCCCTGGTTTACATTATCTGGGGCTCCACGTACCTGGGCATTCGGTTTGCCATCGAAAGCCTGCCGCCGCTGCTGATGGCGGGCACCCGCTACGCTCTGGCGGGGGCCCTGCTCTACGGCGCCATGCGGCTGCGCGGGGCCCCAGCGCCGTCGGGGGCCAGCTGGGGCCGGGCGCTGCTCATCGGCATCTGCCTGATTTCCTTCGGCAACGGTGGCGTGACGCTGGGCGAGCAGTACATTTCCTCGGGGCTGGCGGCGCTGCTGGTAGCCACGGTGCCCATGCTGCTGGCGCTGCTGGGCTGGGCCAGCGGGGTGTCGGGGCGGCCCACGCCGCTGGCGGCGCTCGGCTTGGGGCTGGGCCTGGCGGGGGTGTACCTGCTGGCGCGGGCCTCGGCGGGGACGGGCAGCGCGGTGGCCCAGCCCGGCCATGAAATCCTGGGCATAGCCTGCGTGCTGGTGGCGGCGCTGGTCTGGGCCATCGGCTCGCTCTACGGCAAGCGGCGGCCGGCGGTGGCCTCGCCCTTCGTGGCCGGCGGCATGCAAATGCTGTGCGGCGGCCTGGTGATGGTGGTGCTGGGCCTGGCCCGCGGCGAAACCCAACACCTCGACCTAGCCGCCGTCAGTGCCAAGTCGTGGTGGGCCTTTGCGTACCTGGTCACGTTCGGCTCGCTGGTGGCCTTCACGGCCTACGTATGGCTGCTGCAAGCCGTGGAGCCGGCCCTGGCTGGCACCTACGCCTTCGTGAACCCGGTGGTGGCCGTGAGCCTGGGCTGGGCCTTCGGCGGCGAGCAGCTGAGCTGGCCGATGCTCGGCGGCGGGGCCCTGGTGGTGGTGGCCGTGGGCCTGCTGCTGCTGGGTAGTAAGGCCCCGGTGGTGGTGGAAAAGGATAAATTAATGGAATAAGCTGCCAAAATTGAATGGCTACCGAAATTAACCATTACTGTTAATTTCAAGATTGAGCCATGTGCCCTGTTGAATGTTCAACAGCACATTCAAAAAGTATTTTCCGCCGTCCTCTACCATCACAATCTCTCGAGGTTGGTCAGTTTTATAGGCTCCACAAAAGCAATTAACCCATACTTCCTTTTCGCCCTTCGCATTAATTACGGCAACTAACTGGCGCTTGTAATTGGTAAGGTTAATCAATACCTGTCTGTCAGTATACACTCTAAGCGAATGGTTTTTTCGCCATTCACTTAGAGTAACTCCTTGCTTCTCATTATAATCCTCAATGCAGCGCTTTAGTACTACTTCAGCCTGAATCAATTCGCTTGGAGAAAGCGAAGCAGCTGCGACGTTTTGAAAAATGTACTTGTTTAGTTTCTTATCGTAGGTGCGAAAAATGTATTTATCCCGCTCCTCATCGTAAGGGAAAACCGCCACGCGGCGGCTATCTGCCACCGGCTTCGGCGCAACCGTTCGGGGCCCCGGTTTCGCCGCCGCTGGTTCTGATTCCCGCGTCTGGCAGCCGGTCATTATTGCTAGAAAGCCGGCGGCCAGGGTTCGCAGGGAAAGCATAGGATCAGTTCGCGCTGTACGTTGCGGCAAGGTAGCGCGGGTTGTAGCGCGGATTTTGCAGTCCGCGTTTTTGAACGGTCGCTGCACGGTCATCGGCAGGACGAAGCGAGCGACGTGGATTCGCAAAGTCCACGCTACTTCACGCTGTATGTTACCGCCAGGTAGTAGAGGCCGCCCACGCTGGGCCCCCCGAGGTAAGTCACGTAGTAGTTGTTCAGCACGTTGCTGGCGCCCAGCTTGAAGCGCAGGTTGGGGGCGGGCACGGCGTAGGTCACCTGCGCGTCGAGCGAGTCGTAGGCCGGCACGTCGCCGTTCACCAGAAAGGTTTGCGAGTAGTAGTGCTGCTGCCAGCGGTAGTTGAGGCCGAAGCCGAAGTTGCCGACGGCTTTTTCGTTACCCAGGCTCAGGTTGTAGGCCCAGCGCGGGGTGTTGAAGCCGTCTTCCAGGCCGTCGCCATTCGCGGTGCGGTCGAGGCGGGTGTAGGTGGTGTTGGCGCCCGCGAGGTAGCCGCCGGCCACTTCGTAGCGCAGGCCCAGCGAGCCGCCGTAGTTGTACACCTGGCTCTGCGAGTTCGTCCAGAGGCGGTAGCGGGCCTGGCCGGCGCGGGCGCTCAGAGCGGTGGCGATGGTGTTGAGGTCGGTGCCGGTGTTCAGGGCCACGCCGGTGCTGGTCTGGGGCACGTAGGCTTCCACCTGGGCAATGAAGTCGTGGTACGAATTGTAGTAGAAGTCCACGTCGGCTTGCAGGCGGCCGCCGGGGCCCAGCGCGGCCTTGTAGCCCAGCTCCAGCGAGCGGATGTACTCGGGCTTGAGGTACGTGTAGGGGTTTTTGACGAGCCGGCCTTGGTTGGCCAGTACGGCCGCCGCGCGCTTCTGGGCCGTGGTTTGGGCCGAGGTGTTGGCGTTGATGTTGGCCGTGACGGCCGTGTTAAAGGCGTCGATGCTCGTGCGTAGGTAGCTGTTCTCAAACACGCCGTCCGACATCACGCGCAGCCCGCCGATGCGCTTCACCTGGCCGCTGTTCACGTTGCTGAAGCCTTCGAACAAGCTCGGGAAGCGGTAGCCGCTCTGGTAGCTGAGGCGGAAGTTGTGGCGTGGCGTGGGTGAGTACACGGCCGTGAGCCGGGGGTTGAACCTGGCGGTGAAGTAGTCGTTTTTGTCCACCCGCAGCGTGGCCGTGAGGCGCAGCTTATCGGCCAGCAAGTGGGCCCCGGCCTGCACGAAGCCGCCGGTTTTGCTGTACACCAGGTCGTCGGTCGGGGCGTGCTCCTTCTCCGGGTTCACGAAGTAGTTGCCGTCGGGCACCACGAGGTAGCTGCGGTGGTCAGCCCCGGCCAGCAGGTCGAAGGCCGCGGGCAGGGGCTGACCACCGCGCCGCAGGGCCTCGGCAATGTTCACCTGGGCCTCGGCGTGGGCTAGGTTAGCGCGCACGCGCAGGGCCGCGCCCACGTCCCAGTTGTTGATGGTGGAAAGGGCTTTCAGCTTCTGGTCGAAGGCGGCGGTGCCGGGCTGGTAGCGGCCGGCGTCGGCGGTGGTGCGGGCGGTGGCCAGGGCCTGGGCCACGGGCTGGCCGCCAGCAGTGGCCGCGTTCCAGGCGTTGGTGAAGTCCTGGTTCCAGGTGGCGTCGGGCTTGTAGCTGCGGTCGATGTTCTCGGCCGCCGAGCGTAGGTTATAGCTTTGGCCCGTAGTTTCTTGCGTGAAGTAGGCGCGGGCCTGCACCACGGGGCCCGTCAGCTGCAGGGCGTGCTGCTGCAAGAGGTAGCCTTGCAGCCGGAAGCGGTTCGAGCGCTGGTACACGTTGTCGAAGCTCGCCACCCGGTAGGTGTAGCTCAGCTCCGATTCCGCGCCCAGCTTGCGGTGGATGGCCAGGTCGCCCTTCAGCGTGCGCAGGTCGTAGCTGGTCACATCTTTCTCGTTGTAGCCGGTGCGGGCCACCGAGTACTGCTTGCCGCCGAGCGTGAGCGTGCTGCGGTCCGACGACTCGTTGCCGTAGCGGTTCACCTGGTCCTGGGCCGGGTTTTGGGCCCCGAACAGGCCGGTGGTGGCGTTGCCGTTAGGGTTCAGCTCGGTCTGGTCGTTGGCAATCCAGTCGTAGCCGCGCAGGTACGTACCGTTAATTTTAAAGGCCCACTTATCTGACAGCACTTTGGCAAACCGCACGCTGGTTTCGGAGTAGGCCTTGGCGCCTACGTTGGGGTCACTGATGTGGTTGACGCCCGTTTTTTGCAGCACGCTCAGCCCCTCGTACTTAAAGGGGTTGCGGGTGCTGAAGTTGGCCAGCCCATTAATGGCGTTCAGCCCGTATAGGGCCGAGGCTGTGCCCGGCACCACCTCCACCGCCAGAATATCGAGGTCGCTGGGCCCCAGTACATTGCCGATGGGCCCCCCAACGTGCGGCGCCTGGTTATCGATGCCGTCCACGAGCTGCGCGAAGCGCACGTTGGTGGTGTTGGTGAAGCCCCGGGCGTTAATCACCTTAAAGCCCAGGCTGGGCGTAATCACCTGCACGCCCTTGAGGTACTCGATGGCGTCGAAAAACGACGGCGCCGGCGTGAGCCGTAACGCCCGCGGGTTAATCTTTTCCACCGTCACCGGCGACTGCAAGATGCTCTCCTCTACCCGCGAGGCGGCCACCACCACCTCGCCCAGGCCCACTTTCGCAGTGTCGCGCGGGGCGGGGCGGCCCGGGGCCCCCTGGGCGGCGGCGGCGGGCGGCGGGAGCAGCGCAAGGGCCACGGCCGTCGCCGCCGCGCCCCGCAAAGCGCGTAATTTATGCACCATATAAGTTGGCAAAGGAGACTTCCAAAAGGTCGTATTTTGAGAAATATAACGCCCGGCACACGTCGTACTTCAACTTGGCCGCGGGGAAACCAGCGGCTATAGTCTGACAAATATAACGGTCAGCAAAAGTAGTTATTTGGAGCGCCAACTGGGCCAGCCGACAGTTGCTTCACCGGAAGCTCATTACTCGGCCAGCCGCTGGGTTTCTTCGGCCAGGAAGGTGCGGAAGCGGGTTTGGACGCCCTGAAAGTCGGCCACGGCCCGGGCCCCGGCGGGGGTGAGCAGGGCCCCGCCGCCGCTTTTGCCGCCAGTTTGGGTGGCCACCAGCGGCGTAAGGGCCTGGGTGTTCATGGAGTGTACCAGGTCCCAGGCGCGCTTGTAGGACATGCCCATGGCCGCCGCCGCCCGCGAAATGGAGCCCGTAGCCTGAATCTGAGCCAGCAATTCGAGCCGGCCAATGCCGAGGAAACGGTCGTGGGGCCCCTGCACCCACACGCGGCCTTCGAGGCGGTAGTCGGCAGGGGTGGGCAGCAGGTCTTTCATAGGCGCAATTTTACGTAGAAACCGCTGGGGCCGTCCGGCCGCCGGCTACGCCGCCGCTACGGGTAGGAAGGCATTGATGGCCGCAAGGATTTCGCAGGGGCCGTGAGCTGGGGGAAATGGCCGGAAGTATCGATGATCCGCAACTGGCTGTCGGGCAGCAGCTCGTGCAGGTAGCGGCCTACGGCCAACGGAGCCACCACATCGCGGGCCCCCTGCAAAATCAGGGCGGGGATGGCCAGCAGGGGCAGGTCGCGGCGGTGGTCGCAGAGGAAAGTGACGCGGGCGAAGTGCCGGGCCAGTGCGGGGTTGGTGAAGAGGAAACTGTTGGTCAGCTCCGCAACCAGGGTGTGCTGGTCGGGGAGTACCGTGGCGGCCAGGGCCCCAGCCCAGTCGTGGTAGTTGTTTTCCATCGTGGCCAGTAGCCCGTCGATGTCGGCTCGTTCGAAGCCGCCGTAGTAATCGTTGTCGTTGATGAAGCGCGGCGACGGGGCCAGCAGCACCAGCCGGGCGAAGCGGGCCGGCTCCTTAATGGTGGCCAGCACCCCAATCATCGAGCCGGCCGAATGGCCCACGAATACCACGTCGTGGAGGTGCGGTTCGCGCAGCACGTCGAGCAGGTCGTCGGCGTGGCCGTTGAGCGAGCCGTGGCGGGCGTAGTCGTAGGCCGTGGGGCCTGACTGCCCGGACCCCACCAAGTCGAAGTGTACCACCTGGTAATGTTTTTCAAAGGCCGGGGCCAGCAACCGCCAAGTGCTTCGGCTACAGCCCAGGCCGTGCGAGAAAACAATGGCTGGGGCCCGCGCCGGTTACCGTGGCGTGGCTGCGCTGCACGGCCGAGGTATTGACGGAATCACCCATGTTTGTTTTGATTTAGTACAATTTATTGTCACCACTATTGCCAGCCCAACGCATTGAAATGACAGACGAAAGTATTACCATAGGCGACTAAATAATTATCTTCCTGTACAGGGAATTGATTTCCTGATAGGAGGAAGCAAAACAACGCACGGGCTTACGAAATGGCCTTGCCAGCCGTGGCCCCGGCATCCACCACCGGCTCCGACTTCACCTGCCCGATGATGTAGCGCAGGCCTTTGTCCTGGCTCCAGTAGTTCCAGGCCCAGGTGAATGCCACGCCGATGCGGCTGCGGTAGCCCACCAGGGCCAGTACGTGCACCAGGCTCCAGGCCACCCAGGCCGGGAACCCGCCGAGGTGGTACTCGCGGCCGAAGAGCTTGAGGTCGGCCACGGCGCGGTTGCGGCCGATGGTGGCTATGCTGCCTTTGTCGCTGTACTCAAAGGGCTGCATGAGCTGGCCGGCCAGCAGGTGGGCCAGGTTCGCGCCCAGCAAGCGGCCCTGCTGGATGGCCGGCTGCGCCACCTGGGGGTGCCCGTCGGGGTAGGCGGCGGCTTTCATCAGGGCAATGTCGCCGAGGGCAAATACGTTGTCGTAGCCCATCACGCGGTTGTGCTCGTCAACCAGGTAGCGGTTGCCGGGGCCCAGGCACTCGGCACTCAGGCCGGCCACGGGGGCCCCGGTTACGCCCGCCGCCCAAATGAGCGTGCGCGTGACCAGCTTTTCGCCGGTGTTGAGCGTGGCCGTGTAGCCGTCGTACGACTTCACGCGCGCATTGAGCCACACCTGCACGCCCATGGCCTGCAGGTCGGCCAGCGACTGCGCCGAGGCCTCGGCCGACATGCCCTTGAGCAGCACCGGCCCGCTCTGCACCAGGTGGATGTCCATCTGCTTGAGGTCCAGCTCGCGGTAATCCTGCGGAAACACGTTGGCCCTCAGCTCACTCAGGGCCCCGGCCATTTCTACGCCCGTGGGGCCCCCGCCCACAATCACGAAGTCGAGTAGGCTGTTGAGCTGCTCCTGGTCGCCGAGCTGCAGGGCCTGCTCGAAGTTGGCCAGCAGCGTGTTGCGCAGCTCCAGGGCGTCGCTCACGCTCTTCAGCGTCACGGCGTACTCCTGCATCATCTTGTCGCCAAAAAAGTTGCTGGTGGCCCCGGTGGCCAGTACCAGGTAGTCGTAGCGCAGCAGGCCGATGGTGGTTTCCACCACCTGGGCCGTGGCGTCGATGGCCTGCACCTCGGCCAGCCGGAAGTAGAAGTTCTTCTGCTTGCCCAGCACCTTGCGGAACGGGGCCACGATGTTGTCGGGCGCCAGCCCGGCCGTGGCCACCTGGTACAGCAGCGGTTGGAAGGCGTGGTAGTTGTGCTTATCGATGAGCACCACCTGCACCGGCACCTTGGCCAGGGACTGCGCCAGCGCCAGCCCCCCAAAGCCACCCCCCACGATGACCACCCGCGGCTGGCCCAAATCGTCAATTTTCGTCAGTCCATCCATGCTGTAAAGATTGCCAAAGGGCGCGGCCTGGGGCCCCCGGGCCCGAACTCTTTCGGCGCCGGGCGGCGTTACAGCCGCACCGTGCTGATTACTTGTGCTTGCTATGAAGGCTTTACTGTTTTTTTTGCTTTTGGTTGGCGGCAATTGCATTTCTGGCGCCGCCGGCCCCGCGGCCGCGCCGGGCCCCGCCACCGCCTCGGTTACGGTGGTGGTCGTGGGCCTGGCGTCCACCGAGGCAGTGGTGCGGCTGAATTTTTACCACCGCCCCGAAACCTTCCTCAAGCACGGCCAGCAGGCGTTTCGGCTGGAGGTGAAGCCCAACGGCCAGCACGAAATTTCGGTGCCCGTGGCCCTGGCCAAAGGCGAGTGGGCGGTGGCTCTCACCCAGGACGTGAACAACAACGACAAGCTCGATAAAAACCTGCTGGGCATCCCCACCGAGCCCTACGCCTTTTCCAATAACGTGCGCCCCAGGCTCTCAGCCCCCAATTTCGAGGAGTGCAAATTCATGGTCGATGCCGACGGCCAGGTAGTCACCATCAGGCTGATGAAGTAGCCCGCGGTGCGCCAGCACGGGCCCCCACGAAAAAGCCGCCCGGCGGCCTACAGCACCACGCCGTGCCCCAGGGCCTTGAATGCCAAGGCCAGCGCCGCCGCTGCCAGCACCAGCCACCACTGCGGTTGCCTCAGGCCGGTAGAGGCCTCCATTGCCGCCGGGGCCCCCGCGGGCGGCGGCCACGGCGTAAGCGCGGCGCAGCACCATGGGGCTCATGAACATATTGGCTACGATGGCTGGGTGCGGCGCGGGCAAGGCCAGCAGCACCAGCACTACCGAGCCCACCAGCCACGGCCACAGGATGAGGGCTTTCAGGCCGGCCGCTTTGTGGGCGCCGTGGGCCCATGCGGCCGTGGGCAGCAGGCGCGCAAACAGGGGCCCTGCGCCGCTAATGGACTTGACCAGCGCGACTAGAGGGTGAGGACAATCATCGCAACCAATCTAGGGCGGCCGCTACATGCCAGAAGGCCAGAAAAGAAACGACGGTTTTTTCGTAGCGCGTGGCCAAGCGGCGGTGGCGTTTCATGCGGTTGAAAAACCGCTCGATTTTATTGCGGTCTTCGTATTGTTCTTCGTCGAAAGGGGCCGGCGCGGTGCGATTGGGCCGATTCGGAATTACGACGTCGATGTTCTTTTCGGCGCAATAGGCGCGGTTTTTATCGCTGTCGTAGCTCGTATCGGCAATGACCTGGCCCGGCGCGAGGCCTTCGAGCAAGGCCGGTAGGTGGGGGCAGTCGCCGGCTTGGCCGCCGGTGGCCCGCAGGCAGACACCGTTGCCCAGCGCGTCGGTACAGGCGTGGATTTTGGTACTCATCCCGCCCCGGCTGCGGCCCAGGCACTCGGTTGCCGGGTCGCTTTTTTTTGGCCGGCGGCGTGTTGGTGGGCCCGCACCACGGTCGAATCGAGCATCACCCACTGCAAATCGGGCGCTTTCAACGCCTCGAACACGGCCTCCCACACGCCTTTTTGGGCCAGGCGACGAAAGCGGCGGCACACGGAATTGGACTTGCCGAAGCGCTCGGGAAGATCCGCCCAGGGCGCCCCGGTGCGCAGAATCCACGTTACGGCGTTGAAAAAAAAGCGGTTATCCTTTGCTATAACGCCGCAGTCTGTCGCCTTGCCCGGCAAGAGCGGCGCGATGATGGCCCACTGGCGGTCCGTTACCGCGTAGCGATGCGTGAATGTCTTCATTCTTTTTAGTAAAGATAATTGTCCTCACGCTCTAGCGCCAGCACCGCCACGGCCCACGTGGCCCCGGCGGGCACGTGCAGCCGCGACACCAGCTGGCCGGTGTCGCCGCCCGCCACCAGCGGCGCTATCATTTAGTAGCCCAGAAAGTTAATGAGCCCAAACACGCCCAGGTAGAGGATGAACAGGGCCCCGGGCCCGGCCGACCGGCGGCGGTGCGCCAGGGCCAAGAGCATCACGCCCTAGGCCAGGCGCACCAGGGGCCCCGCCGCCGAAATGAGCACATGGGCCGTGTTCGACAGCAGCTGGCTGGTGTTCGCCACCGACGTGTTGTAGAGCACGAAGTGGTTGCCGAGGGCCACGGCCATGGCGGCGCGGCCCATTTTGTGCACCACAATGGTGACCAGGTACGCGGCGATGTAGAGGCAAATGGCGTTGAGGGCCAGCGGGCGGGGGGCAAGCAGCATGATGGCGGGTGAATGGGTCCCCAAACCTAAGGACGAGCCCAGCCGCCGCTGCGCCAAAACTTGCCCAACCGCTCGCTGGGCCCGCCGAACCCGCGCCGGCCGCTACCAAACCGCCCCGGGGCCCTACGCGGCGGGGTTCAGAAACAGCGAACCTTAGGCCGCCAGGGCTTGCAGCTGCTTGTTGATAAAGTCGATTTCCTCGAACGAGAGCTGCAAGTCGATGGCCCGGGCGTTTTGCACGGCCTGCTCGGGGTTGCGGGCCCCCACCAGCGCCACCGTGATGCCGGGCTGCGCCAGCGTCCAGCGGAGCACGAGCTGGCCGAGGGTGGCACCTTTGGTTTCGGCCAGGGGCCGGATTTTGTTCAGGAACCCGTTCACGCGGGCCACGCTTTCGGGCTGAAACAGCTTGTTGGTGCTGCGCAGGTCGCTGGCGTCAAAATACTGGCCGGGCTTCATCTTGCCCGTCAGCAGGCCCAGCTGCAAGGGGCTGTACACTAGGATGCCCTTGTGGTGGGCCTGGCAATACGGCACTACGTCTTGCTCAACACCGCGCCGCAACATGCTATACGGCACCTGGTTGGAGGCCAAGTCGATGGTTTTTTCGGCTTCCTCCATCTGCGCCACGGAGTAGTTGCTCACGCCCGCGGCGCGCACCTTGCCCTGCTCCATGAGGCGCTGCACGGCCTCCATCGTCTCGTCAATCGGCGTGGTGGTATCGGGCCAGTGCTGCTGGTAAAGGTCGATGTAGTCGGTGCCCAGGCGCTTCAAGCTGTCCTCGCACTCCTTGATGATGCTGCCGCGGCTGGCGTACTTGTACACGTCCAGGTCGTGGCCCGCATTGTCCTTGGTTTTCATGGCGAAGTCGCCCTGGGCCAGGTCCCAGCGCATACCGAACTTGCTGAGCAACTGCACCTTGTCGCGCGGCAGGCTTTTAATGGCCTCACCCACAATCTGCTCGCTCAGGCCCTGCCCGTAGATGGGGGCCGTGTCGATGCTGGTTACCCCCAGCTCGTAACTGGCGTGGATGGCGCCCACGGCGTCGTTCTGCTCAGTGCCGCCCCACATCCAGCCGCCGGCCGCCCAGCTGCCAAACGTGATGCGCGAAACCTTGACGCCCGAAGCGCCCAATTCTTGAAATTCCATAGCAAAATGCGGTTCGTAGGCAATGCAACAGGCCCAGGGTCCCGGCGTGTTCAACCCGTTTTTGACGTAAAGCGTTGCCCTACCGGAACACTACCCCGGCCCCGGCAGAGCAATAGCGCCAATGAACGCGGTAAAAACACAAAAATTTCGCAAAGTATTAAAGTTTCCCCCTGGTTTACACAATAGTTAGTGCCTCTTACCCGTGAATATCAGCATAGTGCTAAATGACGTTATAATCAATTTATTGATTACCAAAATATTAGCTTGCTAATACTATTCAGTATTCTCTAATTTTTCTACATTCCCCTCGCCATGGCTATGTAAATCAATGGCTGTCTCATTGGCCGCTGCCGCTGTCATCAGTTTCTCGTTGGCTAGCTGCTCACACAACATCAGCGGCGTGAATTCCAGCGACCCATACGTTGCCGAGCAGGCCCAGAAAGCCCAGTTGCTGCAAGACCAAGCGAACACCCAGGAACGTTTGGTTGAAACCGAGAAAGAACGCCTTAAGGTATTGAAACTTCAACTCGACGGGGCTAAGCAAAATTTGAAGGGCCGCAAAGCCGCCAACAAAGTATAGCCGCCGGGCCCCCGGCCCGGATGAACATTCGGTCGGGGCCCGCTTGTTGTGACGGCACGCGCCGCTCTTCAGCGCTGCTGGGGGCGACTTTTTGTTGCATCCGAATTTATTTTTAAGCGTTATGAAAGTTGAAATCTGGTCCGACGTGGTTTGCCCGTTCTGTTACATCGGCAAGCGCCGGTTTGAGGACGGCCTCCGGCAATTTGGCCACCCCGAGGCGGTGGAAGTGGTGTGGCGCAGCTTCGAGCTGACGCCCGACTTCCGGCCCGTGCCCGGCCAAAGCATTCACGAGTCGCTGGCCGCCAAAAAAGGCATCTCGCCCGCCGAAGGCCGCCGCATGAACGACCACATGGCCGGCATCGCCAAAGAAGTGGGCCTGGCCTACGACTTCGAGCATACCGTGCCGGCCAACACGTTTCTGGCCCACCAGCTCGTGCACCTGGGGGCCCACCACGGCCGGCAAGACGCCACCAAAGAGCGCCTCATGGCCGCCTACTACACCCAGGGCCGCGACCTGAACGACGTGGAAACCTTGGTCGCGCTGGGCACCGAAGTGGGCCTCGACGCCGCCGAAACCCGCCAGGCGCTGGCCGCCGGCACCTACGCCGAAGCCGTGCGCTACGACGAATACCAGGCCCAGCAAATTGGCGTGCAGGGCGTGCCCTTCTTCGTGTTCGAGGATAAGTACGCTGTGTCGGGGGCCCAGCCGGCCGAGCTGTTTGCCGAAGTAATGGGCAAGGTGTGGGACGAGGCCCAGGCCGCCAAGCCCCAGCTGGTGGCCGTGGCCGGCCAGGCCGATGGCCCCATCTGCGGCCCCGACGGCTGCGACTAGCGCCGTCGCCCTGGCTTCCGAACCGCTTATAGAACGGGCCCCGCCAGCACTGGCGGGGCCCGTTTGGCGTTAGGGGCCCCGGGGCGGGGCCACGGCTTCACCCCGCCGACACTTTGCCGGGACCCCCGTGCGGGGCCAGCGGCCCATTTCCTTGGTAGCTTTCCTGCATGAACGCACATTTTTCCCGGAATTGGGCTTTGGCACTGCTTGCTAGCGGTGGCCTGCTGGCGCTGGGGGCCGCCCGGCCCCGCCCGGTCGACGAGAGCATCCTCCAGCGGTTGGCCCGCCAGGTGAGCGAGTACTACGCCACCGTGCTGCCCGAAAAAGCCTACCTCCACCTCGACAAGCCCGTGTACGCCACCGGCGAAACCATCTGGTTCAGCGCCTACGTGGTGGACGGCCTGCGCCACCAGGCCGACTCGCTGAGTAAGGTGCTATACGTGGATTTGGTGTCGCCCGAGCAGAAAATAGTGGCCCGGCGCACTCTGCGCCTGCAAGGCGGCCGCGCCTACGGCGACCTCGACGTGGCCGACACGCTGGCCGCTGGCACCTACCAGCTGCGCGCCTACACCAATTGGATGCGCAACGCCGGCGACGACTTCGTGTACAGCCGCCGCCTGCAGGTGTGGGCCGCCTCGCCCTACACTGCTAATGCCCCGCCGCCGCCCGCCGTGCGGCGGCCCGTTGCCGGGGCCCCCGCCGTGCCTGCGGGCCGGCCCGATGTGCAATTCTTCCCCGAGGGAGGGGCTCTGGTGGCTGGCCTGCCCACCGTAGTGGCCTGCAAGGCGGTGGATGCCAATGGCCGCGGCGTTGACATCAAAGCCCTGATAGTGGACGACCGCAACGCGGCCGTGGTGCCCAATTTTGCCACCACGCACTTGGGTATGGGGCACTTTGCCTTCACGCCCGCCGCCGGCCAGCACTACCGCGCCCGCGTGGCCCTGCCCGGCGGCACCACCGCTGACTATGCCCTGCCCGCCGTGCAGGCCAGCGGCTACAGCCTGCACGTGGCCGATGCCGGCCCGGATTACACGGTGGAAGCCCGCTACCAGGGCCCCGCCGGGGCCCCCGTGCCCGGCCCGGTGATGCTGCTGACGGAGGTGCGCGGCTTCCTGGTGTACATGGCGCCGCGCCCCATCGGCGCGGGCCCCGCCACCTGGAAGGTGTCGAAGGCGCGCTACCCCAACGGTATCCTACACCTTACCCTGGTGGACGGGCAGGGCACGCCGCAGGCCGAGCGCCTGGCCTTCGTGCAAAACGGACCGGCCGCGCTGCCCGCCGCCCTTACCCCCGACAAAACGGGCCCCTACGGCCTGCGGGCCCCGGTACAGGTGAAGGTGCGCGTAGTCGACGCCGCCGGCCAGCCCCTGGCCGCCACCCGCTTGTCGGTGTCGGTGGTCGAAACCGCCCTGGCCGGCCTCGACCCCACTGCCGAAACCATCGCCTCGAACCTGCTGCTGACCTCCGACCTGGCGGGCTACGTGGAGGGCCCCGGCTACTATTTCCAAAACCCCACGGCCGAAACCGCCCGGGCCCTCGACGACCTGCTGCTGACCCAAGGTTGGCGGCGCTTCGTGTGGAAAAACGTGGTGAGCGGCCAGCCCGTCGGCCTCGAATACCCCGCCGACCAGGCCCTGGCCCTGGGTGGGCAGGTGCTGAGCGAGCACGGCTACCGCCCCATCCCCAACAGCCAGCTCACGTTCGTCGAAACCCGGCCCATCCGGCAGGTCACCACGGGCGTTACCAATGCCGCGGGCCGCTTCCGCTTCGTGGGCTTTGATGGGCGCGATACGGCCATCGTGACCTTGCAGGCGCGGCGCGCGCAGGGCGGCTCCAACGTGGTCATCCGGCCCGATACGGGGCCCTCTGTGGAAAACCTGCGGCTGCCGCCCCTGCCCACCCCGCCAGTCCCCGTCGCGGATTTTGTGAAGCGCAGCCGCCAGCAGCAGGCCGACGAGCACGAGATGGACCCCTCGCGGCACCCCGTGGGCATGGTGACGCGCAATATTCTGCTCGATAACGTGGCCGTGACGGCCAAGCGCGTGGCCGTACCCCCCGATGATCCCCGCCGCCTCTACGGGGCCACGGGCGGCACGGTGATTGACTTCGCCAATACCCCGTCGGCGCAGTCGGGTCTGAACATTTTCCAGGTGCTGCAAGGGCGCGTGGCCGGGCTCACCATCAGCGGCAGCCCGCCCAACATGTCAATCCAAATCCGCAACCAGGGCACGCCGCAGTTTATCCTCGACGGCATGCGGGTAGACGCCGACGTTATCAACACCCTCGTATCGAGTGATATTCAGTCGGTGGAAGTTTTTAAGGGTAATGAGGGCGCTATCTTCGGCGGTACCGGCGGCGTTATCGCCATCTACACCAAGCGCGCCGACCCCAAGTACAAGGGCGCCGATAAGGGCCCCGCCCCGGGCATCGTCACCGTGAGGCTGCCCGGCTACTACCAGGCCCGCGAGTTTTACGCGCCCCGCTACGGGGCCCCCACGCTCACCACCCCGGGCCCCGACCCGCGCCGCACGTCCCTCTATTGGAACCCAACGGTGCGCACCGACGCCGCCGGCGAGGCCACGCTCACCTTTTTCACCGCCGACGTGAGCGGTACCTTCCGCGCTACCGCCGAGGGTATCACGGCCGCGGGCCAGCCCGTGCGCGGCACCGCCACCGTGACGGTGCAGGGCAAGTAGCGCCGAACGATAATTAAAAGGAAAGGCCCTGCGCACGTGCGCAGGGCCTTTCCTTTTAGGGGCCTGGCGAAAGTTATTTCTTCGCGCCGGGCTTCACGGCGGCGTTCTTGCCCATCGACTGGGGCTTGTCGCTGGCCGTGGCCGTGCCCTGGTTGGCCGCCTTGAGGGTGGAGCTGGAGCGCGAGGCGCGGTTGGCGCCCGTGGCGGGGGCCGTGTTCACTTTCTGGCCGGGCTTCACGCCGGCGTTCACGGGGCCGTTGGGAGCCGCTGTCACGGGGTCGCCCGTCACGGGCTTGTGGTTCATGGGCCCCGATTTGCCCTGGGCCGAGCCCGGCGCTTGCGCCGAAGCAGTGGTGATGCCGGCTGCCAGCGCGGCCAGGAAAAGGAGCTTTTTCATAAAATGGGAAGAAGGGAAGAATGAGAAAGGATTGGCTCTGCTTACGACGTTTCGGGGGCCACCGTTGGCTCAAAAGCTTTGTTTAAACCCGTTTCAGGCCCGTTGTTCAGCTTCGATTGGCGGTAGGTAGTGGTGGTGGGGGCCCGGGCGGGCCACTAAAAAACCCGGCCTGGTAGCTACCAAGCCGGGGTCTATCAAATTTTCCAGCACTGGAAACCTAGTTGGTCTTGTTGAAAACGGCAGCTTCCAGCCGCTGAAAACGCGCTTCGTAGGCGGTAAGAATTGGAAACTTGCGCTCCAGCTTATCCGTGCGGTTCGCGTTGTAGCTCATCAGCTCCAGCATCTTCATCTGGGTTTGCAGCAGCTTATCCAGCTGCGCGCCCTGCTCCACCAGCCGCTCATCCTGCTGCTCCAGCCGGGCCCCTTGCTGATCGGTGCGGACGCCTTGTTGACTGATTTCCGCCAGCATCGTGTCTTAGCGCTCTCCGGCCTGGGCCTGGCGGGCATCGGATATTTTCAGAATGCCAATGATGTCGTCAATCTGACCAATTTGCCGGTCTATTTGCCCGGCCTGCTGGTCTATTTGCCGTAGCAAGTCGGCCAGCAGGGTCCCAATCTGCCCGAAACGCTCATTACTTTCCATGATTTGAATCTTTTGCGGAAGGTAGCGAATCCTGTTTTACGCCTCTACTAGTTCGGCACTGCCCAGCTCAGCCAGCACCTTTTTGGCCTGCGGGATGGACTTCACCTCCTCGAACGTAATCACCAGCTGCTCTTTGCGTTCCTTCATGCTGGCGCTGCGGGCGTGGGTTTGCACGTAATTGAGGATGTCACCGAACTGGTCGCCCTGGAAATAGGCCTGATGGTCGGGGCCCGCAGGCAGGTAGCCCTTTAGCGTGTCGCGCTTCAGCGTGAGCTTGGCGAAGCCCAGGCGGCCGGCCTGCCAGCGCAGCCGCACCAGGTCGGCGAGCTGCTCCACCTCGGCCGGCAGGGGCCCGAAGCGGTCCACCATGCTAGCCAGCAGCTTGCGCAGGGCTTCGGGTTTCTCGGCCCGGTCCAGCTTGGCGTACAGCTGCAAGCGCTCCGACACGTTGCTCACGTAGCGGTCCGGTATCAGCACCTGGCGGTCGGTTTCCACGCTGCACTCGTGGTTGCGGGCGGCCCCGGCGGCGGCTTGCAGGCGCTGGTTCGAGTCGCCCATGAACAGGTCCTTGAACTCGGTTTCCTTCAACTCGCGCACCGCCTCGTCCAATATCTGGTGGTAGGTTTCGTAGCCCAGGTCGTTGATGAAGCCGCTCTGCTCGCCGCCCAGCAGGTTGCCGGCCCCGCGAATGTCCAGGTCGCGCATGGCCACGTTGAAGCCCGCGCCGAGGTCCGAAAACTCCTCCAGCGTGCTCAGGCGCTTGCGGGCGTCGGCGGGCAGGCCGGCCACGGGCGGCGTCAGCAGGTAGCAGTAGGCCTTGCGGTTGGAGCGGCCCACACGGCCCCGCATCTGGTGCAGGTCGCTGAGGCCGGCCAGGTGGGCCCGGTTGATGATGATGGTGTTGGCGTTCGGAATATCCAGCCCGCTCTCGATGATGCTTGTGCTCACCAGCACGTCATATTCACCCTCCACGAACTTCATCATGCGCTTTTCGAGCAGGTCGCCCTCCATCTGGCCGTGGGCGTAGGTAATCTTCGCGTCCGGCACTAGGCGCAGAATCGTGCCCGCCACTTCTTCGATGTCCTTAATGCGGTTGTGCACGAAAAATACCTGCCCGCCGCGCTTCAGCTCCCGCGCTACCGCGTCGCGAATCAGGATTTCGTCGTACACGTGCAGCTCGGTTTGCACCGGCTGGCGGTTGGGCGGCGGCGTGGCAATCACGCTCAAATCCCGGGCCCCCATCAGCGAGAAGTGCAGCGTGCGCGGAATCGGTGTGGCCGAAAGTGTGAGCGTATCCACGTTCACCTTCAGCTCCTTGAGCTTGTCCTTAGTTTTGACGCCGAACTTCTGCTCCTCGTCAATAATCAGCAAGCCCAAGTCCTTAAAGACAATATCTTTATTGGTAAGCCGGTGCGTGCCGATGAGGATATCGGTTTTGCCCTCGGCCACGCGCTGCAAGGTTTCCTTAATCTGCTTCGTGCTTTTGAAGCGGTTCACGTATTCCACCGTCACGGGCAGCGTGGCCAGCCGGTCGCGGAACGTCTTGTAGTGCTGCATCGCCAGGATGGTTGTAGGTACCAGCACGGCCGCCTGCTTGCCGTCGGCCACCGCCTTGAACGCCGCCCGAATCGCCACCTCCGTCTTGCCGAAGCCTACGTCGCCGCAGATCAGGCGGTCCATCGGGTGGGGCTGCTGCATGTCATGCTTCACGTCCTCAGTGGCCTTGGCTTGGTCGGGCGTGTCCTCGTAAATGAAGCTCGATTCTAACTCCGCCTGCATGAAGCCGTCGGCCGAAAAGGCGAAGCCCGGGGCCGTCTTCCGCTTGGCATACAGCCGAATTAGGTCGGCCGCGATATCCTTCACCTTCTTCTTGACGGCCTTTTTCTTATTCTCCCATTCCGGCGAGCCCAGCTTGCTCATGGTGGGCGGGGTCCCCTCAGCCCCGCTGTACTTGGCAATTTTGTGCAGCGCGTGGATGCTCACCGTCAGCACGTCGTCGTCGCGGTACACCAGCCGGATGGCCTCCTGCACCTGCCCGTTGATGTCCACCTGCGTCAGGCCCGCGAATCGGGCAATGCCGTAGTCCTGGTGCGTCACGTAGTCGCCGGGTTGCAAAGTTTTCAGCTCGCGCAGCGTCAGCGCCTTTTTCTTCGAGAACTTCTTGGTTTCCTGGGCCCTATAGTAGCGCTCAAACAGCTGGTGGTCGGTGTATACGGCCAGGCCCATTTGCTCGTCCACGTAGCCCTCGCGCAAGGCCAGCAGCAGGTGCTGGAACTGCACGTTATTATCAATCTCGTCGAAAATCGTGCGCAGCCGGTCGGCCTGCCGCACCGTATCAGCGGCGATGATGGTGGTGAAGTCGCGGGCCTGGTTTTCGCGCAGGCTCTTCGCCATCCGCGCAAACTCCTTGTTGAAGCTCGGCTGCGGCTTGGCCGCAAACTGAAAAGCGTCGGCGTTTTTGAAGTGAAAACGCTTGCCAAATTCCACTACCGCGAATTCATCAAGCAGCTTTTTAACGTTCCTGCCCGACTCAAACAAGTCGGCCGGCTTACTCACGATTTGCATCCCGCCGCCCTCGCCCAGCATCGCCTGGAAATTGGCCTCCGCCTTGTCGAACAAGTCCGTCACTATGTCCAGGGTCTGGCGCACATCTTTCAGCCAGAGGCAGGCCGTGCGGGGCAGAAACTCAAAGAAGGCCTCCCGCTTTTCCTGCAACAGCTTGGTTTGCACGTTGGGGATGATGCTCACCTGCGGCCGCACCTCCACCGACAATTGCGTTTCGGGGTTGAACGTGCGGATGCTCTCAATCTCGTCGCCAAATAATTCGAGGCGAAACGGCAGGTCGTTGGCGTAGCTGAACACGTCCACGATGCCGCCGCGCACCGCGTACTGGCCCGCTTCGTACACGAAATCCGCCTTCTCAAAGTCGTACTCGCCCAGTAGCTCGCCCAGGAAGTTCACGTCCAGCTTGTCGCCCACCTTCGCCATGAACGTGTTCTTTACCAAGCTCTGGCGGTTGATAACCTTCTCCGTTAGGGCCTCCGGGTAAGTTACGATGAACACGCCCTGCCCCGCCGCCCCGCCGCGCACCGTGTTGAGGCGGTTCAGAGCCTCAGCCCGCATCAGTACGTTGGCGTTCTCGGTTTCGTCGAACTGGTAGGGCCGCTTGTACGAGCTGGGGAACAGCAGCGCTTCGCTGCCCTCGGGCAGCAAGTGCTGCAAATCGGCCAGGAAATAGGCTGCTTCCTCTTTGTCGTGCAGCACAAACACGTGGGCGTGCTGGGGGTTGGCTGCCGCGGCGGCCACTACCGCGTCCTGGCTGCCCACCAGGCCGCGCAGGTGCAGGCGCACGCCGCCAGGGGCCGGCTTGGCGGCCTCACGTAGGCGGGCCGCTAGGGTCTGGATTTCGGGCGAGAGACGGTAAAGACGCAGAAAATCAACTACTTGCACAAAAGTCGGGGCTAGGCAGAAACACGTAAAGCAGCCCGGCCGGAACGTATTCCGGCCGGGCTGGCTCCTGCAATACACCCGGGGCCCGGTGAAGGTTTCCGGGGCCCCAGTAGGCGGGCCGCGTAGCTTTGCGGTCTTTTATTGCTATTCGGTTTTTAGTGCGCGGATCTTCTCACCTGGCCATCGGCCTCATCACGGGCGTGGCCGTTGCGGGGCTGGCCCCGGGCGTGCCTGCCTCGCTGGCCGGCGTAGCCCTGGCCGGCTTTTCGGCCCTGGCCCCCGACCTCGACCACCCCGAAAGCCGCCTGAGCCAGCGCCTGGGCTTTGCGCAGCACTACGTGCGCTGGGCCTTCGTGGCGGCGGCGCTGGTCATTGGGGCCTATAGCTACCTGCACCTGCACGTGGGCGGTGGGCAGCGGCTGTACTACCTCATCGCCCTGGGTTTTGGCCTGCTGGGGGCGGGCTTGCAGGGCGGCTCGGCGCGGCGGCTGGCGCTGCTCTTCACGGGGCTGGGCACGGGCGTGGCGGGCCTCTACGCCGGGCAGGTGTGGCTGAGCCTGCTGGGCGCCTTCATCGCCCTGGCGCCCTTCACCAGCCACCGCTCCTGGACGCATACCGTGTGGGCCACCGCCTTCTGGACCTACGTCGGCTACCTGGCCGAGCACCACTTGGGCTGGCGCGGCGTGGCCCTGTTTGCGGGCGCCGGCTACGCCTCGCACCTCGTGGCCGATAGCCTCACCAAGGCGGGCGTGCGCTGGCTGTTTCCGCTGCTGGGCTACGCCTTCAAAATCCCGCTCATCCGCACCGGCTCGCCCTCGGGCAATTTGCTCGAAGTAGGTATTTGCGCCGGCTACGCGCTGCTGGTGCTGGGACTAATAATGGGCAAAATAGGATTTTAGGTATTATTTTCTGTGCTTCGGATGTAAAAGAAACGGGCAATCGGTTGCATTAGTCGGCACGAGCTATTAGCTTCGCAGCGGATATGTGCGGAGAGGGCGGGATTAGGTGCCGATTTATACGTTATTTCTTCGTTATTAATTGGTTCTGCCAGCCGGGATTACGCTTAATTAGTCACTATAATTATTGATTAACGGCCCGCTGGGGCCCCCAGCCGGCCCGGTTCTTGGCCGCCGTCTCCCCCCCACTCACTTCTGAACTGCTCCATCCCGCGTTGCCGCTTTGGCGCGCGGTGGGGCCCTGTCCGCACGTCTCACATTAAAACATTTCTCATTTACTACTATTTTACCCAACCATCCGCATGAACCAGATGAATAGCCCCCTGATTCGCGTCGGCGTGTTTTACGACGGCAATTATTTCCTAAAAATCAGCGACTATTACTATTTCCAGCACGAGCGAAAGGCGCGGATCAGCCTCGAAGGCCTGCACGAGTTTATCCGCCACCAGGTGGCCGAGGAAGAGGATGTGGACGTACGCCTGGCGCAAATCACCGACGCCCACTTCTTCCGGGGGCGCCTCTCGGCCACCGAGGCCCGCGACAAAGACCGCCTGTTTCACGACCGCCTGCTCGACGATATTCTGATGAACTTGGGCGTGAGCACCCACTACATGCCCCTGAAAACCCGCGACGGCCGCTTGCAGGAAAAAGGCATCGACGTGTGGCTCTCGCTGGAGGCCCTGGAGCTGGCCCTGCACAAAACCCTCGACGTGGTGGTGCTCATCGCTGGCGACTCGGACTACGTGCCCCTCATCCGCAAGCTTAACACCGTGGGTACCCGCGTAATGCTGCTGAACTGGGACTTCAAGTACGAAGACTTCAAAGGCGAAACCCGCGTGACGCGCGCCTCGCAGCAGCTGCTGGAGCAGGTGACCTACCCCGTGGCCATGCACACCGTGATTGACCGCGGCCTGACCGCCCAGGACGAAGTGGTGGAGGCCCTGTTCGTAAGCCAGTCGGAGCCAGCCGCGTTTGCGCCCAGCACCATGGCCGCCGCCGCTGCGCCCAAGCCCATCCGCCCCAACGGCCCCACCGCCGCGGGCCCCGTGGGCACCACCGGCATGAGCACCATCAAAAACCTGAAAAACGGCTTCGGCTTCGTGGTGATGCCGCCCAACAACCTGTTCTTCAGCTACGCCGACCTCACCGAAGGCGACTTCAACGACCTGCGCGAGGGCGACTGGGTGGAGTTCACGGTGGGCCGCAACCACCGCGACGAGGACTGCGCCCGCAACGTGCGCAAAGTGGCCGCCCCCCAGCTGTCCGAAACCGACGACTATGAGCCCGAGCCGGACCTGCAAACGGTGCCCGTCGAGCTGTAAATTTTGAGCTGTTAGCTACTGGCTGTTAGCCGTTAGCTCTTTCATGGGAACTACTAATTTTAGTAAAAGCAGCCCAGTAGCCAAATCTGGTTAGAAAAGCGCCACGGGTCCCCGCGGCGCTTTTTTTGGGCCCCGGCGCGGGCGCGGGCTAGCGAATTTGGTCGGACTGGGGGCCCCGCAGCAGGTGCGCAAAGTCGCGCTTGTCGGCCGGGTAGCGGTTGAAGGTGCCCAGGCCGCGGGCCACGGCCACGTCGGGGCCCCCAGCCACCACCCGGTACACTACGCAGCTGCTCACCAGCAGGCGCTGGCCGGTGTGCTCCACGCGGCCCTCGGCGCGCAGCTCGTCGTGCAAGTGTACGGCGTGCAGGTAATTCATTTTGAACTCGACGGTGGACACCAGCTCCTGGGTGGTGAAGGCCAGCGTGAGGGCCGCCGCCCCGAGGGCCGCGTCCATGAGGCCGGCCAGCACGCCACCGTGGCAGGTGTTGGGCGACGATAAATGCTCGGGGCGCACGTGCATCCGGTAGTCGGCCTGGCCGGGGCCCGGCACGTCCAGTGCCATGCCGTTGGCGTGGCCGTAGCGGTTGATTTGGTTGTACACGGCCACCATGGCGGCGAGGTCGGGGAGGGGGGACATGGCAGGACTGTGAAAAAACAAACGCCTGGCCCCCGGCGGCCCGGGCAACGCCCGGCCGCCCGGCGCGTACTACAAGGCCGTTTTGGCCGGCCGGGGCCCCGGGGCGGAGCGCAAAGATGCACCCGGGCCCCAGCTATCTTCGTGCTGGGCAGCGGCGATTTCCTTTGTACTTCAACCAACCTTCCGACATGGCCTCCTTCGATATTGTGAGCAAAGTGGACCCGCAAACCCTCGAAAACGCGGTGAACACGGCCCAAAAAGAACTCCTGACCCGCTACGACCTCCGCGACACCAAGGGCGGCATCGAGCTCAACAAAAAAGAAAACACCATCCTACTTTCCTCGGAAAACTCGATGCGCGTGAAGGCCCTCGAAGATATTTTGCTGGGCCGCGTGGTGAAGCAGGGCATCGACGGCACCAGCCTCGACTTTTCGGCCGACGAGCAGCCCAGCGGCCAGCTCATCAAGAAAACCATCAAGGTGCGCGCCGGCGTGGACAAAGAATTCGGCCGTAAAATCATCAAGGCCATCAAAGATGCCAAGGTGAAGGTGGAGGCCCAGATGCAGGACGACCAGGTGCGCGTGACGGCCAAAAAGATTGACGATTTGCAGGCCGCCATCGCCGTGCTGCGCCGCGCCGATATTGGCCTGCCGCTGCAATTCGTGAATATGAAAAGCTGAAAAATGTGAAAATGAGGTGATGTGGAAAGGTGAAAAATAGCCAAGCTGCTTAACTCTCTAATTTCCCACATTTCACGTTCTTACATCTTCACATTTAATCTATGTACGATTTCTCGGCCTTTGGGCAACTGCAAACCTGGATTAGCCTGCTGACCCTCACGTTCATGGAAATCGTGCTGGGCATCGACAACATCATCTTCATTTCCATCGTCGTGAACCTGCTGCCCCGCGAGCAGCAGCCACGCGGGCGCACCATCGGCTTGCTGCTGGCCCTGGTGTTCCGCGTTGCCCTGCTTACCAGCATCTCGTGGCTTGTGAGCCTGCGGGCTCCGCTCTTCACGCTGCCCATCCCGACGGCGGAGGGCCCCTTCGGCGTCACGGGCCGCGACCTGATTTTGATGACCGGGGGGGTGTTTCTGCTCTACAAAAGCATCGTCGAGATTTACGAAAAGCTACAAGGCCACGACGACGACGGTGCCGGTATGGGCAAGGCCGGCACTACCATGGCGGGCGTAATCGTGCAAATCGTCATCATCGACATCGTATTCAGCTTCGACTCTATCCTCACGGCTGTGGGCCTGGTAAGCAACGTACTGGTGATGATTGCGGCCGTGATTATCGCCATGGGTATCATGCTGGCCTTCTCGGGCGTGGTAGCCGATTTTGTAAACCGCAACCCCAGCATCAAGGTGCTGGCGCTGTCATTTCTCATCATGATCGGGGCCATGCTGGTGCTCGAGGCCGCCCACCAAGAAATTCCCAAGAGCTACGTGTATTTTGCCATGTTCTTCTCGCTGGTAGTGGAGCTGCTGAACATGCGCATGCGCAAAAACATGGACGCTGTGCAGCTGCGCAACTCAGAGTGCGAGTAGCGCAGCTGCTTACAAAATCAACAGAAAGTGGTGGGCCCCAGGCGGGCGCCAGCGCTTTTTTTAGGCAGCCACTAGGGCCCCCACAGTGGCCGCCTGGCCCAGCACGCGCTGCTGGGCCAGCGCCAGCAGGCGGCGGTTCAGCTCGGGCCGTTGGGTGCGGTAGTAGGTGTACTCGGCGGCCGTGAACAGGGCCGTGACGAGGCCGATAATGGTGTAGCGCAGCTTGGTGTTGCGGCCCAGTAGTTCGGTGAGCAGGCGCTGCTGGATGGTGGCATCGGCCGCGGCTAGGGCAATGTGGTGGTCGCGCACGAAGTCGGCCACCGCGGCCAGCAGCAGCGCGTTTTGCAGCTTCAGTACGGGGCGCAGCGTGGCGTGGAGGAAGTCGCCCACGGTATCGGTAGCCGCATCGGCGGGCGTTTCGGTGGGCACCAGGGGGCGCAGGGCGCGGAGCTGGTCGTCGGGGCGGAGGAAATCGGGCATGGGGTTAGTTGCTTGTTATCCGTTATCAGGCTGGTGCTATTTGGAAGCTGTTCGAGTTAGGTAAAACGGTCATGCTGAGCTTGCCGAAGCATCTCTGCCGCGGTAGTAATCTTAATTAGTTGCGCGGGAGAGGTGCTTCGGCAAGCTCAGCATGACATTCAAATTTTAATTTTCAGACACTTCAAACAACGAACAACTAGACTACGCCCAGCTTTACCAGCACGTCCCAGAGAACCACGCCGGCCGCCACGCCCACGTTCAGCGAGTGCTTGGTGCCAAACTGCGGGATTTCCACGGCCACGTCGCACAGGGCCAGCACCGCGTCGTCCACACCGAACACCTCATTGCCCAGCACCAGCGCCAGCGGCCGGCCCGGCGCGGGCCGGAACTGCGGCAGTGGCACGCTGCCCGTGGTTTGCTCCACGGCCACTACCTGGTAGCCGGCCGCTTTTAGGGCCCCCACGGCGTCGGTCGTTTCGGCGGCGTATTCCCAGGCCACGGCGGTCTCGCTGCCCAGGGCCGTTTTGGTGATTTCGCGGTGCGGCGGCCGCCCGGTGATGCCGCAGAGCCAGATTTTTTCGAGCGCAAACGCATCGGCGGTGCGGAATACAGCGCCCACGTTGTGCAGGCTGCGCACGTTGTCCATCACCAAAACCACGGGGCTTTTGGGCGTACTTTTGAAGTCGGCCACCGCCACGCGGTTCAGCTCGGCCATGGTAAGTTTTCGCATGGCCAAAGGTAGGAACGTGCCGCGGCGCGTTCTGCGTTGGGGCCCTGGCGCCCCGTGCCGCTGGGTCCCCCGCGGCCCGTGCTGCGCTAGTAATTGCCGTTTCCTCACCGCCCGAAGCCCTGGCTTCGCGCCCCAGGTTTTTTCGCTTTGTCCGCTCCCAAAAAAGAATTCGTCATCAAGTCCGTGGGCCCCGACCACTTCATCGCCGCGCCGGTGATCGATACGCCCCTGATGAAGCAGTACTACCAGCTCAAAACCCAGTACCCGGGCGCGGTGCTGCTGTTTCGGGTGGGTGATTTCTACGAAACCTTTGGCGAAGACGCCGTTACTGCCAGCCGCATCCTCGACATTACCCTCACCAAGCGCGGGGCCGGCACGTCCAGCGAGGTGCCGCTGGCCGGCTTCCCGCACCACTCGCTCGATACGTACCTGCCCAAGCTGGTGCGCGCCGGCCAGCGCGTGGCCATCTGCGACCAGCTCGAAGACCCCAAGCAGGCCAAGGGCTTGGTGAAAAGAGGAATAACCGAGCTGGTGACGCCCGGCGTTAGCCTGCACGACAACGTGCTGGAGCGCCGCGCCAACAACTACCTGGCCGCCATCCACTTCGGCAAGAGCGAGGCCGGCATTTCCTTCCTCGACATCAGCACCGGCGAGTTCCTGGTGGCCCAGGGCGACATTGGCTACCTCGGCAAGCTGCTGCAAAACTTCGGGCCCGCCGAGGTGCTGTTCTGCAAGAAAAGCCGTGGCGACTTTGAGCGCCACTTCGGCCCCGATTTTTGCACTTATGCCTTGGATGAGTGGGTGTTCGGCCCCGACTACGCCCACGACACCCTCACGCGGCACTTCCGCACCACGTCGCTCAAGGGCTTCGGGGTGGATAATCTCAAGGAAGGCGTCATCGCCGCCGGCTGCATCCTGCACTACCTGGCCGAAACCAAGCACGCCAACCTCAGCCACATCGCCAGCCTGGGCCGCCTGGAGGAGGACAAGTACGTGTGGCTCGACCGCTTCACGGTGCGCAACCTGGAGCTGATTCAGGCCCAGCACCCCGGCGGCGTGCCCCTGATTGACATTTTGGACCAGACGCTGACCCCGATGGGGGCCCGGCTGCTGCGCAAGTGGGTGGTACTGCCGCTGAAGGAAGTGGGCCAGATTCAGCGCCGCCTCGACACCGTGGGGGCCCTGGTGGCCGACGAGGACCTGCTGGCCGACCTCACCCAGCACCTGCGCCAAATCAATGACCTGGAGCGCCTCATCAGCAAAGTGGCCGTGCGCCGCGTGAACCCGCGCGAGCTGCTGCAACTAGCCAGGGCCCTAGAGGCCGTGGAGCCCATGCGTGCCCGGCTGGCCGGCTCCGGCGTGCGGGCCCTGGAAAAGCTGGCTGACCAGCTCAACCCCTGCCTGGCTCTGCGCAAGGAGATTCAGGCCAAAATCAAGTCCGACGCGCCCCTGCTCACCAACCAGGGCGGCGTGCTGCACGACGGCGTGGACGCCGAGCTGGACGAACTGCGCGGCCTGGCCTTTTCAGGTAAAGACTACCTCTTGCAGCTGCAAGTGCGCGAGCAGCGCAACACCGGCATCTCGTCGCTAAAAGTGGCTTACAACAAGGTGTTTGGCTACTACCTCGAAGTCACCAATGCCCACAAAGACAAGGTGCCCGCGGCCTGGATTCGCAAGCAGACCCTGGTGAACGCCGAGCGCTACGTGACCGAGGAGCTGAAAACCTACGAGGAAAAAATTCTCCACGCCGAGGAGCAATTGTTCGTCATCGAGCAGCGCATCTACACCGATCTGGTGCTGAGCGCGCTCGATTTCGTGCCCCAGATTCAGCAAAATGCCCGCGCCATCGGCGTGATGGACTGCCTGGCCAGCTTTGCCCTCACCGCGCGCCAGCACCGCTACGTGCGGCCGGTGGTGAACGACGGCACGGTGCTCGACATCAAGCAGGGCCGCCACCCCGTCATCGAGCGCCAGCTGCCGCCCGGCGAAAGCTACATCCCCAACGACATCTGCCTCGACCAGACCGACCAGCAGATTGTGGTGATTACGGGTCCCAACATGGCCGGCAAATCGGCTCTGCTCCGCCAAACGGCCCTCATCGTGCTGCTGGCCCAAATTGGCTCCTTCGTGCCCGCCGAAAGCGCCACGGTGGGCATCATCGACAAGATTTTCACCCGCGTGGGGGCCTCCGACAACCTGAGCAAGGGCGAGAGTACCTTCATGGTGGAGATGACCGAAACTGCCTCCATCCTGAACAATTTATCAGACCGCAGCCTCGTGCTGATGGACGAAATCGGGCGCGGTACCAGCACCTACGACGGCATCAGCATCGCCTGGGCCATTGTGGAGCATCTGCACAACAACCCCAAAGCCAAGGCTAAAACCCTGTTTGCCACCCACTACCACGAACTAAACCAGCTGGCCGACGACTGCCCGCGCGTCCGCAACTACAACGTGGCTGTGAAGGAAGCCGACGGCCGCATCTTGTTCCTGCGCAAGCTGCAGGCCGGCGGCTCCGAGCACAGCTTTGGCATCCACGTGGCGCGGCTGGCCGGCATGCCCACCGCCGTGGTGCTGCGGGCCAACGAAATCATGCACCACCTCGAAGTGGAGCGCACCAGCGCCGGCGTGGACGACGCCGGGGCCCCCACCGCGTTCGACGCCGTGCTGGCGGGCCTCGACGAGGACCCCCAGCCGGCCCAGCCCCGGCCCCGCGCCACCTCGGCCGTGGCCACCGCCCCGCGCGCCCAGCTCCAGCTAAGTATGTTCGAGCCCGGCGACCCGGCCCTGGAACGCCTGCGCGAGCTGCTCCAAAACCTCGACGTCAACACCCTCACGCCCATCGAAGCGCTGCTAAAGCTGAACGAATTGAAGCTGACGCTGGGCCCCGCGTAAATTTTTCAGGCTGAAAATGAGCCCCAAAGCTGCGCCAGGGGCAAGTTTTTGGGCCCCGGGCTTGCCTCCCGCCAAAATCCCCCTACCTTTGTGAAACCATTAGCCGCTACGCCAGTCGCGGTTATATTGCGAGAGTAGCTCAGTTGGTAGAGCGCGACCTTGCCAAGGTCGAGGTCGCGAGTTCGAACCTCGTCTCCCGCTCCAAGTTCGAAAAAAGACGCTGCCCCTGGCAACGTCTTTTTTGCTTTATCCCGCCCCATGGCCGCCACGCGCAAATTCCTCAGCACGGACGACGAGTTTCGGCAGGCGGTGGCCGAAAGTTTGTCCATCCGGCAAGTGCTGGGCCGCATCGGGCTGGTGCCCGCGGGCGGCAACTACAAAACGGTGCACGCCCGCATCAAATTGCTGGCCTTGGACACGAGCCACTTCACAGGGGCGGGCTGGAACCAGGGGCCTCGCTACCACATGCTCGGCAAGTCTTTTTCGTGGGAAGGCATCCTGGTTGAAAACTCTACCTACACCTCCACTTTCCGCCTTCGGAACCGGCTGATTCAGCATGGCTTAAAAGAAGTAAAGTGTGAGGATTGCGGGCTGGTTGAATGGTGTAACCAAGCCATTCCGCTGGAACTGCACCACGCTAACGGCGTGAACAATGACCACCGGCTTGCTAACTTGCGCTTGCTTTGTCCCAATTGCCACGCGCTGACCGATAATTATCGGGGTAAAAACCAACAGCGTTCAAAGCTAACTGCTTGAGCCAGAGTGGTGAAACTGGTATACACGCGACACTTAAACTGTCGTTTCCGTGAGGAAGTACGGGTTCGATTCCCGTCTCTGGTACAATGCAAAGCCCCGCTTCCCGCCCGGAAGCGGGGCTTTGTCGTTAGAAATGGGGCCCGGCGGGTGGGTAATCTTAATATTTGATTAGAAGACGGGGATGCCAACGGCCGGCGCGTATCTTTGGGTATCAACCTGGTGTTTAAAACGGGAAATAATTGTATGGCTACTGCTCACCTTGCCCCGTTGCCCCTCGCCGAAGAGCTGCGCTTGCAGGCACTGCGGCCGTATCAGCTGCTGAACACGATGCGGGACGAGACGTTTTCGGAGCTGGTGCGCCTGGCGGCCAAGCTATCTAACGTGCTCATCGGCATTGTGGCTTTCGTGGACGAATAGGAAGTGAGCCTGGGCCTCAACTACGGGCTGGGGCCGGGCCTGGACATTGTGGACCGGGGCGAAACCCTGTGCTCGGTGGCTATGCTGAGCGAGGAAACCACGGTTTTTGAAAACCTGCACGACCACCCCTGCGACCTGATTAATCCCTTCCTGGTGAAGCAGTTGTACCTGGGCTTCTACGCCGGCCATGCGCTGCGCACCGCGGCCGGCTACCCTATCGGCGTGCTCTGCATAATTGGCCACGAGCCTCGCACGTTCAGCGAGGCCGAATCGGAGCTGCTGGCGCGCCTGGCCACCGTGGTGATGGCCTGCTCGACCTGCGCCTGCACCTGCTGCAACAGCCCACCTGGAACCAGCTGCTGTGGGAGGCCATCTACGCCCGCACCGAA